>NZ_JAMPRR010000019.1:0-187095 GCF_028483405.1 Providencia sp. PROV076 | reverse complement strand
ATCTTTACGAGGATCATCCGTGGCCGCTGTGTCAACGGGCTCTGTTTGTGCATTAGCCAGTTTTTCAGCTTGTTTTGCACGGGCTTGAGCTTTACGGGCTTCGCGAGCAGCAATCACCGCACTATTGTCTGGCAGTTCACCCGAAATAATCTTAATAGGCTCCGCGGTCGCTGCTTGTTTGGTTTTAACTCGAGCCAAGGCTGCATTAACTGCATCTTTATCCGCGCTATCAACTTGTACCGCGGCTTTTTTATGGCGTTCTTCTCGTGCTTGTTTATCACGTTCCATACGCAACTGTTTTGCTTCAAAACGTAATTTAGCTTCAGCAGCTCGGCGCTCTTCTTGAGCAATTTCACGAATTTCCGCTTTTTCTTGGCGATAATATTGCACTAACGGAATATTACTTGGGCATACATAAGCACATGCACCGCACTCTATGCAGTCAAATAAATTATGTTTTTGCGCTTTTTCGTGTTCATCCCCTTTACTGAACCAATAAAGTTGCTGAGGAAGTAACGCGGCTGGGCAGGCATCGACACATAACCCACAACGAATACACGCTTCTTCTAGTGCTTTAGGTCCCATTTCTTCCATTGTGGGGACCAGTAAGCAGTTGCAAATTTTTACGACAGGGACATTCAGGTCGGGTAGGGTAAAGCCCATTAAAGGCCCCCCCATAATCACCATTTGTTCTGGCTCTGGGTTAAAACCGGATTGCTGTAATAGATGTTTAACTGGAGTCCCTAAACGAGTCCAAAAATTACCTGGTTTACTGATTGCTTCTCCGGTGACAGTTACCACTCGTTCAATCAATGGCTGGCCATCAACAACCGCGCGTTTAATGGCGACCACAGTACCGACGTTTTGCATCAACACACCAATTTGTGAAGAACGCGCACCAGACGGCACTTCTTTTCCTGTCAAAATTTTTGTCAGTTGTTTAGCACCACCAGATGGATATTTAGTTGGTATAACCCTAATGAATACCTGTTTATCTTGTGGCGTGATCGCATCTTTGAGTGCCTGAATAGCCTCAGGTTTATTGTCTTCAATACCAATTAATATTTGGTCAGGGTTCAATAAATGCTGTAAAACACGACAGCCTTCAATGACTTCCTGTGCATGTTCTTGCATTAACCTATCATCAGCTGTGATATAAGGCTCACATTCAGCTGCATTAATGATTAATGTTTTAATCGCATCTTGACCTCCGGCCAATTTTGATGCGGTTGGGAAACCTGCACCACCGAGGCCGGCTATCCCAGCTTGTTCAATTTTTTGCAGTAATTCAGCACGGGTTAGTTGAACGTAATTAGGCTCTGGGGACAAAGTACACCATGTATCATGGCCATCGGCTGCAATACGCACACACAATTCTTTTAAACCAGAAGGGTGTGCCGTTACCATAGGTTCAATTGCAGTGATCACCCCTGAAGTTGATGCATGAACAGGTACAGTACGCCCAAGCCCTTTAGTTAATGGCTGGCCTTTTAATACTGAGTCACCAACCTGAACAATTAGTTCTCCCTCAGGGCCCAAATGTTGTTGTAATGGAATAAACAACTCATCGGGCACTGATGCAATACGCATCGGTGTCTGGCTAGATTGTAGCTTCATTTCAGGCGGATGGATCCCACCTTTGAAATCCCATATATTATCTTTTTTCAACCAATTAAAGAGCTTAAGCATGAGTTTCACCTCTTACTTTAGAGACAAGCTGTTCATTGGATTCAACACTAATATTTTTTACAGGGATGGTGTTTAAATCCCATTTCCAATTGGCTGTAGTCGTTTTCACAGGAACAAGTTCAATACAGTCTGTAGGGCAAGGGGCGACGCATAAGTCACAGCCGGTGCACAAGTCTTCAATCACAGTGTGCATGGCGCGGGTTGCACCCACAATGGCATCAACAGGGCAAGCTTGGATGCATTTAGTACAACCAATGCAGTTTTCTTCGTCGATAATAGCAACTTTACGGACGGGGTTTTGCGCGGCTTCATCGCCATCAATCGGTTGAGGGTCGACATTAAGCAATTCAGCGATTTTCAGCATGACCTGTTCGCCACCTGGGGCGCATTTGTTGATCATTTCCCCATTATTGGCAACCGCTTCAGCGTAAGGACGGCAACCAGGGTAACTGCATTGACCGCACTGGCTTTGAGGCAATATTGCTTCAACTTGTTCGACAATCGGGTCAGCTTCAACTTTGAAGCGTAATGAGGCATACCCTAACATCAGCCCAAATACTAGGCCAAAAACGGCTAATATACCGATAGCAATCCATACAGACATCATTAGAATTTCACCAAACCACTAAAGCCCATAAACGCGAGAGACATCAAGCCAGCGGTAATCAAGCCAATTGACGAGCCCTTAAAAGGGGCTGGAACATTGGCAACAGCTAGACGTTCGCGAATAGCGGCAAATAAAACCATCACTAATGAGAAACCCACAGCAGCGCCAAAACCGTATACGGCAGACTGCATAAAAGTATGAGACATATTAATATTTAATAAGGCAACACCAAGAACTGCACAGTTGGTGGTAATTAAAGGCAGAAAAATGCCGAGTAAACGGTAGAGCGTTGGGCTCGTTTTCCTGACCACCATTTCAGTGAACTGTACAACGACAGCAATCGCTAAAATAAAGCTTAGCGTCCGCAAATAGATGAGGTCGAGAGGAATGAGGATAAGTGTGTCAATCAACCAAGAACTGATTGACGCCAATGTCATAACAAACGTCGTTGCTAAGCCCATCCCAATGGCCGGTTCGAGTTTTTTTGAGACGCCCATAAAAGGGCATAAGCCAAGGAATTTAACGAGGACGAAGTTGTTAACCAACACTGTTCCAACAAAGAGTAATAAATAATCAGTCATGCTATTGCCTGAAATGAAAAAAGAACAAAAACTGGCCGCAGCCAGTTAAACTATCATTATGATATCAAGCAATTTATATGATGCTTATCGATCTTGTGTGAAAGTCATTTTTACACGTTGGGAACGCTTGAAATAAGGGACAAAGAAACCCGCGCCAATTAAAGGCCATGCAAGGACTTGCAAAGCGGTTTCATCGTCAATAGGTGAAAAAGCGAAGGTTTTTATGCCTAATAATAATAAAATAAGCAGCCAAATAATAAAACGGCGAGGGAAATGTTTTGAACGAGAAAACATCAGTTGCAACACATGGATACTGAAAATAGTCATCCCAATAGCAATGGCGAATGACAAATACCAAGCGGCAGGAATAAAACGTGTCCAATGGTCAACAGTCGTGACAATCTCATAAAATTTAATGCAATACATGACAGTCATACTGCAAACAGCTAAAAAGGTTAATAACAAATAGATCGCTGGAACTAATAGCCAGCCAGTGATGCGGTTAGCGTCATAAACTGAAGTCATAATTAATAAAACCCATTTTGGCAAAATCGCTGGACAATTTACAATCCTATCATAGATTTATTTGCCATTTCATTCCTTCTGATGGTACTTTTTATCTCCACTTGTGTTTATCGTTGTATGAGGTCTAAATGTCTAAACCAATTAAAGTCGCGATCATCGGATATGGCTATGCAAGCAAAACATTTCATGCACCTTTCCTTGGTATTTTAGAAGGGTATGATTTGGCAACGATTTCTAGCAGTGACCCCAATAAGGTTAAGGCAGATTGGCCAAATATTCATGTTGCTGCATCTCCAGAAGCTGTTTTTGCGGATAAAGATATCGAATTAGTTGTCATTCCTACACCTAATGATACTCACTTCCCCCTTGCACAAGCGGCATTGGCAGCTGGAAAACATGTAGTTGTTGATAAACCCTTTACGTTAGATGTCTCACAGGCAGAGCAATTAAAACAACAAGCGGAGCAAGTTGGAAAACTACTGTCGGTTTATCATAACCGTCGATGGGATTCAGGTTTTTTAACCGTTAAAAAGATCTTAGAAGAAGGTAAGCTAGGGGATATTAAATACTATGAATCCCATTTTGACCGTTATCGGCCGCTAGTTAGGCAACGTTGGCGTGAAGCCGATATACCCGGAGCCGGTATTTGGTACGACTTAGGGCCACATTTGTTAGACCAAGTCTTGCAATATTTTGGTAGGCCTTTAGGGATCAACGTTGATCTTGCCATGATCCGCCCTAATGCACAGGCAGTGGATTACTTTCATGCTGTTTTGCAGTATGCAGATAAAAAAGTGGTATTACATGCAACAACATTAGCCGCTGCACCAACGCCGATATATGTTATTCATGGTATGAATGGTAGCTATGTTAAATATGGTTTAGACACCCAAGAAGACTGCTTAAAGAGCGGCCAACGTCCAGAAGGGGCTGATTGGGGAATTGATACCAACATGGGTAATGTGACGCTGTCACAAGGTGATGAGCTTATAACACAATCTTGGCCAAACCAACGCGGAAATTATGGTGGTTATTATCAAGGGATATATGATGCGATTCGCCATGGTAAACCAAATCCTGTCACCCCGAGCGAAGCGATAGATATTATGAAACTTATTGAAGCAGGTATACGTTCGGCAAAAGAAAAACGGACAATTGAAGCAATCTTTTAATGTCATCAACGCTCACTATAAGGCCAGTTAATATAACTGGCTTTTATTATGGATAATCGAATGAATTTGCTAGCTAAACTGAGAATAGACCCATTTTTACTTATCATGATTGGCGTTGTCATTCTAGCCAGTCTTTTTCCTTGTGAAGGCGATATAAAAACGGCGTTTCAATATTTAACGACTGCTGCAATTGCATTATTGTTCTTTATGCATGGGGCTAAATTATCTCGTGAATCAATCATGGCGGGGATAGGGCACTGGCGCCTACATCTCTTGGTTTTTGCGAGTACATTCATTGTATTTCCTATCGTAGGCCTAGGGCTTGCCGTGATTGTTCCGAAATGGATGTCACCCACTGTATATATGGGCTTTTTATACCTATGTGCTTTACCTGCAACTGTACAGTCAGCCATTGCATTCACATCGGTAGCGGGGGGGAATATTGCTGCAGCTATTTGTAGTGCATCGGCGTCGAGTATTCTTGGGGTTTTTCTTTCGCCAATCTTAGTGGGCTTATTGATGGATGCTGATGGCAGCCAAGCCATGGATACGCTTAATGCGATAGGCTCCATTCTAATGCAATTGATGCTGCCATTTATTGTGGGGCATTTATCTCGGCCGCTGATTGCCAATTGGATAAACCGTAATCGCAAATTAGTTAATATGACTGACCGGTCTTCAATATTATTGGTCGTTTATGTGGCATTCAGTGAAGCAGTGGTAGAGGGGATTTGGCAGAAAATAGACGCATTTTCACTATTTATGATTGTGGTTGTCACTTGCGTTATCTTATTTATTATCATTGTATTTAATACGTTGGCTGCACGGTTGTTAGGTTTTAGCAAAGAAGATGAAATTACCATTGTGTTTTGTGGTTCGAAAAAGAGTTTAGCTAATGGAGTCCCAATGGCGAATGTGTTGTTTCCTGCTGCGACAGTGGGGGTTATTTTATTGCCATTGATGATCTTTCACCAAATACAACTGATGGTCAGCGCTGTACTTGCTCAGCGCTATGCTAAACGGTTATCGATGAAATAAGTATTCTAAGATTGAGGGGGATTAGTAACCCCTCATATTTTTGCTATTGATTTATAGGATTAGCTATATTTAGTTACAACATGCAGTGGGTTTAATAATCGCTAAATTAACAACTGTACTTGTACATTGAATACAAAAGGTGAGCTAGTAAAGGAGAGTCGTGTGTCTGTGTATAAACGTAGAAATACAATAATATAGGAAAGTGGCTTGAAAATTAAAAAGGGCATTCTAACAAATGCCCTTAAGAAATTTAAATTAACGAGTAGCAGCTTTATGTAAGAGCACTTTTTTCTCACTATCCGATAAAAATGCCATACTCAGACCATTTCGTTGTGCTTGTTCTATTTCTGCTGCCGTTAAACCAGCTTGTGGGGCAGCCACTTCATATTCATGGCGTAGCTCAATCCCTTGAACTGCTGGGTCATCTGTATTAATTGAAGCCAAAACACCGTGTTGCAAAAAGGTTTTCAATGGGTGTTGAGCTAAGGATGGAACTGTGCTTGTTTGAATATTCGACGTTAAACAGCTTTCCATGCCAATTTGATGTTTTACTAAATACTCAATTAGAGCAGGGTCTTCTATTGCTTTAACGCCATGACCAATTCGTTGTGCGCCTAATACCTTAATGGCATGCCAAATACTGTCTGCTCCAGCCGCTTCACCTGCATGAACAGTAATATTTAACCCAGTATCTCTAGCTTTAATAAAATGTGACTCAAAGAGCTCTCCAGGGAATCCGAGCTCATCTCCTGCTAAATCTAATGCGCATAAATGATCTCGATGCGCTAATAATCCTTGCAGTTCAGCTGTACAGGCTTGTTGGCCAAAAGTGCGGCTTAAAATACCAATTAAATTAATTTTAATATCAAATTGTTGGCACCCTGCACGTACACCATCAACAATGGCTTCAACTACACCTTCAACAGGCAATTGGTGCTTCATCGCCATATAGTAAGGAGAGAAACGTAGCTCTGCGTAATCGATACCAGCATTAAAGGCATCTTCAACATTCTCAAGCGCGACACGGCGACAGGCGTCCAAATCAGCTAAAACAGCGACTCCCCAATCTAGCTTTGCTAAAAAACCAACTAAGTCAGCTTCTTGTCCTATAATCTGGACGTGAGGGCGCAATGCTTCAATCTCTGTAGCAGGTAATTGAATATGATGCTGTTCTGCTAAGGAGAGGATCGTTTCTGGACGAATATTGCCATCGAGGTGGCGGTGTAAATCGGTTAAAGGTAAATGTGTATTAATCACGGAATGATCCTTTATCTATTTTCTATCCTTATTTTGACTTTTATTTCATTAAAGGCAATTACGAATCACGAAAAATGTGAAACGAGATTAATTATTACATTCATATTGTGATATATATCACGTTTATTTCGTGATGTAATAAAAAAGCCAGCTAATATTAACTGGCTTTCGTCACTAGATGGTATTGAGTCAAATTAGTTAGCTGGTGCTTCTTGTGGAGCTAACTCAGGCTCAACTTCCATTTCTGGTGCTGGCTCTGCGTCTGGAGCAGGTACAGCTTCATATTCTAATGCATCTTCTGGGCTAGACATCATTTTCATCTTAGTGAGGAACTCAGCTAAGGTATATTTGTCATTATTGAATGTCAGGTCATTACCTGCAAATTTGATAGTCATAGTTAAATCATTTTCGCTATCAATCATCCAAGGTGATTTTTTCTGTTTAGCTTTTTCAGCACGTTCTTCATCAGTCATAAACATTTCTTCAAATGGAGAAGAGAACATATCTGAAGTCAGCATTTGCTGAACACCTTCAAACTCAGAAGTGATCATGCCTTTCATTTCTTTTTTAGCTTCTGCATCAACTGGTACACCTTGATCAATAATCATTGCTTGAGTCATTGATTCGATCATCATTGGTTTATTCAGTTTTAAATTGAAATCGAAAGACGTAATGAGTTGCTTGATAGCTTCATCAACTTTGTTAGACATTGCTAACGCAGTCATTTCGTCTTGGTTCCATTTATTGAATGTGATGTTTAGGTCAACTGAGCTTTGGCCAGCTTCATTTTTCCAGTAGAAAGGGCTAACCGTAAATACAGGCTTGCTTTTCATTAGCTCTGGTAATGTTGTAGACATCATCTCCATAGCTAAACGCTCTGTAGCTTCAGTAGGATCTCCACTAGCTAAACCTTGCGCTAAAGCTTCATTATATTGTTCAACGAATTTACCTAATGCTTTAGCATCTAATTTTTCAATAGCAACAGTTAATTCGCCAGAACCTAAGTTTTGCTCTAATGCTTTTAAATCAGCGATGCTATAAGAAATATTTCCTTTTACATCTTCGCCAGTAATAGAGGTATCACTTGAAATTTTGAAATCTTTAAAAGAGAATTTGGTTTCAGGGATGTTGAAATCTGTATCCGCAATAACAAATGACTGGGTTCCAGTGTAGAAGCCATATTGTGACTTTTCTACATTAGAGACTAATTTTAAACCTTTTAAAGTCATGGATTCAGAGTTATCTTTTTTACCAATAACTAAATTATCCGTCACTAAAGTTGCATCTACAGCAGCAAGGTCAGAGGTTGTTGATACATCGAACTTCGAACCACTGAATGATAATGAAACATCATCTTTCTTATATTCGATAGGGATCAGTTCTAAGCTGGTATCAATACTTTTGCTATAGCCAATAACAGCGGAACCATGAATAAAAGGTTTACCTTGTGTTGCTTCAAACAATTCTTTTGTGGTTGCGTTATTAGCTAATTCAATTTGCGTTGCTGCTAATTTAGGTAATAAATTAAACTTAGCAACTTGTGATAATGGGAATGGGCCATGATCAATATTCGTTTTGAATACAATGGAGTCGTCTGGTGAGACTGAGTCTGCAGAGGTGATTACAATATCTGCTTTAGATGAAAATACGCCTTTTTCATAATTTTCTACTTTAAAGTTCAAACCCGACTCAGGCACATTTACAGCAAAAAAATCGTTGGTTTTGAGGATTACTCTATCAAGTTCATCTTTTACTTTAGAACCTGTATACCATGAAGCACCGGTCCACACTGCACCTAGAGCAACAATAACACCAACCGCGACTAATGACTTTTTCATTATAAACATCCATCCTTTCAGTACGTTATTGCCGTACTTATAAATTTATAAAAGTTTTAAGTAACCATCTTCATGCAATAAAGACGGTTAAATACAGAATATGACACTATTTGTTAAATACTCGGGCTAGTTTACCACTGCCATTAATGGTTATGCTTTTCTCATAAGCAGGTAAGAATACAGACTCACCTGAATTAACGCATATTTCATCATTACTTGAATGCAGAACTAACTGGCCTTCAATACAGAACAAAATTGAGGCACTATTATTAGATAGCACAACTTCCGAGTGGCTTATAGAATATATATTAAATGCAAAATCTTCTACTGGAATATTATATTTCCAGATATTTCCAGATTTTTCGGGGGTGTTCAATAAATCCTTTGCAAACGTAGGCTTAAAGTCAATATTCGCAATCAACTCTGGAATATCTATATGCTTATTTGTTAACCCTGCACGCAGTACATTATCTGAATTTGCCATAACCTCTAACCCGACACCTTCTAGATAAGCATGTGGCGTTCTGGCATATAAAAACATCGCTTCACCAGGTTCTAATTCAACGATGTTAAGAAGAAGAGGGGTAAATAACCCATTATCTTCAGGATACAGACTAACCATTTGCTTTATTGAGTTCCATGGTTCACCTTGTCGGCTGTTCAATGCTGCTTTTAATACACCAAGTGCTAAATCTTTTTGTTCACCCGTTAGGTTAAGAATTTGTGCAAATAAACGTGATAATTTTTCTTCAGTGGGGTCCTGAACAAATAACTGAATATCAGGATGGGCAGCAGAAACAAAATCCAGAAGCTGAGCGATTTCATTTAGTGGGCGAAAGGCATTCATCGCTTTAAAAGGTGTTAATGCGAAGATCAGTTCAGGTTTGTGGTTATCATCTTTATAATTACGTATTGGGGAATCTAAAGGGATCCCTGCTGAATTTTCTTTGGCGAAACCAACTTCAGCATAAGTTTTGTTTGGATGCACCTGAACAGACAACGGTTGAGCAGCACATAACACCTTAAATAAATAAGGTAAACGATGATACGTCTGTGCAACATGTTGACCTAAATAAGCTTCAGGATCGCTATCAATTAAGACATTAAGTGGAATACTTTGATTTTTTTCCGTATCGAGAACTTCGGAGCTTGCTTTTGGATGAGCCCCCATCCAAAGTTCAGCCATTGGTAAGTTATCGGGGTTTGAAATCCCATATAACTTAGTCAGGGCCGTTTTACTGCCCCAGTCATAGTTTTGGACTTTGTTTATCATTTTCAGCATAGCAAAATTCTCTTTTTCATAAAAATCAACTGATTTCCTTTTCACTACAATACAATAAGCTCGACCAAGTCTCATAAATGAAATTCAATTTGTGGCATTATACTGCTCGGTTATTTGCTTACCTGCAAGCAGATGATTCTAAAATCAATTATTCTGTGTATGTACCTAAGGAGATAGTAATGGCAGCCACTCGCATTGAAAAAGACTCAATGGGACCAATTGAAGTACCTGCTGACCAATTGTGGGGCGCGCAAACGCAGCGTTCTTTAGAACATTTCCGTATATCTGTAGAAAAAATGCCTGTTGCGTTGATTCACGCACTCGCTATCACAAAAAAAGCCGCTGCTAGTGTCAATATGGATCTCGGATTATTAGCTAAAGAGCGCGGCGATGCAATCATTGCTGCCGCTGACGAAGTTTTAGCTGGTAAACATCCAACGGAATTTCCTCTTGCTATTTGGCAAACAGGTTCTGGTACGCAAAGTAACATGAACATGAACGAGGTTTTAGCTAACCGTGGTAGCGAAATTCTCGGTGGCCAACGTGGTAACGATCGTCTTATTCACCCTAATGATGATGTGAATAAAAGTCAAAGTTCAAATGATGTTTTCCCAACGGCAATGCACGTTGCTGCGGTCGTCGCAATCCGCGAACATCTTCTCCCTGAACTGAAAATTTTGCATCAAACGTTAGATGCAAAAGCGAAAGAATTTAAAGATATCGTAAAAATCGGTCGTACTCACTTACAAGATGCAACTCCGCTGACGCTAGGCCAAGAAATTTCTGGTTGGGCTGCAATGTTAGCGCATAGTGAAAAACACATTGAAAACGCAGTTCCACATGTGTGTGAATTAGCGTTAGGTGGTACAGCAGTAGGGACCGGTTTAAATACTCATCCAGAGTATGCCGTTCGTGTTGCGAAAAAAATTGCAGAATTAACCGGCCAGCCATTTATTACAGCTCCGAACAAATTTGAAGCATTAGCAACTTGTGATAGCCTTGTGCACGCACACGGTGCTTTAAAAGGTTTAGCAGCTTCTCTAATGAAAATTGCGAATGATGTAAGGTGGTTAGCATCTGGTCCTCGCTGCGGTATTGGTGAAATATCTATCCCAGAAAATGAGCCAGGCAGTTCAATCATGCCAGGTAAAGTTAACCCGACACAGTGTGAAGCATTGACAATGTTATGTGCTCAAGTGATGGGGAACGATGTTGCTGTGAACATTGGTGGGGCTTCAGGTAATTTTGAGCTGAATGTATTCCGCCCAATGCTAATTGATAATTTCTTACAATCTGTTCGCTTGTTAGCTGATGGTATGCGTAGCTTTAATGAGCACTGTGCGATTGGAATTGAACCAAATCGTGAGCGCATTGAGAAATTACTTCATGAATCGTTAATGTTAGTAACTGCTTTAAATACCCACATCGGGTACGATAAAGCGGCAGAAATTGCTAAGAAAGCACACAAAGAAGGGCTGACGCTGAAAGAATCTGCACTGAAACTAAACTATTTAACTGAAGAACAGTTCAATGATTGGGTTCGTCCAGAAGATATGGTTGGCAGCATGAAATCTTAAGCTAGCTTATTAAACTGGCTTTATATAACACCCATACTGTTTTACAGATGGGTGTTTTTTTAGCGTTCAATATACAAATTTAATCGAGGAATTAATAATTCAACCTGTTTTGCTTTAGGTCGATTACGAATAGCAATGTTATTTGCATGGTAATCGGGGAGCTCACCAACTTTAATTTCTGCTACTGTTTTTTCGAGCGCAAAAACGAATAAAGGTGTTGCACAGGCAAACTGCGTTTGTTTCTGTTGCTCTTTATCCCACACTCGAGCTATTGGCTGAACTTTGACAGGGCGTTGAGTTTTCAAAACCGCATTATGAGGTAGGGAATCAATTAACCGAATTTCATTTTCCAGTTGTAAAAGCCAATGTTCTTTAGGTAAATGAAGAGGGCAGCGGCCACTATCTATACTTGCTTGTAAACGGTCTAGTACTGTATCTTTGGTCACTTTATTGATAACTTTTTTATTCGCCCAGCCAAAATTAACTGTATCGATATCAACCAATGAGGTGAGGGTACGATAGGTATTTAATGTCAGCAGTCCGTGTAAACTGTCACGGATAAAGTCGAATCGATGAGGTTCATTCACTTGTGTGACAATTGCCTTTATATGCCTCTTTAACTCATTGATCTTTAATATTAACGAATTAAAGTCACGATATGTCTGCAAATGAGTTTGTATACATATAACGCCAGGTAAGCGGATAGCGGCTTTATTGCTAATTTCTTCGGATTTATTCTGCAAAAATAATAAGTTAATTAACTTTATTGCTTCACTCACAGCATCATGACCCGCTAGTGTATGTACTGAAATTTGTTCTATTTCATTATTTTCCTCACCTTTAATAACTGAAGGTAACTGAAATACATGGGCTGTAAATGGAACCTGTTTTGATTGTTCCAGCAGCAAGAGGCTAAATTGGTTTATCCGTGACTCCAATTCATTGAACGTATCAATCAAATCTTGTTTTATAGTCATTTAGTTACAACATTCAAATGGGTGATAACTATAATTACCATTAACTATCGAGCTTATCAATAATAAAACGAAGCTTAAAAGGGCAAGTGGGTATTTTAACACTTGTCCTTTTCTTGTATATAACTTTACTTTTACGTTAATTTATTTCTGTATCAATGACTTGGTAAAATGCATTCGGTGTATCATATATCGTCCAAATGGCTAAGATTACATGGTAACCTTTTTGATTTTTCGGTAATACACAGTTGTGTTCCACAATTTCCCCTGGAGTTTCTACACGTTCAAATTTACAAAATGGGGTTAGTGTAAATTGATTACGCGATAATAGGGCATTTGGCTGCCAGTCAGGCTTAGTTATGAAATATTCCCATTTTGTCGTTTTATGTTTTGCCGTGATGCGCCATTTAAACTTAACATTAGGTGAATTTAAAATAACCCGTTTCCATCGGTTCGTAGTTTGTATGTCTAAGGGAGAAAAAGCACCAATACCAGCGCTAGCAATTTTTCCATCAGCTGGGCCGTATTGGGGGAAGCCTTTTTGGCCTTCAATCGATTGCGGCTCATATTGCACTGGCCCACAGTGAGTATTTATACCTTGTTTGCAGTAATATGAGCGACTTTCAGGGGATTCGACATAGCCATGGGACCAAACAAAAGAACTACAACAAAAGAGCAATGATGCAAATAAAAATAGTTTTAGTGAGAATGGTTTCATTGAGTTTCCTCGTAATTAATAGACATTTTCATCATCTACTAATCACGAGGAGGAGCGGTAGCTTAACCTTTATTAGTTCCTAACCTATTGGTTATAACAAATTGATTTCAAACGGCAAGCAATGATAATGCCGATAAATAATATTCCAGCGATAAATAAAGCAACTCCATTCCAACCGAAGTGTTGCCAAAATAAGCCACCAACCGTACCTGCAATACTTGACCCTGCGTAATAACTAAATAAATACAAGGAAGACGCTTGGCCACGTGCTCGTTTAGCTCTGCGTCCCACCCAGCTACTAGCTACAGAGTGTGCTGCAAAAAAACCCGTTGTCAGTATTGTCATTCCAAGTAAAACTAACCAAACATTTGAATGTAATGTGACTAAAATACCAACTAACATCATACTGATGGACGCTATGAGTACTTGTCCAAGTCCATATTTGTGAATTAGGCTTCCTGTTTTAGTCGCACTGTAAGTCCCTGTTAAATAAATAACGGATAACAAGCCGACAGTAGACTGAGAAAAAGAGTAAGGCGCTTCAAGTAAGCGATATCCAATGTAGTTGTACATTGTGACAAAGCCCCCCATCAAAACAAAGCCTTCAATAAATAGAAAAGGTAAGCCTTTGTCTCTAAAATGTAGATGCAAATTAACCCACAGATTCTTAGGTTTTAAAGAACTCGCCCGGAAGTGCTGAGAAGGGGGCAATAAGCGCCAAAAGCCAATAGCCGCGATCAAAGCTAACGAACCTAAAATCACCACGGCAACACGCCATGAATAAAAATCAGCGATCACTCCCGTCACCAAACGGCCGCTCATTCCACCCAATGAATTACCACTAATATATAAGCCCATGGATAGTGCAACATAGCTTGGATGGATCTCTTCGCTTAAATAGGTCATCGCAACCGCGGCAACACCACTTAGCGACAAACCAACTAATGCTCTCGCAATTAAGATCCCTTGCCAACTCTGCATGACGGAACTAAGTAGCGTAAATAATGCGGCACAGGTCAATGCAATCACCATCACATTTTTTCGACCTATTGCATCTGAAATTGGCCCTGTAATTAATAAACCTAATGCCATCAAGCCAGTACTCAGTGATAATGATAAGCTTGCAGTGGCAGGGGAAATATTAAAATCCTCTGACAGCATAGGCAGAATTGGCTGCACAAAATACAGTAATGCAAATGTGGCAAAACCCACCGTAAAAAAAGATAAAGTCACACGTAAATACAGCGCATCATCTCTTTGTATGTAATGTTTTTTTTGTGTGGTATTTCCTTGCTGGGGTGCCCTTATTCCTTCGTTAGGTTGCTCAGATGTAAGACTATTCTGTGAGTGTTCCATGTATATTCCTTGTCATACCAACACGTTTGATTTCGATCAAAGAATAGAAACTTTCTATTTTTTTGTCTAATATATTAATCATTAACAATGATATTTTAAACATATCAATGATATCGAGAAAACGATGAGTATAGAACTTAGGCACCTGCGGTACTTTATTGCTGTCGCTGAAGAGCTCCATTTTGGCAAGGCTGCTGAACGTTTACATATTTCACAGCCCCCGTTAAGCCAACAAATACAAATGCTTGAAGAGAAAATTAATGCAAAACTGTTAGAAAGGAATAATCGAAATGTTGCCTTAACGCCAGCAGGCACGATGTTTTTAAAAGAAGCGTATCAAATTTTAGCGCAAGTCGATGCAGCTGCGACAAAAGCGGCTCGCATGGAAAAAGGCGAACTTGGGGAGTTGTCCATTGGATTTACTTCAACTACGCCGTTTATGCATAAGGTCACAATGAGTTTACGGCAATATCGGGAAACATACCCAGAGGTTTCTATTCATATGCACCAAATGAATACGAAACAACAGATTGCACCATTAATTACGGGGCGAATTGATTTTGGCATTATGAGAAATACGGTGTTACCAGAGCAATTGGATTACCAGCTATTATTTAAAGAGCCATTTATGGTCGCTGTCTATGAAGGGCACCCATTGTTAGAATTTATTGATGTTGGTGTCGATATTCAACAGCTTGCTGATTATCCTTTTATTTTCTTTGAACGTGATGTCGGTACTGCGTTATATGATGAAATAAACCAATTGTTAACATCTGCAGGGGTGGTACCGACCATTTCTCAAGAAGCAGGGGAAGCAATGACTATCTTGGGGTTAGTTGCCGCAGGTATGGGAATTTCCGTAATTACAGAATCATTCACACGTATGAAAATTGATGGTGTGAAATACTTAAAACTCACAAATATTAATGCTTCATCTGAAGTCTGGTTAGTCTACAATACGCGTAGAGCATTACCTGCTGTCGCCAAAAAATTAACAAATCTTTTGATGGCCAATATTGTTGGTCAACAAAAGTGAGTAAGCTCACACTTTCAATGCAAACGAAATCATTCATACACAGATTAAGGCATAATAACTCATTGCTTTATAAAGGAATTGAATTATTACCATGGTGAATCAAACAGGCCATATTGACCAAATCAAACAATTAAATACGGGGATTGTATATCGTATCATTGATCAGCATGGTCCAATTTCGCGTATTGCCTTATCAAAACAAGCACAGCTTGCGCCTGCAAGTATCACTAAAATTACACGCGAGCTTATGGATGCCCACTTAATCAAAGAATTAGAGTTTCCTGTACTCGGTTTACGTGGACGCCCAGCGATAGGGCTAGTGATTGAAAGTGAAGGGTGGCAATTTCTAGCGATCCGTATTGAAGAGCAGAAACTTACCATTTCCCTGAAAGAAATTAATGCGGTTACCTTAGCGCAAACAGAATATCCATTTACACCGCTAGGGAATAGCGAATTTATGGATTCACTTTCTGAATTAATTAGTCAATTTTTTGCTAGTCATCAAAACATATTAGAAAGAGTCACCGCCATTAGCATTCTTATTGATGGTATTTTAGATCCCCATACCGGTGTTATTTATCAGCATCCTTCTTTTAAAATCCATCAATTGGCCATTGCGGAACACCTTACCAAGCAAACGGGTTTACCCACCTATTTACATCCGCCAGTGGATGCGTTGGCGTTAATGGACCACTTTTCTCATCAGGAGAAAAGAAAAGCAAAAAACATCATTTACTTACAGCTACAAGATGTTATTAATGTCATGGTGTTAAACCATGGAACAGCCTTAGATGCGAATACCCGTCGACCTATTTTGTTTGGCCATACCCAATGTGAGCCATACCAACATAACTTTTGCTATTGCGGTAGCAACGATTGCTTAGAAACAAAAACGTCCATTCCTGCAATATTGCGGCAAGCTAATAATTTCCTAATAAACTACCCTGATTCTTTTTTGCATCAACACGATATTTCAATTGAAAAAATTTGCGCTGGAGCAACATTAAACGACAGACTTTGTGTTTACCTTATTAATCAAGTTGCCCAGCAATTAGCTAAACCATTAGCACTGATGGTGAATTTATTTGGTAGTGAGTTAATTTTAGTCAATTCACCTTTGAATCAAGGTTCTGAGCTGTTTTTAAAATGTTTACATGACCATATAAATAAATACGCAGTTCCTCTGTATTCATCCAATTTATCGATAGAAAAATCTTTATTTACAGTAAAGGAGAGTGAAACATCATTAATACAGAGAGCATTATATGATGGTTCACTGCTACTACAACTATTACAAGGTTAAAACAATTCGATAATATTTATACTATCGTACACAAAATTGAGCTAACGCAAACTTCTCACTTACCCATTCCAATAAACTGAATCCATATCATTTTTGCAGCTTATTGCTGTATAAGTCTGTCACTTCAGGATAGAAAAAGACCATGATCAATCTATTTGTTACCGGGACAGATACAGATGTCGGGAAGACAGTATCGACGCTTGCCATCTTGCAAGCACTAAATAACCAAGGAATTAAAGCAGTGGGCTATAAGCCTATTGCAGATCAATGCATTGATACCCCTGAAGGAATCAGAAATAAAGATGCATTACTCATCCACAGTGTTTCTAAAGACCTTGTTTCTTATGATGAAGTTAACCCTGTGCGTATTACAGACAATTACAGCCATGAAAATAGCATTGATTTTAATAAAATAAAGCATGGTCTAGACCATTTACATCATCAATGTGACATGGTTGTTATCGAGGGTAATGGGGGATGGCGCTATCTACTTGATGACAATACTTTTTATGCAGACTGGTTAAAAGGTCAACCTGTTGGTGTGATCTTAGTCGTCGGCATTCAACATGGTTGTGTTAATCACGCATTACTAACAGCGGATGCAATTCGAGCTGATGGCTTACCATTAATTGGTTGGATGGCAAACCGCATCAATCCAGGATTGGCGCACTACGCACAAATCATTGAACGGTTACAACATCATATTAAGGCACCATTAATTGGGGAGATCCCGTATTTATTGCGGCCAGAAGAAAGAGAGTTAGGGCATTACCTTAATACAGATAAACTACAAGAACTTATTACCATTCCTAACTAAGCACGTTACGAACTAAGTAAGTTATTAATCAAAAAATAGGGCGCCATCATGAGTAGCGCCCTGTTTTTTACTTATAACTTATAATTAATGACGGGTATAAATGATTTTATAAGAATCATTTTGGCAGTGGCCGACGACTTGGCCTTTAGACGCGTCAACTTCATCATTAGGCACTGCAACCAAACTAAAGTTATCTGCAGGAACACCATTATTGATAATCTTTTGTTTGATTTCCTCAATTACGCTTTCACATGAAGCTTGCGCGAAAGCTGGTGCTAGCACCAGTGCAAATAAGGGTAACAATAATTTCTTTTTCATCTTCTCTCCTTGATCAACAGCTCCATAAAACAACCTATAAGGTTATGGATTATTAATTGGACGGCCATTACTTACGTCAAGGCAACGTTTAGTGCTCGGTTCCCAGTAAGCATTTAGATTGAGGCTTTTCTCGCATTTATCTTTTGCATCAAAAGCCTGATCTACTTTATCAAACTCTTTTTCGGTACGAGTATTAACCTTTTTGCGCAACATACGGGTATCATCCCATTGTTCCTTTTCTTGGCGCGCTTGCTCTTTATTAAGAGAGTCATCACCTTGACCTACTGAAACACACGTACTGCCTGCAGTACATGATGTCGTTGATTGTGCAGCGGAAGATGATGTAGCCCAAAGTAAAGGGAGACAGAAACATATTGCAGTTAAGCCAGTTTTCAACATTTTATGTGAATTCATGTAAATTCCTTACCAAACAGGACCGATAATCTCAGTATAGCTAAAAGTGTATCAGTACGTCTGTATAGAATAGTACTAAAAATTAAAGTTGTTTATATACGGTTAAACCAGCAAAAGTTTGGCAAACAGGCATCAATTCTAATGTATTTACATTCATGTGAGCCGGTAGAGTAGCAACCCAATAAACTGTTTCAGCAATATCTTCAGGGGTCAGAGCATCTGCGCCTTGATAAGTGCTAGCTGCTTTATCGTCATCCCCTTTAAAGCGAATATTTGAGAACTCTGTACCACCAACGAGGCCCGGCTCGATATCGGTAACTCGAATTTTTTTCCCTTGTAAATCAGCACGCAAGCCAAGTGAAAATTGTTTCACAAAGGCTTTGGTTGCACCATAAACATTACCACCTTTGTAAGGCCAGCTCGCTGCAGTTGAGCCAATATTAATAATATGACCGTGGTTATTAGCAACCATGACTTGCAATACCTCGTAAGTCATATTAACTAAACCTTTGGTATTCGTATTAATCATCACATCCCAATCGTCAGGATTGGCATCAAACGCCGGTTCTAAGCCTAAAGCCAAACCGGCATTATTAACTAAAATATCAATATGTTTGAGGTGTGCAGGTAAACTTGAAATCGCATCTTGGATGGCTGTTCTATCTTGGATATCCAATGTTAAAGGGTAAAATTTATCACCTAACTCTTGATGGAGAGCATCTAAACGCTCAGTTCTACGTCCTGTTCCAATAACGGTGTAATTATGTTTGATAAATCTGCGGGCAATTGATTCACCAAAACCAGAAGAAGCACCTGTTACTAAAATAATCATGGAAACCTCATAGTTATAATTGTCGTGTCAGTGTGGGTTTATTCTAACGCCATCGAAAAAGAACTACAAAAATTGTTACAACCCTAGTATCTGTTTATCTTTTGGGTAGCTCAACGAATAACTAAATGAAATTTGCTTTTCTTCATTCGGTTCTAAGGCAATATCCCATGTTATTTCACCAGTGCTTTTATTGGTAACCGCATTTTTATCCTCTATTGCAGACACTTTTATATCGCTGTCCTCACTCACTGGAATTTGGTCATAAACAGTCAATTCAATGGGTTTCGTATGCATGTTTTTTACTTTGACCAAGTAACTTTCTGTTTGTTGAATAGTCGACCCCATAAAACTCGGTTTTTTCTTCATCTTTTCATTTGATTCACGAGAGACTTGAATACTCTTATCAACACCAAAAGGAACGCTCAATGTGTCAACCAATTGATTGGCATTGACTATAAAATTGCCTACATACGTATTTCCATAATATACATTAGCATTTCCATTCAATAAGTTAAGTGATTGCCAATCTTCAATATTCGCTTGTAAGAATACTTCTTCAGTCAATTTTGGCGTGGCAGTATACTTGTATTTTACATCAATATTTTGTTGTTTAATGGTGAGCGAATTCGGTTTGATCGTGCTTTTCAGGGAGTAAGGCAGGGCAATTTGGTAATTTAAATTGACACCATTGTTAGATGTAGTTACAAAATCTGAAACACCTGAATTTATTGTTTTTTTCTCACTGACACTGCTTTCTTCATACATTGCTATTGGCGCTGCTGGCATTTTCATTCGAGCCTGGCGTGCTATTTGAGCGTTATTATCATAAACGGACAAGCGCCAAGGCTGTAAGACAGAAGGCGTGATATTTTTAGACGGGTTAATCGTTGAAAGTGTTAAATTAACTTTATCCCAATCAATGCCTGTATTTTGCACTATGTCCGCTTTGTACGTTAAAACAATAGGGGATTGCGAATTCAGGCTGCGGATATCGTAACTTGGAGACCAAGCCGCATCAGGTGTTAAATAAGAAACTTGCAACTCTGCTGTCACCGGTTTTTGCGCATCGATAGACAAGACAATTTGGGTCTGTTCACCAATTGAAGAGGGCATTTTTTCATCAATTTTTGCCTGCAATAACGTAGCTTTTTCTTGTAGTTCAACTAATTCCAACTGGTTTTTTTGTTGCTCTTGTAAAATATTAGACATCTGCTGACGAATAAAATTTAATTTCTGGGCTGATTCTTCTAGGGTTTGCGCTGTATTTCCCCCAAAAAAGCGGTGATCTTTCAATAAATTTAATTGTTCTTCACCGACTTTAATTGCAATATTCAATGTCTCTATCTGCTGGCTTAATTGTTTTTTCTGATCCAAAAGTTCAGCAATAGCCATTGGATAATTAGCTTCTGTTGCTATATTTTGGATATTAACGGAGCGAATAACCACATCATCCTGTTCAAGATCAATCGATAGCGTACGCGGGTCAATATTACTTGCGATATTGGTGAGGATGACCGAGTTCGCCCCCTTATTAAGTGACAGTGTCACGGTGTTATCTAATTCAGCACCACGTAAAAATACGGTTGCGTGATTTAGCTTAACATCTTTATTTAGTTTAGTTTCAGCATCAGCACGCACGTGTTGAGAAGCCAAAAGTGTTGCGAATAATAAGCCGCTGACTAGCCGAGTAGAAACTGTCATTTTTAACTCCGAACATTAGTACCACTAAGTAAGATAATGACTAAAACTAGCCTATTTGACTTTTATTAGATAACAGATAAAACCTAAAAACTGGCAAAAGCACAAGGACCGAAGGGATAAACTTGGTTTATGGGTTTTTCTTTCTTTTTACCTGTAGAAATTTCTGAAATCTGAAAGAGATATTTTTCTAGGTGGGCCGAGACAAAACACCCATTAGCAGGTGTTTTATCTTGTTGGGCAGGTGCGACTTATTCTTCGAAATACCAATATCCTTGATTGATAAATTCGGTTAATTGCGCGATAAAAGCAGGGCTCTCCAGTGCTTCACCGAGTTCATTGATGCCGACTTCCATAAGCTGGCACAATGCATCTGCACCCTTTGTTTCTGTGGTAATCCAGCCTTCCGAATTCACAAAAAAGTGCTCATTGATACGCATCACACGCAAGCCGCTCAGTCGGATCAATTTTTGACCGTCATTTAACACACTTAGCACTTCTTCCGGTTGATATGGCGGATCTGAGGGGGCAATATCCAGCTCATGACGTAGAGTCGTTGCAAAACGGCCTAACCACTGTTCAAAATCATCCGGCTTGTTGATCATTTCAATCATCATGGCTCGTAGACGTTCAACCTCATGAGGTTCCATGGTACCTGTATTTTCAGTCACCGTGAGGTCAGGATCGCCATAATTTATGCCACCCAAATCCTGTTCCAGCGCATAGTCTGCAAAACTGCTCAGCAGATCACGACCAGTCGGCCCGCGAAAGCCGACAGAATAGTTCATGGTATCTTCGAAAGTGAAACCATCGTGAGGGAATCCCGGCGGAATATACAGAATATCTCCTGGTGCCATTTCCACGTCAATAATCGGTTCAAATGGGTCGACATGTAATAATGCCGGATGTGAGCAGAACTGACGCATCGGTAGGGCATCGCCCACACGCCAGCGGCGGCGTCCCATACCTTGTATGATAAAAACATCATAGTTATCAATATGAGGCCCAACACCACCTTCAGGCACTGAATAGGAGATCATCAAATCATCAAGACGCCACTCGGGCAGTACACGAAACGGTTTCACTAGTTCGGCCGCTGGTATATGCCAATGGTTGACCGCTTGCACCAATAGTGACCATCCTTTTTCGCCTAGTTCGCTGAAATCTTCAAACGGGCCGTGACTCGCTTCCCATTTATTATCAATAAAGCTGACTAGGCGGCTGTCAACTTCCGACTCCATGGCCAAGCCAGCCAGTTCATCCGGTGTGATAGGGTCGACAAAATCAGGAAATGCATTTTTCAATACAACGGGTTTTTTCTGCCAGTATTTTTCTAAAAATTCAGGCCAGTTAAGATTCAGTTTGTAAGCCATGTGACCACATCTATATGAGTAAATTAGCCTGTAATTATAGAAGCAATACACCGTCATATTCTTGTTTGGTATCAAACGTCGGTCAATAACTTTTGTGGGAATACCTGTAGCATATTACCAGAATTCATTGGCTATCTTATGGCTCATAGAATTCATTGAAAAACGAAAGATTTATGAAGTCAAACTGAGTTTAGAACCCAAAAAGAACCAACACGATTAACCAGCCAGAACGCTGGTTTTCTTCATTTTACACTTAAGTTCGCATAATGCATATTATGTTAAATAGAATGTCAGAGCAAAAATAGGCCTTGCTCGTTCAGTCATTGCTAACACCCTATTGACTTAGATTGGTATTCAGCTTATTTATATGCGCTTAATAATAACCTGCCTATGCTTCGGATGTGCCGTAATGAGTGAATATAAATCAAAAGACCCTTTACATGGGGTTACACTAGAAATGCAAGTTAATGCATTGGTTGATAGATACGGTTGGAGCCAACTTGGACGCATTATAAAAATAAACTGTTTTAACAAAGATCCAAGTATTAAATCTAGCTTAAAGTTTCTTCGTCGCACACCATGGGCAAGAACTGAAGTTGAGTTACTCTATTTGGATATGATAGAAAACAACTCGATTGATAATACGGGAGCATATTCTAATGACCCATGGTGTAATTCGCGACGTTAAAAGCAAAGATAATTATACCAAGGAGTCTCACTCCAAACGGGATATTAGTGACCTCGCCTCATCAAGGTGATCTTCACTAATAAATTTTTTTGGTTATTTATGATGATGCTCACATGCAATTAGGTAATAATACTTATTATAATTTCAAATTAATTGAAAATTAAGTTATAACCATAGGCTTCGATTTCTCTATCATTAAGAAATGTCTTATATTTAGGAATGAAAGCTGTACCGGAAATATGAATTAATTCCCTTCAAAAAAATCACCTACACTTAATACCTATTCTTCGCGTATTAATCATTCCTACTACTCAACACAATTACCTTTATCGATTTCATTTCCAGCAATTGCATTACTCAAAATTGCAGTAATAAATATAAATTTCATATTAAAACTGTAACAAAATGAAAGTAAGTACTTTCCACTATTAAAAAATTTAAATTTTAAAACATTTATAAAAATAATTAACAATTTGATTTAAAAGATAATTTTAATTCATGCTGGATGTTTTTTAGAAGAAATGAATAATAACCTATCAAAAAATACAATTTTAATAGGAGACACTGCCTTTACTTAGCATTAGTGTATGTATACTATTTATACATGCCGATTAGTCAAATGATAGTTATTAATTCTATTCTTTCCCTGATTAAAGAGATGATTCTATATTTTATTAAAATCCATTTTTTATATTTACTAGAGGAATTACCTATGAAACTTACAAAGTCAGTTATAAGTATAGCATTGACAAGTTTAATAAGCTTTAGTGCTTTTTCTGCTCCTATTAATCATGGTAGTGGTAAAGTTACATTCACCGGAAGTATTATTAGTGCCCCCTGCTCTATTGATCCAGCATCATTAGACCAAACAGTAGATTTAGGCCAGGTTGCTGATTCTGTATTAAGTAATAATGGCAAATCAGATGGTCAATCTTCACCAGTAATGTTTGATATTAAATTAATTGATTGTACGTTAGAAACTGAGCAATCCGTTAATGTCACTTTTAGCGGTGCCGCTGCAACAAATGATCCAAAGTCATTATTAGCAATTACTGGAACGGCTTCAGGTGCAGGAATTCAAATAGTAGATAGCAATAACTCACCTATCGTTTTAAATGAAACCACTAATTCTAGTCATAAATTACAAGAGCAAACGAACACATTGCAGTTTGCGGCATACGTTAAAGGTTTAGGTACTCCAACGGGTCAACAAGGTCCAGTGGAAATTGTACCTGGCGAGTTCCAAGCAGTAACAGATTTCGTGCTTTCATATAATTAATTTAATTATCGATAGCAATAAGCTGAGGTAATGACAACCCGTTGCCTCAGCTTAATAAGATAAAGGCATTAGAATGAAGAAAAATAACATGATATTTTCTGTGCTTTTTGAAAAAAATTACGCTGCTATTATGAAAAAAGTAATTTTGTCATTTATCATATTACACAGTTTCATCTCATTTGCAGATGAAGATGATATTCAATTCAACATTAATATTTTGAATGCCGAAGATAGAGAAAACATCAACTTAGCGGTATTCTCTCGTGATTTATATATTGTTCCTGGCGTTTATCCGTTAAAAATTTATATCAATAACACACACTTGCCCGAAGAAAAAATCCATATTGTAAGCTTAGATGGTGAAAAATCAGAAGCTTGCTTAACCCCTGATATTGTTGAAAAATTCAACCTCAATAAATCAGCATTAAGTTCATTGGAATGGCAAAAAGTCGATGAGCTAACCTGCTTATCCATAGCGAGCTTATCGGGAATGACTGCAAAACCTGAGCTATCAAATAACTCATTAACAATCAATATTCCCAAAATGTACCAAGAGTATTCAACATTTGATTGGGAGCCTGCCTCACGCTGGGAAGATGGTATCACTGGCGTTATTTCGGATTACAGCTTGACATCGCAATATAATCATAGCCTTGGCAACAACTATACAAACGATGCAATATATCTTTCAGGGTTAGGTGTTATTGGCGCTAATTTAAATAGTTGGCGAATTCGTGGGCACTGGCAAGGAACCTATAACCATATTCAAACCAATAAAGCTGATGATTTAAAAGAGCTAAAGTGGAATAATATTTATGCATACCGTGCAGTAAGAGGCTTAAAAGCAAAACTAATTGTTGGTGAAGATTATTTACAGTCCGATTTGTTTGATAGCTTTAAATATACAGGTATAGCTCTGCGATCTGATGACAATATGCTTCCACCCAATCTACGCTCTTATGCTCCAGAAGTCACTGGCTTTGCAGAAACAAATGCGATTGTTAAAATCAGCCAAGATGGGCGCATTATTTATGAAAGTCTAGTACCCGCAGGGCCATTTAGAATTCAAAGCCTGAATAGTGGTATTTCAGGAACCTTACAAGTAGTAGTTGAAGAAAGTGATGGGCGCATCTCGGAATTCGAAGTTGAAGCGACAAATGTCCCCTTTTTGTCTCGCCCCGGAACGATTCGTTATAAAATAAGTACAGGTAGACCAACAGATTTAAGGCACCATATTGATGGCGACCTATTTGCGCAGAGTGAAATATCTTTGGGGGTAAATAATGGTTGGTCTCTTTTTGGGGGAGCAATAAATAGTCATGACTACAATGCTTTTTCTATTGGTATTGGTCGCGACTTATCTCAATTTGGTGCAGTATCAACCTCTTTAACTCAATCTATTTCATCAATAAATTCTGAATCAACACATAAAGGGAAATCGATTAAAATCGATTATTATAAAAGCATTCAAGAACAAAATAGCCAGTTGATGTTATCGACACAGAGAGTCATTGACCGTGAGTTTATGACCATGGCAGACTTCATTAATTATAATAATGACCACGAATTTATTTACACTGGCTTTAATAAAAACTTGTATACCGCTTCAATGAGTAAAAATTTTACTGATTGGCGTTCATCGATGAATTTAAGCTATAACCACCAGACTTATTGGAATAGGCCAAATAGTCATCGATATAACCTAACATTTTCAAAGTACTCAGATACCGATATGTTTAGTAATGTCGGCCTATCCATTAATATTTTTAGCAGTAAAATGCAGAGTTACCGTGATAACGGTGCATACATGAGTATTTCAGTTCCTTTCTCCAGTGGAACAAACATTAACTACTCAACGTATAACGGAAAGAATGACAATACAAATAAACTGACCGCAAATACCCGAATTGATACAAAAAATAACGCTTCTCTCAGTGTCGGTAACAACAGGCATAGTGCTTTACTTAGTGGATATTATTCCCATAAAGGGAACAATACTGATTTTAATTCAAGTTTTAACTATATTAGTAATAGTTCAATAAATGTTTCATCGACATTGCAAGGTGGAATGACATTAACAAGTTATGGATCTGGTTTCCACCCTATCACTGCATTAGGCGGAACCCGTATTATTGTTGATACAAACGGTGTTAAAGACGTTCCTATTAAATATAATGGTAGCCATATACGTTCCAATTATTTTGGCACAGCAATTGTGCCTGATTTAAATAGCTACTATAAAAGTAACTTAGTTATCGATATTAACCAACTCCCTAAGAATGTTGAAGTTGCTGAATCAGTAACACAATCGACGTTAACAGAGGGTGCAATTGGTTACCGCAACTTTGATGTCATATATGGTTTAAAATTAATGACGGTAGTACGACTAAAAGATGGTAGCTATCCACCTTTTGCCTCAGATATTAAGAATAAAGATGGAAAGGTTACTGGTATTATTGGTGACCAAGGTGAGGCATATATTGGAGGGATCCGTGCTGGAGAGACAATGAATGTTTCATGGCAAGGTTCTGAGTGTGTAATTCAATTTCCAGAAAATATTGAAGAACACAATGTTTATGACAAATTATTATTATCCTGTAATTAATAAAAACTCATTGAAGGTAATCAATCATGATGAAAAAAATATCCGTTTTTTTATTAAGTAGTTTAATGGCAGCTCAGGCGTATTCAGCTATTTCAATGGACAGAACCAGAATTATTTTTGATGGAAATAATAACTCAGTGTCATTAACTGTAAGTAACAAAAACCCTCAGTTACCTTATTTAGCCCAAGGGTGGCTACAGGATGCTAAAGGTGACAAACTCACATCTTACTTCACTATATTACCACCCATCCAACGTATAAACGCAGGACAAACAAGTCAACTACGTATTGAATCTTTACCTGATATAGGCAAATTACCTCAGGATAGAGAAAGTTTATTTTTCTTTAATTTACGAGAAATTCCACCAACAAGTAAAAAAAGTAATGTATTACAAATTGCACTTCAAACACGAGTCAAATTATTTTATCGCCCTGCTTCACTAGTCATGGATTCAACCGAAATGAGAAATTCTCCATGGCAAAACAAGCTTATCTTGATTAAAAAAAGTGATGGTGTTTATGCAAAAAACCCAACACCCTACTTTATTATTTTAAATAGCATTAAAAAGAGCCAATCGGCAGAAAAATTAGCGGGTTTTACAGTAACCGATGTCGAACCTTTTGCAGAGAAAAAATTATCAATTAGTGCCGAACAACTCGGAACAGCCCCTATTATTAATTATATCAACGACTATGGTGGCCAAGTCTATTTACCCTATAACTGTTCAGCAACCCAATGCCAAACACAACAAATAAAGTAATATTCTTTACAAAAGATGGGTAACATAATGTTTAAAATATCAAAGTTTCTATGCTTCAGTTTATTGTTATTTATATCGCTCTATGCATGGGCTGATGGCAAATTTGTAACAGTAAAAGTGAATGTGTTATCCGGTGGTTGTGTTTTAAACGATAATGAAGCAATTTTTGTGGATTTTGGTGATGATATTGTCATATCTCAAATAGATTCTGGGAAGTACATAGAAGTCATTGATTATGACTTATATTGCGATTCTAATTTTGATGAACTATATCTCATTTTTGATGGTGTTCAAGGTGAAACAGCAAACAGCCTTGATGTCGCAGATACACCTGGGCTTAATATCAAATTATTTATTGATAATAAACCTATGGTGATAGGAAGTCGTTATTACATAGATAATGACTCAAACTTACCTGCCTTAACTGCTGAATTAGCATTAGCAAATGGAATTCGACCTGTTGGTGGCGAGTTTTCTACGGCCGCGACACTTACTGTGGGATACCACTAGGATATTTATTATGAGAACAAGACACTTTTTATTACCGTTATTTATCATCGTAATAAATACGGCATCGGCAGTACCCGTTAATTTTAGTGGGCGTTTAATTGAGGGCGTGCCTTGTGTTATCAACAATAACCGCCCTATTGATATTGATTTTGGGGATGACTTAGTTGTAGCTCTCGTGCCCACAAAAGATGGGAAAACCTACATTCAAGACATTGATTTTGAATGGGAATGCAATGGAATTTCGTCTGGAACTGATGTCATTTTTAGCTTTGATGGGGCTCCCTCTGATTTTGACAAAGACCTATTGGCAATTAATGAGCAAGATGATATCGCATTACAACTTTATCAAGGTTCTAATTCATTAAAGATAAATTCAGATTTTTCATATACTTATCATTCAGATCACGATACGCCAGACCTAAAAGCCAGCTTAGTGAAGAGCAGTTCAAGCTCAGCACGTGTACACGCAGGAGCATTTACTGCAAATGCCACACTAACGGTAGCATACCAATGAAAAAACAAGTATTTACCCTACTGTGTTTTTTAACGGCAAATATCGTATCAGCCGACCAAGTTAATTTTTCAGGTGTACTGAGGAATGCCATACCCTGCAATATTAATAGTGACTCCGATTTAATTGTACCTTTTAATGAAATCAGTGATAAAGATCTCTACAAAAAAAAAGATGTCATGCAACCATTTGATATCACTCTCTCTGATTGTGAATATTTACCTGACTTCTCCTACTCGATGGCTTTCACTGGAATCGAAAACTCTAATATCAAAGGTGCTGTAGCAATTGATAGCGATAACGGAAGTGCAGGCTATGGCATCAAATTAATGAATGAGCATGGTGAAGTACAATTAAATGAACATTATCCATTACAAATAGATACTAAAAATGGTTTTCCCACCATCATTGCCTTTAAAGCCTATATTTTAGCTGAAGAGGACGCTATTAATAATAAAAGTATTCAGCTTGGTGACTTCACAGCTACAACAACTTTTAATATTTATTATGCATAACACATTTTATAAGAATATTATGAAAAAATTTATTTTTGCTATTTTACTGCTTGTTTCACCTTTAAAAGGTGCTCATGCCGAATTTGCTGCTCAAGGTGAGTTCGTTGCTGATTATGGTGCATGGATCGAAGCTAGGTATATTCTACGTGGTGATCTAGAACATGATAATCGTCCAATGGCCATGCAGGCTTCTGGTTCCTGCCCTTGTGACATTGAACTCGGTTCATGGGGAACCTATGCTGATGGTAGCTATGGTGCAGGAAACTCGCACATTGTCAGTTTTGATACCCATTCCGTTAGATTGACTGAAAGAAATTCCTGGGATGAAAAACCCGTCACCTTTAGCGAGGTTGCCAGAGCGCTAGAAAAAGGCAATTTATTGAATAGAAAAATACAAGGCCGTTGGCAGTTTTACCCAAGAAAGCCAGGAGTAGGCTTCTGTTTTAATTTAGGGATCTTATATCGACAAAAGATGCAAATAGCACAAACAGCGAATAATCCAATTATCTTGTGCTCTCCATTAACTCCAACTAATATTAACTGTAACATTGAAGGGCCTGATTATTTAGATCATGGCACATTATCTAATAGCTCACTAAATGGTAATAAGGTATCTACTGATTTTCGAGTGAGCTGTACAGAAACAACAGATGTAAAAATTACAGCGATAGCTGGGCTTGATGGCGATAATGTTATATTTATTGCAGATGGCCTGGAATCAGAAATTAATATTGATGGTTCTCCTGAAACAACGCTACATGTTGATGCATTTAGCCAAAAACAGTTTCAGGTTTCTAGCCAATTAATTAAAACAAAAGATATTCCACCAAATGAATATTCAGGAATATTCCTTTTATCTGTTGAAATACCATAATCAATAAATGAAGAAAAGCGGCTAACAGAACGTTGCCGCTTGATAATACAGTGAAAAATTTTAATTCTCTATAAGAAAGTCCTTTCTCATCGGGACAAATATATCTAATATTTCCCCGCTCTCTAAACATTCACATTGGTGTTTTTCATTAGATGGAATATAAATAACATCACCACTATTGACTCTATTTTCTATTAAACCAACACGGTAATTAAATGAGCCAGATACGATATAACTCATCTGTTCGTGAGGATGTTCATGTAGTTCACCAACTGTTCCTGTTGTTAGCAATACCTTTGCTATCATCATGTTTTCACTACCATGAAATATTTTCCGTGATGTTCCAGGCGAAATATTCTTGGCATTTATAGTCTTATCGAAAATAAACATTACTTGAATTCCAACGTTTTTGTTCTGCGGTTATTTATTTTATATTAATGCACTTTTCTTCATTACTTTCGATGGGAACAATAGGCTTAATATCTCTTAACATAATTAAATAAACCAAAGCTCCGATAGCACAAGCAATCCCAGAAACAATTAAGGCCCATATAAATGATCCCGTAGCTGCAATAATATACCCTGTCACTATTGGGCCTAATATTCCACCGCAATTAGATACGGCACTTTGCATGCCGCCTAATACTGAAGTCATATTGCGTGGAGCAACATCTCCTGGTAAAGACCAAATGGCAGATGCGGCAAATGCAAGAGCTGCGTAAGATAAACATAATAATGTCATCATTAACGTAACTGATTCAACTAAGCCTGAAAATGCAATACTCGTGGCAATTAACATTCCCCCTACAATCGGAATTTTACGTGCAAGGCTGACATTATTATATTTGATAAATAAATAGTCAGTAACCCAACCGCCCAACCATTGCCCTGCAATACCACATAATGGTGGAAGCATTGCTGCAAAACCCATTTCTTCAAGGCTCATCCCCCGCTCCATCATTAAATAAGCGGGAAACCAAGTAATAAAGAAATAGATAGCATAATCCAACATGAAAAAACCAATACACATTGCTTGAACATTACGATAGCGAATTAATTGGTACCATTTCATTGGTTGGATATTATCGATACCCTCTTTTTTAACTTGTCCTTCTCTAATATAAGCAAGTTCTTCAGCACTAATTTTAGGGTGTTGTTCAGGATCGTGATAAACCTTAAGCCAAGCAAATACCCAAATAATACCGAGGGCTCCACAAATAATAAATGCCGCTTCCCAACCCCATTTAGCAATAATCCACACCACTAATGGCATAGCAAAAGCAGTACCAAATTTTGAGCCACTATCAAATAATGCCGTGATCCTACCGCGTTCTCTATCCGGGAACCATTTTGCTGCAATACCACTATTACACGGATAAGCCCCTGCCTCTCCCATTCCCATTAAAATACGCGTTGAAATAAAACTCAACGGTGTTTTAGCTAATGCTGTTGCTGCGGTAGCTAGTGACCACCATAATACAGACCCTGCCAATGTTCTTCTTTGTCCATATTTATCTGCAATAAAGCCAGCCGGAATTTGGCAAAGAGCATAACTAAGAAAAAAGGCAGACATAATCCACCCCATCATTTCTGGGGATATTTGTAACTCTGCAGAGATCGTTGGTGCTGCTGCTGACATCACCGTTCTATCAAGATAATTAATAACAATTGCGAGTGTCATTAAAATTGCTATCGAAAATCTGACTTTTGTACCTTTATTTTTATATTTCATAGTAACCAGACCTTTATATAAATGGAGGCCAGAAAGAGGCTTCTTTCTGGCTAATAACTTTAGTTACTTAAATAAACGTTCAGGATTTATCGTGAATTTAGCGAGTTTCTCGATATCCAACTCAATACCCAGACCTGGTGTATTAGGTATTGTGAGGTACCCTTGTTCATCAACTTTGAAAGGCGTTTTAACGATGCCATCAATATATTGGCTACCACCAATAAATTCGACATAATCCACTTGTGGGAAAGCGGCCGCCATTTGTAAATCAGCAGCAAGCCCCATTGCGGTATTCCAGCCATGGCCAACATATTTCACGCCAAACTCATCCGCTAGCCACGCGATTCGGCGTTGTTCAGAAATTCCGCCTACCTTCGTCACATCCGGCTGAACAATATCAAACGCTCCTTGCGATAACCATGGCAAAAAAGCCTGACGGCGAGTCAATACTTCACCACCAGCAATCGCTACAGGGCTCTCTTTACGCAGTACTTTGAAATCTTCAATATCATCAGGCCGCAAAGCTTCTTCAAACCAACCCACCTGATATTCAGCTAACATATGTGAGGTTTGGATTGCCCATTTTAAGCCATTCGGCCAATATGCATCGCTCGCTCCTGCATCAACAAATAGTTGGGAATCTTGCCCTGCAGCATCCCTTGCAGCTTCGACAATTGCACGGTCTAATTGTTGATCATTACAGCGGCCAAAAGGTCCCCAACCTATTTTAAATGCTTTAAATCCTAATGATTTATATTCTAGGATCACCTTGTGCATAACATCTGGTTTTTCCATCAGCAACGAACAGTAAGGTTGGACTTTTGACCTATAGTTACCACCTAATAGCGTACTCACCGGCAGCCCTGTTGCTTTACCTAAAATATCCCACAGTGCAATGTCGATCCCGCTAATTGTGTGTGTAAGAGTTCCTCCACGACCCATCCAAAAAGTATTCTGTCTTAACTTTTCAGATACTCGCTCTGGTTGTAACGCGCTTTCACCAATACATAAAGAAGCTAGCACTGGGATAGCTGCCTCAACCAAGCGACCATCAGTAAATACACTGCCATAGCCTGTAATACCTGCGTCAGTATGAACCGCAATGATGGCATGAATAGGATCTTCTGGTTTTATTTCATTTGACCAGCCCCCCTTAGGGCTTTCTCCAAATAGTGGAACTGCAACAATCTCAGTAATTTTTATGTCTTCCAATCGTTTATCCATCATTTTTTCCTTCACTTTTCTTTCAATAACGGCTTATCAATTGGGTGCATTAAACTAGATTGTAAGATTGTATACAATATTCAATCGTTCTAATTGTGATCTGCATCGAGTTTGGTCTAAATAACGTATGACTGTTATTTCTATGTTTTTTGTGGTCTATGATTTGATGATGTGATAATTTTATTAGAACAAAATTTGAATATCTAAAATCATTACTATTTGATTAATAAAAATTTTATAGGCATTTACGATGACTGATAGTAAAAAAAACCTTTTTTTAGGTGGGACGGCAAAAAATGATTACTGGCAGCCTATTAAAGCAAGAACACTGACTGACGATGTGGTTGACAGGTTAGTTGAAGCCGCCACACGTGGCTATATTTTGCCTGGTGATCGTATTGTCGAGAAAGAAATTGCGGAAAAAATGAACGTAAGTCGAGTTCCTGTTAGGGAAGCCCTTCGAGTTCTCGAAAGCCAAGGTATTGTTATCAATGAGCCTTTTAAAGGTATTCGTATGGCTCCAGTTTCGGAAGAACGCCTTGATGAGCTTATCGAAGTACGGGTCTTATTAGAATTACATGCTATTAGAAGGTTTATTTCTCAGAAAAAGCATTTAGATAAGCAATGCATTGACGAACTAACCGAATGTATTAACCAAATGACCAAAGCTGCGACACTCGAGGATAACTATCTTTTCTCTCTCAGTGATGTCCATTTTCACCGTACATTGTGTGAACTAAGCGGTAATAAAACATTAACGTCGTTATGGGAAAATGTAGCAAAACAGCTCACTATTATTATTGGCATATCAACATTCACTAAGCCAATGGAAGAAATTACCCAAGAACACCATGTGTTGCTGGATAAAATTTGTACGGGTGATTTACCACTTTTAGAAAAAGAAATTAAAGAGCATATCCGCAATCAAAATAAAAAAGTTAATTTCAATCAGGCCGTCGATAAAAAAAGAGAGCAATAAGGCCAGACACACTGGCCTTTGACGTTATTGCCGTTTAATAATTTTAATTGAGCGGGTTTTTTGGCTATAGCCCAATGTATTGTGCGAACCACCCATTTCGGTATGGTATTTGCCAGTATAATTATCGCCTTCGTAAAAACGTACCATCCAGCCATCAGGGATAGTATAAGAAGCTATTTTATCTGCGAAATGGTGGCGGGAAAGATACGGAATATCATCAAATACTTCAATATAATCGCCCTTTTGCCACGATTTAGCGTAGACAATCAGACTTTCTTCAATATATTGATCACCAAACGATAATTTGCTGGTACTGCATTTTGCATCTTGAGCTTTACAGAAAATACTGCCTTGCCCTTGTCCTAATTCACAACGCCGAGAGGTTTTGTGTCGCGCAGTTTGTTCAGACATTGCAGCTTCTGCATAAAAGTTAGAAAAAGGAGATAAAGCGCAAACATGCACAACAACAGAATCATTACGGGATGGTTTCCCATGATAATTGGATTTTGCGACAGTTAAGCTACTGAATAACAATAATAATAACGCAATCTTTTTCATTTTTGAGGTCTTTAAATGATTTGAATGGCATAAAATTACAATTCCTTAATACAAATCACTAGCGGAACACTCTGATTAAAAATTAGCGATACCCTCTTTTGTGATTTTGAGAAGACCAACTGTAACTTGCATCACTAGGAACTAATTTATCTTTTTTCTTTTCTGCGCGTAATTTTTTCGCTTGTTTTTCGACTTCTTGAGATATTTCGGTAATAATTTGTTTTCTTACCTTGCTCTGCTCGGAATTTGTTAATTCACGGCCAAGTTTTTTCCTTTCTTGTGCGAGCCTAGTTCGTACTTGGATTTTTTGAGTTTCGGTCATCTCTTGAATCGTTAGCATCTTCATAGTATTACCCCTTACTCACATTAAAATACCTACCAACAATATATCATCATTAAGTAGTAAAATACTAACCATCCTTTTAAACCTAACATTAATGCTAAGCAATGGGATTAAGAGTATAGTAATCCTATTGCAACTTTAAAGAATCTCGCTGTTATTATGGAATTAACCACTTCTTCGCAAAATATTCGCCAAATTTTAATCACTGACACACTACTCATCGATGTCAGAGCGCCTATCGAATTTCAGCAAGGGTCAATGCCTAATGCCATTAACCTGCCTTTGATGAATGATGATGAGCGCGCTGCAGTCGGTACATGCTATAAACAACAAGGTTCAGCGAAAGCCGTTGAACTAGGCCACCAGCTTGTCAGTGGAGACATTAAAATGGCTCGGATCACTGCGTGGAAAGAGGCCTGTAAAAAAAATACTCATGGCTATATTTGCTGTGCACGTGGAGGAATGCGGTCACATATCGTGCAATCGTGGTTAAAAGAGGTGGATATTGAATATCCTCTCATCAATGGTGGTTATAAGACATTACGACAAACAGCAATTGATGCTATCAATGAATTGGTGCAACGCCCTATCATTTTAGTGGGAGGCTGTACAGGTAATGGTAAAACCACCCTAGTTCATCACTTAGCGAACGGAATTGATTTAGAAGGTCTTGCGCATCATCGAGGTTCTTCGTTTGGCCGTACGTTACAGCAGCAGTATTCCCAAGCCACTTTTGAAAATTATTTAGCGGTCAGCTTATTGAAAAAAGCTCAACATTGCCAACGCTGGGTACTGGAGGATGAAGGGCGTGCCATTGGGGCAAATAGCCTACCTCTTGAACTACGTACACAAATGGAAAAAGCGCCCATCGCTATTATTGACGACCCTTTTGAACTACGTCTTGAGCGTTTAAAATATGAATACTTTGACCGTATGACTCAAGACTTTTTAGCAGCTTTTGGTTTTGAACGCGGTTGGCAGGAATATAGCGACTACCTGCACCATGGTTTGTCTGCCATTCGTAAACGTTTAGGATCACAACGTACAATCGAATTGACTCATTTACTTGAGCTTGCTTTAGCGGACCAGAAAATAACTGGCGATACCCGAACACATTTTTCGTGGTTAGTCCCATTGTTGAATGAGTATTACGACCCAATGTATCGCTATCAGTTGAGTAAAAAACAGCAGCGCATCGTCTTTCGCGGTAATTATCAAGAAGTTGAACATTGGTTAACCCATCAATAATCAGTCATTTTTCTACTGTGAATAGCTTCATTTTATTGGGTTTGAGGCTATTTTATTGATTAATGGATCTATCATTAATCAATTTAGAACGGTGATTTTTTTATAACCAGTTCGCTGACACCTTGGTAAATCAGCCTTGTTGCCAATGCCCCTAAAATTACCCCAACGCCTTTACCGACAACTTTATGAACCCGTGAATAAGTTCTACGCACAGAAGTTAAAGAAAATGTTTGGCATAAAATAATTCGCCAAATTAATGACGCAATAACAATACCCATCCAAATGACTAACTTGGCCCATAGTGGTGTTGAAGGCGAAATAGTCGTCGAGAAAATACTCATAAAAAATAAAACCGTTTGTGGGTTTGATAAATCAGAAATCAAGCCCCGCCTAAAATAGACACCTGAAGGAAAACGTTCCATGGTATTTTCGGTGGACAGATTGAGTTGCGTTTTATTAGTGAACACACTTACTGCATAATAAAGTAAATATAAGCCACCAAGGATCTTAATGATTGAAAATAATGAGCCGAATTCCGCCATTAATGTGACCAGACCAAATAAGCCGAGCCCTGAATAAATGGCATTGCCTAACACCACGCCATAACCACAAGTTAACCCCGCTTTTTTACCTGAGCTCAATGTGGTTTGTACCACAATAAACAAATTTGCCCCAGGATTAAAAAAGGTCAGTATAAATAAGAAAAGTGTGATGATAATGCTGTGTAATGGGTCCATCATTTTTCTTCAAAAAATTTAAGGTTACCCATTATAGACACGGTATAGAGTGTAATTCTGTTTTGCTATGCACATTTTCTGAGCTTAAATCAGAAAATGTGCCGACCTATGATGACGCTAATGCTTTTTTACGTTGTAACAACCACTTATCTAACTCATTGGCAAATTGCTGCCTGTCTTTCTGGTTTAAACTTGCGGGCCCTCCCGTTTGGATGCCACTGGCTCTCATCGTATCCATAAAGTCACGAATATTAAGACGCTCACGAATAGTCGCTTCACTATAACGTTCCCCTCGAGGATTTAATGCATTCGCACCCTTTTCCATAACCTCTGCGGCTAAAGGGATATCGGCTGTGATCACTAAGTCATCTTTTTGAGCTCGCAATACAATTTCATTATCCGCGACATCAAAGCCCGCGGGCACCTGCAAAGTTTTTAAAAAAGGTGATGGTGGTACCGTTAAACGCTGGTTTGCAACAAATGTTATTTGCACTTTTTCTCTATCTGCCGCACGGTATAAAACTTCTTTAATTACTTTTGGACATGCATCCGCATCAACCCAAATTATCATTATGACTTCCCAAATAGTGATTATATATAATGAAATATGATACCAGATAACAAAATCACAGGCTTAAGAAAATAGATTTTACAGTTTCATCACCATTTCATGCCACGTCATTCCGCCATGGTCGGATTCTGACGGTCTAACATATTGGTAGCCAAAATGCTTATACAGATCAATATGACGTTCTTTGCACATTAGATGAATTGTTTCTTTATTCATTTCTCTCATAGAATTGATAAACACTTTCATCAGTAAAGATGAATACCCTTTACCTTGGTATTTGGGATGTACTACCACTGACATAATGACGACATTTGGAGCTTGTGGGTCATGTCCAATAAGCTCTTTAAATTCTTCATCGGACATCATAACGTCCCATGCACAACCTGAATTAATAAAGCCAATCACTTCCTCTGCTAATTCCATACATAAAAAACCATCTGGATATTGTTGGATCCGTGTTGCTATCTTTTCTTTTGTTGCGGCTTCATCCCCTTCATAGGATCCGACTTCAATCGCATAACAACGGTCGACATCATCAAGTGTAGCGGCACGAAAGACAGGAGAATGCATTGGATTACCTCATTAAATTATTTTTTATGATTTTATCACTACATGGTTTATTTTTTCGTTGTTTTTAATGGCCATTTTCGCATTCAACTGCTATTTTTTGTTGGGTTTTATCGCGTAAGTAACTCAACCATGTTGAAATTAAAACGAAAATACCACCAGATATCGCAACAGCATAACCGGCATAAGGGCCATAAGTATCCACCATTTTACCCGTTAACATCGCGCCAATAGCAACGCCAATATTTAACCCAGCGAGTAACCAGGTCATTCCTTCTGTCAATTTATTTTGCGGAACAATTTTCTCAACTAATGTCATTGCAATGATCATCGTCGGGGCAAAGAACAACCCGGAAATGAACACCACCACAGATAGAGAATAAACCCCGACGACCCACCACATCGGCACAATAGAAAGAAACGTCATTAAGCCGCTGAGGAATAGTAAGCGAGGCAAAGGCGTGTTAAAGGTTAACCCCCCAAAAACAATCCCCATTGCACATGAACCGACTGCATAGGCCGATAACACTAAACTGGCCATCGCCGGTTGCTGTTGTAATTGAGCCAAAGTAACACTCAAAATATCCACACTGCCGACAATCACACCTAAAGCAATCATCAGTGCAATCAATAACTGCAACCCAACCATTGAAATGATTGATTTATTCGGTATTACAAGATGATCAGATGCTACGACTTTAGGTTCAGTGCTGCGTTGTGAAATAAACAAAGCCATTCCCACGGCTAATAAAACTGCTGCCACCAGCAAGCCTGCTTGGGGAAATAAAGCGACAGTGATCCCGACAGACAACGGAGGGCCAACAATAAAAGTCGCATCATCAAATACAGTTTCTAATGAATATGCCGTTTGTAATATAGGCTGATTTTTGTACAGCGCAGTCCACCTTGCCCTGACCATCGCCGACATACTAGGCATTGCACCCGTCAGCAATGCACCGATAAATAAACCGATATCAGGTAACGATAACCACGTTGTTATGATGATAATAAACACACCGAGCACACTGATAACAGTCACCACTGGCAAGACGCGAAATTGGCCATATTTATCCACTAAACGGGAAATTTGTGGAGATAGCAGCGCATACGTTAATACAAAAGTTGCAGAAACAAGCCCTGCCAAGGTGTAACTCCCTTTTAGCTGTGCTAACAAGGTAATGATCCCGATCCCCATCATCGGTAACGATAAACGCGCCAGTAACCCTGCTATCACAAAGCGTTGGTTTTCTTTTGCCTGAAATAACTGCTGATAGCGACCTATCATATGAGCTCCAATATGAAATTTGATTATACATACTTTGTGTATGTATAATCATGATATAATCATACACATTGAATGTAAATAATTATACGCCCTGTATGTAAGAGAGTTTTTATGGCAAGAAGAACACAAGCGCAAATGGCAGAAACACGTGCGAATTTGCTAACTACAGCGCGAGAGCACTTTAGCCGGCTTGGTTATGCAGAAACTTCAATGGATGAAGTTGCAGCAAGTGTCAATCTCACACGTGGTGCCCTTTACCACCACTTTGGCGACAAACAAGGCTTATTTACTGCCGTTGTTGAGCAAATCGACTCACAAATGAATGCACGTTTACAAGCAATTACTCACCATACTGAAGACCTATGGAACAGTTTTTGTCAGCGCTGTCATGCTTACTTAGAAATGGCATTAGAGCCCGAATATCAACAAATTATTTTGCGTGACGCGAAAGCCGTATTAGGCGATTTCTTAGCTAAATCAAACTTGCAATGTACCGAACAGATTGAACGTTTACTCTATGAGCTCGCCAAAAAAGACATTATTAAAGATATTGATACCCACGCATTGGCTTTTTTGATTAATGGAGGTCTCGCTGAAGCGGCCTATTGGATTTCACAAGGTGATAGCCAACAGCGATTAAAGAAAAGTATCGCTGCCATCGATATCATGTTATCAGGGCTATTACTCACGAAAGGCTAACTCTGCATTGCCTTTCGCTGGCGCTGATATTTTATCAGTGCAAACAATATACTTGCTGTAAAAAAAACAGGCACTAGCAGTGTCAGTTCTAAATATACAAAGCGATTAAAACTAAGCGCATCCCCTTTCATGGCTAAATTATAAGCAAATGGTAAGGAAACACACGCTGAAATAATGACAATCTTGAGCAATACCATTAATTTTTTCGCATACTGTTGCTGCTGAACTGCAGATTGCCGACGGTAGAACTGCTTGTATTTTATCAACAAGTACAACGCCCCCAATAAAGAGCCAAGGTGTTGTAGTAATTTATAAATAGCAATTTCTTGGCTATCTGTCATGTTAAATACGACAAGCTGCAAGAATTCAGCGTGCCGAACAAAAGCCCCCGACTGATGAGTAAAAGCATCCCAGATAATATGGCTTGCGGCACCAATATAAAAAGAAAGCACGACAATACAGAATTGTCGAAGTGAGCTTACACTTCTGCTTTTTAGGGGAAATGGCACAGCATAGTGGAGAAAAAAAGCACTTTTTTGTACAAAAATAGTGATGAGTAAACATAATGGTAAGCCAGTATATAACCAGCCTATCAAGTCATGAGCCATAGTCGCTGCCGAGTACCACATCATTGAATAAAATAGATCTGGGCTTAAGCTGCCTAAAATTAAAGCAGGCAAGCTTAAAAAGCGCCCAAATCGACTTTGTTTAATCGGAAAAACAACCGCAGGATGGGAAAAAGTCCAAGGCATGGCAAATTGCTCATTAACGTCATCAATATGCCGCCATCATGATAAATAAAACCCAATAAATATAGGCGAAATATCGGAAATATTTATTGGGATGATAATTACCTAAAGTAAAGCTTGGAAAGTCTGCTTTAATTTATCTACATCTTGCTGAGTTGTTGACCATGAGGTACAAAAGCGAATACAGGTGGTTTCCGGTGTCGGCTTACAAATTAAGCTTAACTGGTAGTGCGTTAATAATTTATTCGCCAATGCATTGGGAAAAATAACAAAAACTTGGTTTGATTCTACAGGCGCAAGAAACTGGAAGCCCTTTTCGGTAAAAAATGAAGCTAATTGTGATGCCATCTCATTAAGGTGGCTTCCCAACTTAAAATACAAATCATCATTAAACAGTGCCAATTTCGGTTGAATTACTGATATAAACAAGCTTAGGCTGGACAGTATGTTCATCACCATGCTCAGATAACACTTTAGTAATATGTGCGGGGGTTAATTTACCTGATGGTGAGTCAATGGTAATGACTTTATGGCCTGTTGCTTCAATTGCCCCCGTTTCGTGGACTGCGATATGGCCACTCTCCACGGTGATCACCGCTTGGTGAGGTCGTAATACATGGGAAATCGTTGACAGGTTAGTAATTGTACCGCCATTAAAGAAATGAACATCAGCACTAGGTTGGCCAATCCTTAATCTAATTTGAGCCGCGACCCTGCTACAAACCTCATCAGTGCCATAACCTTTGAAACGTTTCCCTGATAAATCATTTAAAGTCTGCATAACTGCAGGGTGAGCTATCTCATTATAATCATTTAAAAAGCTATACATTCACTTACCTACCAATACCTAGTTATATTAATTTATAATCATCATTTATAGGTGTATCCAATTTATTATTCAATGATATTTTTTCTATATAAATACCAAATTTAACGATTAATATTATTTAATCTACTGAAATGAAATATTAAGTCATTCATGGTCTATTTAATTGATAAATCGGCATACTGTAAAAGGTGAATTTAGGGTTGAGAACGCCTAAACGTCAAATTATAGCGATAAGGCCCTAACAACGGATGTACACCTGGTTTAATACGACGTACTCCATGATAATTCAGCCGTGACTGGCCTCCCCAGACCAAAACATCCCCATGTTCTAAATAAACAGCGACTTTAGGCGCATCTCGTGTTGCCCCACCAAAATCAAAGGTGGCTGGTAATCCTAAAGAAAAAGAGACAATCGGCTGAGTGAAATCGGCTTCGTCTTTGTCTTGGTGCAATGACATTGCAGCGCTAACTGCATATCGGTTAATTAAGCAGGCATCTGGGATAAAATGATCGAAGCCAGCGGTGCTCGCAGCAGAAATTGCCAATTGAACAAATGGAATAGGCATAGGTTGCCATAGTTCATTAGTGACAGGGTCACGCCTACGATAGCGGTATCCCTTCTCATCGCTTACCCAGCCCCACTCACCACAGTTAGTCATTGCTGCAGACATTTGATAGCCATTTGGGGTTGCCATGTGCCTTAATGGGTTAGCAGCAATAACGTTGTTTAATGACTGCAATAGTGCATCACTTTGCCCCAGTAAAAACCCTTTGAGTAAAAAAGCTTCGGGTGCAATTTGCACCGTATTATCTTCATCAGGAAATAACATATTAGCCACTTATTTATAGACCGCATGAATACTCTAATGAATATTAACACAGGGAAAAGTTGCTCATTGCATCTAGTTAACAACTTACAGACAATGAACAACTTATAGGCAATGAGGAACCTACAGAGCTTACTTTAACGTTGATAAGCTAAAGTCACTTTTCTTGTTTCAGCTCGTTGGCTCGCCCACACGCTGAGTAAAATGACAATCATACCAATAAATTGCAAGGTGCTAAGTTGTTGGTTGAGATAAAACCACCCCAAAACTACTGCGCTCACAGGGCTTAAAAACCCAAGAGACGCAACTGAACTTGGGCCTAGTATTGCAAGCCCACGGAACCATAAGGCATAAGTTAATGCTCCACCAATAAGCGTTAGATACCCCAATCCAATTAAATTTAATGAGCTCAATGCTGGCAAAGCTGGCTCAAACACAATGGCAAAGGGTAATAAAACTAACCCTCCCGCAGTTAATTGCCATGAAGTAAAGGTTAAAGCACTGACGGGTGGCTGCCAGCGGCGGCTTAATACCGTTCCCGCCGCCATTGAAAATGCGCCAGCTAACCCTGCAATAATGCCTAGCGGATCTAAAGCCGCATTCGGTGTTAAAAGCAATATCGCCACCCCGAATACCCCTGCAATTGATGCCATAATAGAAACTGGTGATAAACGGCTATTTAACAACCAACGACTTAAAAATAAAACAATTAATGGCTGTACAGCGCCAACCGTTGCAGCCACACCACCAGGTAAGCGATACGCAGCAATAAACAATAACCACCAAAATAGAGAAAAATTTAAAACACCTAATATCACTACACGTAACCACCAAATACCCTCAGGTAGTTTTCGTAGCACGAGTATCAATAGCAACCCTGCGGGTAAAGCCCGCAATACCGCCAATGTTAATGGTATCCCAGCGGGTAACATTTCTGTTGTCACTAAATATGTACTTCCCCACACAATCGGTGCTAATGCCGTCAACCCTAAAACCGTTAGTCGATTCATATTTCTGCTCTTTCAGTTTATCTTGACGTCAAGATATGTGCATTTTACCTTGACGTCAAGATAAATAACCGCCATTATTTGCCTATGGATAGAATAGATAAAATCACTCAACAGTGGGAAAGAGAACGTCCTGACCTCGATATTAGCCCAATGGGGTTAATTGGCCGGTTGGGTAACGTCGCGTTTCACTTAACTCGTGAAATGGAAAAGGTCTTCACGCAATTTGGCCTTAACCGTTCAAGCTTCGATGTGCTTGCGACATTACGCCGAGCAGGAGCCCCTTATACACTGAGCCCGGGGGAAATGCTGTCGACGTTGATGGTCACATCGGGGACGATGACCAACCGAATAGACCAATTAGAAAAAGCGGGGTTAGTCAGCCGCCATGCCAACCCTGATGACGGCCGCGGTTTTTTGGTTTCACTAACAACCGAAGGCTTAACGCTAATCAACCAACTTATTGAAGCACATACACAAAACCAAGCCCGCCTCGTTGCTAAATTATCGCAACAAGAACAACAAGCATTAGATCAGTTACTGCGGACATTCTTAGCGTCATTTGAGTCTAATGAGAAGTAACACACTGTTGATACATAATGAGGGAGTGATCTTACTCCCCCTTATGTTATTGGTTAAATTGAAAAGGCAATGGCATTTGTAACTTTTCAAAACGGTCACATAAATAGACTAACTGTAATAGTACTTGGGGTTGTAAGTCACTGGAGGCAATCAAGGGTTTGAATTGATTAGCCAACCAAAGAGCCCCCAAATCCTCTAGCGTTCTAATAACATACGCAATTTCATTTTGTTGTGTTTGGGATAAACATTGCCTTCCTGTGCACGCTTGCGTTTCCAATACTGAAAGTATTGGCCGAACAAGCTGGCTAGCCAACGTTAATTCAGGCACAAAAACTTGGCTTTTTTGCTGCTTTTTCGCCATATATTCGATGATTTTATTAAAAAAGCCTGAACGTTGTTTCTTACGTGGTGTACTTTCAAAGTCTAAGTAGAACAACTCAATACCGTGTTCCTTTTTTAACCATAGCGTTTTGGGTACCAACTGGATCGCCTCTTGCGAATGACTTACCTGCACAGTCACAGCACAAATTGGCCATTGCTGTTTCGTAATAAACCGCAATTCTTCAATTTTATGGTCATCACTCCCTTGCCAGTTTAACCGTAAAAATGCCCGATTTTGTTGTGCGTCAGTCACCGCCCATAAGACACATTGTTCTGTTTCATCCCAATAGAGCGGCTCATAGTCATCAATATGCAATAAAACCGGGGAAAACCGATTGTCTTGTGTGAGTGTTGGCAATTCATTAGCCGCCAGCTGCCAATCGGTATAACCAAATTCAGCTTTAATGTTAAGGTAATCATTGGTTGTTACCCCCTTTTCTTTAGTGCTAACCGCATAGCTTTCGCCAGTGGCTGATAATTTACCTTCCTCTGATAACCGCGGTGAATGCAATTTAAAGGGGGTTTTCATCAAACTTTCGGCTGTATGTTTCCATAACGCCAGTGTTTGCCAAACATTTTGTCGATTAAACGTTGGGTCAAGACTATTACTACGACCTTGCGTGCATTGAATGATTTTTTTATTTTGCCGATCCCAGAAACTCAATGTAGCCCCAATCGCACCACTCTCGGTTTTCCACCAGTTTGCATCAATAGGCAATAAATCAAATTCTATGGATTGATCGCTATACTGCCGTCTTTGTAACCCTTTGAGTTCAATAAGCTGATGTTCATTTGCTACTGATAATTGGTACAAATAAGCTGATATCTCGGCAATTAACCGCAAAACTTGCCCTTCATCCATCGTAAAATGTTTGTCAGCTAAGCGCTTAACTTGTTGGCTAAGGCGTCTCATATCATTAGCTAAGCGAGGCAGCCCTTCAGCTCGTGCTGACATATTCAGTAATTGCAACTGGCTAGCACTGCTTTGGCTAATATGTGACAGTCCTTGCCGTAACATATCCTGAATAAATTGTTCGATGGAACCCATCACCACTTTATCGTCTTGGCTAAGTCCCTGTTGATGCACTTGACCTGCGGTTAACTCTTCTGGCCAATGCCAATCTTGGCCATGCTGAAGCTTCAATTTTGCAATAATAGCGAGATGAACCGCATTTTTTTGTTTTTCGGGTAGAGATGAAATCATGCCCTGTAAGCCACTATTACGCATATAAATAATTGGCTCATCATATTCTGGCAGACTAATTTTTAACTGGTTGGATTGCGCTTCATAAACCAATTCTTTTTCTTGCCACTCCTGTATAAATCTAAACGCTAAACGCATATCAGGCTTAGTTGCTTGTTTGATTAAGCTCTCTGGTTGCAGTGCGAATAATTCGCTTAGTACCGTTTCACTCGCTATCGGCTCTGCTGGATCAATTTCTGTGGTTGCATTCGACTGTATCCACAAAACTGCCGCCAAAATGTGTTTACAACACCCTGTTGCGGGGCAATCACAAGTGGCTTTTTGGATCCCTTGCGCATCTAAAGAAACGCTTTGACCATCACTCGTAAATGTTCCAGCGTCTAAGTCTGTTGGGTTAACCTTTTGATTTTCAACATCTTTGCGGGCACGTCTCAGTAACCCCACATTCGCAAATACGGCTAATGCATCCTCGTCATACTGTAAATAACTGTTTTTCCAACTCATTGCATGACCTCAGCTAACCATTGAGCAAAATGTTCCGGGGTTAATGCAGCAACATGCATCCCTCTATCAGCGAGTTTTTGGGCAATTTCAGGATCATAAACGGGAAGTGCTTCATCATCCAACGCGGCTAAACCTAACAACTTCACTTGTTGGCTATGCAAACGTTGTGTGCAATTGAGCAAATGATTCAGCGCGCCACCCTCTTCAAAATCGCTGATTAAGCTAATCACCGTGCGTTTTGGGTTACGTATCAAACTTTCACAATATTGCATCGCTTTAGCGATATCCGTTCCGCCACCCAATTGCACGGTCATTAACACTTCAACAGGATCTTGTGCAAGGTGACTTAAATCAACAACTTGAGTATCAAAAACGACCAAAGACACGCGTACAGTCGGTAATGCCGCTAAGATACTCGCGCACACGGCCGCATACATAATAGAACTCGCCATCGAGCCACTTTGGTCAACACACAGGATCACATCCCACGGTAAATGTTGTTGTTGACGAGAATTAAAATGAGGTGTTTTTATCACTAACCGTTGATTTTGTTTATCGTAATTTTTCAAATTAGCGGCAATCGTCCCTCGCCAATCAAAATTACGGCTGTTTGGGACCAGTGAACGTTGAAAGCGGTTACGTCGTCCTGTTAGTGCGTGGCGAAATTGGTTACGTATTTGACTTAGAATATCATCCACGACTTTGCGTATAATATTTTTAACGGCATCACGGGTTTCTTCATTCATCTTCCCGCGTAAGCTTAACAACACTTTTGCGAGGGACTTTGTCGGCTCCATGGCATTTAGCGCTTGTGGGTCCTTTAACAAACTACTGATCTCATAACGTTCTAAAGCCTGAGATTGCATCCGCTCAAAGGTACTATTAGGAAACAATTTACGGGCTTGGTTTAACCAATTAACCGCGGTCAATTGGGAAGCATCTAAAGAACCATGACGTCCAGTTTCTTGCTTTAAGCCTCGACGTTGGTATTCTCTTCGATACAAAAAGTCCAAAGAACGTTCTATTTTCAACTCTTCAGCACTGAAGGTGGCTTGGCCAAGTGCGTTATCGGCATATTGCCCGAGTATTAAACGCCAGCGCTTAGCCAGTAGAAGTTGTTCAGGGGTTAATGTGACATTTTTTTGACTCATTATTTACCTTCCTGAGCGCGAGCAAACCAACTTTGTAACCCTAATTCAGTGAGCTGGCTTTGTAATTGTTGTTCGAGTTGAATAACTTGCATCATTTGTTGCTCATTAAACTCGGTTTGGTGCAGTGTGAGTTCTTTTGCCTCAATCGCTAAGTCTTGTGCCACATATTGTGCCATTTGTGCATTTTGTTTAGGCGTTAATTGGCTAAATGCAAACCGTAAATCGGGTAACACTTGAATAAAACGCCCTTCATCCCATTCACTAAGTAACTGATTTAACATATCAATGAGTAATGGTATGCGTAAGACTAACTCGGGTGCGGTTCGCATCACACCAATAAAATAGCCAATGGCCATTTCAGGATCACTACCGGAGCTGAACGCACGCTTAATCTCTTCTGTTAGAACGGATTCATCTATTTTTGCCCCGAGATAGCGCAAAGCATCCACCGCACCTTTTAAAAGTGGCGTATGGTTTAATTGACCTTGACAGCGGTCTAATTCCTGATAAAAATCAATGGCATAATCATGATTTTTATTGATTTCAGGCATGAAAGTGACTAATTCACGGCAAGAAAGCAAGGCTGAGAAATGGGGTTCTTGCTGCTGTTCATCCCCCTGCGTAATTTGTGCAAAGCAATAAAACGCTTGTTGCAACAAGGCATCTAAACGTGCTTCGATAGCAAAACCATCGTCAATATCAAAGAATTGGCGACCCCGCCACAGATGAACAAGTTTATGACCACACGCAATCAATGACGCAAACTTTGTATCCTGTTGAATATAACCATCTAACAAGGAAAATAATGCCGGCATCCGTTGATGCAACCCAATCAATGCTGCTTGCATGAGTAACCCGACCGCACTTTCGCTTGAACGACTAACACCTTGCTGTTCTAGATTTTTCTCCATTTCAAACAAACGGTTTAGGGCAATAGCTTTTAATTGCGTTCCTTGTTCTGATAAGGCAATTAATTCCCCTTCAACATTGGGCGTCCACGCGTATTGCCATTCTTCAAACAATAAATCCATTTGGTTACCAGAAAAAAAGTTTGGCCCAGATAGATGCTTAGCAAAATGGATATCGAGAAATGCTAATAAATGCAGGAATCGGCTACGCGCACGATGTTGTTGACTACGATAGACATCTAAGCGACTCACCTTACTTAAGGTGTCATCAAGTTTGAAACGAAAACTTTTTGCGATTTCATAAGTTTCAGTGACCAGCGGAGGCGTTGCTGTCCCTTTGGGGATTTTCCCGAGTAAAAAGCCAGAGAAACAGGTTTTTATTTCCTGCCAAAGCTCAATTTGGCTTTCATCTAAGCTACCTTTGATAAAAACACTTTGTAACCCATCTAACAGATCATAGCGCCCAGGGCCTGCATGCCCACGAAAGGCGGCAAGACGAATGCTTTGCTCTGCGGCCAATTTAACCGATAGAAAGCCAGGAGCGGCTTCAAATTGCTTTTCACGTAAGACATGCGCAACTTTAGACAGATAGGCAACACCTAAACGATTTCGATAAGCTTGTGTAGGTTGATTGTCGCCTGCCATCTGGGCTTGGCGTTGCTCTAATAATGACAACCACGACTGCTGGTAAAATGCGGGGGAAGGCATCCCTGATGCATAGCCATTCAATGCATCGAGTTTGTCATAGCTATAGCGAATAAACCAAGCCTTGTCTTGTTCGCCCAGTTTTTGCTGTTGGGTAAACGCTTTTTGTTGTGCCGCAGAAAGCTTAAACTGCTGTTTGCGCACTTCTTCCAACCCTTCAAGTAGCGCAAGGGTATGGAATCCCCCCGTTACCACGACAATTTTAGCTTCCGGATGTTGGGCTTTAATGGTTTGGATATGCGACTGCATATATTGCTCACGCTGTATGGAACCTTCTGACTCAAGGACTTGGGGTTCATAATCAAGTCGTGCCAGAGCACACCAGATAAAGCTATCCATAAAAAAGGCTGGCCAATCTGCGAGCTGTTCAATTGCTCGTAATTCAAAAATCTGTTCCCATAATTCATCATGGTCACGGCAACCACTTTTTTTCGCAAGCTGGCTAATAAACAAGCTATGTGCTAAGTAGCGCTCTTTCTGCAAACTTTGAGATTGCAGATCATTGGCTTCATCTTCATTAACTTGTGCTGTCCATGGTAAATCAATAAAACGTAATTGGGCTTGGTATTGCTGGCCTATGTGCAAAGCTTGCCATTCCGGAGAATATTCACAAAAAGGAAAATAGGCAGAGCGAGTGACGGCGTCACTTTTATCATCCTCCTGTGTGGTTTTTAACTCTGTTTGCGCCATAATAGCGACAGGTGGCTGAGTATCATGATGTAGCAAACTGGTCAGTAGCCCATTAAAACTATCAGGCCCTTCAATTAAAACGTAATCGGGTTTTATGTGCTCAATCAAAGACAGTGTGCTGTATGCACACGCAGGGCTATGATGACGAATTGGCGCAAAATAAATACCCACTGACTCAAGTTGTCGCCTATCTTGTAATGCTTTTTCAATGCGTTCTGGTAAAGGTATCGATAGCAAGCTCACCGCTGTTTCCCTAAGGGTTATTCGCCTTAAATGGCCTTTTGCTGATTTAGTTATCATGAAGACGAATTAGCAGAGCCCTCACGGCTCTGCCATTGTGATAAAAAATTTATTGCCAAAATGCCCTTGATGCATCAAAAAAGGCTTTCCACTCTTGGCTGTGTTTTGCCCTTTCTCTCGCGACATTATCAATGTAATAACGCATCCGTTTGATATCATCAGGGTTATCTTTTAACACCACACCAATAAGCTGCCGTGCAACGGCCCCTGCATTGAGCGTACCATCGCCTAAGTAATGGGCTTCAAGCGCACATGCATAAGCAATATTCACGGCCTCAGCTGTCGACATCACCGCATCTGGGGTTTTAATATTGCCCCCATCTTTGGTATTCCCTGAACGCAACTCTTGAAAGGTGGTGACTAACAGTTCAATAACGTTGCTAGGGATAGTCACTAGGCCGTTGAGGTCGGCTAACTCTGTGGTTAATTGCTTATTAATCAGTTCAATTTCAAAGGCGGGGTCCTGGATTGGCCGCACAGTTTCAAAATTAAATCGGCGTTTTAGTGCTGATGACATTTCATGAACACCGCGATCACGCAAGTTCGCTGTACCAATCAAATTAAAACCTTGCTTCGCGCTGATCCGTGCATTGTCTTTCATTTCCGGGATCATCATTTGCTTTTCTGACATTAAACTGACCAGCACATCTTGAATTTCAGGTGGGCAGCGGGTTATCTCTTCAAAACGAACGATTTTACCTTCTTGCATGCCTTGGTATAACGGTGAACTCACCAGAGCCTTTTCCGTCGGGCCTTCTGCTAGTAGCAAAGCATAGTTCCACGAATATTTAATATGATCTTCAGTTGTACCTGCGGTTCCTTGAATGGTTAAACCTGAGTCACCACTAATTGCAGCAGCTAATAACTCCGATAACATGGATTTCGCTGTTCCGGGTTCCCCCACTAACATTAGTCCTTGTTTTCCTAATAACGTCACAATTGCGCGGTCAACTAAAGCATCATCACCGAAAAATTTTGCAGAAATATTGAGTGATCCATCACCTAAGATAAATTGCCTAACGGCACGAGGCGATCGCAACCACCCTTGTGGTTTCGGGTTCTGTTTATCTGCTTCGGTTAAACGTGCCAATTCATCGGCAAAACGAACTTCTGCGCTTTCACGCAGAACATTCCCTTGTGTTGTTTTATTTTTAGTCATTCCAAAATCCTACGTTAAACCCGCTTACCAAGGTGTTTTCTTTTCCCACTCAGGATCAAAACCTGCACACGCATCCGCAACTTTTAAATAATCCGCATAGCTTTCAGCTAACAAAATAGGCGGGATATCTTTTAACTCGATATAGCTGCGGTTCCATGAGCTTTGTTGTGATTTCTCAAAGCTTAATGAATACAAAACGGCTGGGATATTTTCCTCTGGCACATAACTGCCACTAAATTCGATATAGACATAAAAACCTAAACTGGCGAAATGTTTTGCATAGTGGGTAAAGCTCCCACCATCTTCCGCCTGCCCGCGCTGGTAACCCATTTTTGTCAAGACGCCACGCAAGGTGTAGGTATCGGTTAGCCACCCTTTGCGGTCTTCAATTTCGGTTAATTTCAGATCCAAATCAGGGATTTTATGCTCCATTTGCGAGAATAAAAATTTCACTTTGTAATCTTTAAAGTGTGCTATCCAGGCTTTCCGTTCATCTTCACTGACCAATGCCGCATGGGCTAATTTGATATAAGAATCAGTAGATAGAGTGACTTCATCATCATCTAAATTTAATAAACTGCCATCGTCCGATGGACGAAATACATTCAGAATATTGTTGTCTTTGGTTTCTATCCAAACTAGTTTTTCAATAAGGCCACGCATCACCGGGTGTGCTTGAATATATTCCTGCCAGTCTGCGGTTGTCCAAAGGCGCTCCGCACACATCGCTTCATACAAACGTGCGGTTTGTAGTTCAATCACTTGTTTGAGCTCTTTTTTACTCGCAGTGAATAACTTTTTAGACTCTTTAGCCAACTCTTCATTGTCTGTTTTGCGTGTAGCAGGTAATGCTTTGATTTCTTTACCTTCTGGATTAAACAAAACTAATTTTTGCTGTGCATCCAGTTTCGCAGTAAACGTGCGGTCACCGTATTCAAGTGCCAAAATACCGGTTTCATCCATTCCCGCTGTTGGTATTGTTCTATCCGCAAGTTCATCTGCGCTCCAACCATTACGCTCGGCAATCTGAGCAACCAATCCGCACGCTTTTTCTTGAACTGACGCGGTACGATAACGGCGAGAAAGTGACAATAATAATTGAATGATGAGTGGGTCATTGCTTGTCGCCACCGCATCAATCATAGCTTCAATTTGTGCACGCCGTTGGTAGTGGTCACGCATATAATTACGCAATGTAGTCACGGCAAGGTGCCCTTCAATACCACAAATCAGTGCTAAAACATCCCTTTATCACTAATAGCGGAACCTAAATAACGGCGCAGTACTTCATTTTTTATCTCATTAAACGTCTGCTCTAACGTGTAGTTTTCATATTGGCTATAATATTCAGGCCAACGTTTCACCCAATCTTGATAATTAGCTAAGCGCTTTGGCGCATCGCGTTCTGCTTCCGCCATTGCCATTTCTAATGACGGCCCAGCAATGTCCTGCCCGATAAAACTATTTAAAATAAAACTGCCGAGTTTCTTTTGGCTATCGACTGAAAGTAAGCCAATATAACGTTGCAATAACCCATTACCTGCTGGCATTTTTAATTTAACGGCCAAGATCACCCACCAGCGAATAATATCGGCTTCTACGGGTTTATTATTTTGCCAAGTTAATGCGGGCAACGTATCTAAGTTAAACCACGCCATACTGGCAGGCGCTTTCGCTTTTAGCCCTTTTTGCGCTTCTGTTAATAACACTTTAGGCGCAAGGTAACCGGAAATATCTTCCCCAAATTGTTCCAGAGCGGTTAATAAGGCAGCCCGCACCACTTCGCGTTTTTCTTTCTTTAACAATGCATAAAGTGGTTTCAATGAATCAGGGCTTTTTAATCGTGCCAACCATTCAATTGCGGTAACACGAATTTCTTGCTTACCTGAATCTAACCCCTCAGCCGCATTAAGGTGAATATTCGGTAATGTCTCTAGTAGTTTCTGCGCACTCAGACGATGAGTTTTATTTTCCCCAAGAGCCAACTCCATAATACGCGGAATGAATCGCGCGGGAATGGTCGGCAGCATGGCAAGTACATCAATTCCACTCGCCGCATCATATTCTTGGTAATGACGTTGCTTTTCTTGTTGAGGAATTAAACCCAATGCTTCTGCAATAAAATCTGGGTGTTGAATAAAAAACGGCCAAACTTGTGCTGGCTGATTAAAAATGGCTAACCCATTGGCATATGAGCGTAAGCAAAGGTCTGCAATTAACCGTGTTGCATTATTAAAATGGCATTGTGTTAACGTTTTTTCTAATTGGCGCAATTCAATTTGCCCAAGAATTCTTGGTGGAACTTCTCGAGTAAGATGGTAATGGGATAGATGCTCTTCATTTGTGCGGTTATGGCTGATCAGACGTAATGCATGGAATAACGTAAATTCAGGCAAGTTAGTAATACGTTCTTTAAATTTCACCACGCTATATTCATGGTCAGTAATAATTTCCTTACCTGAATTTAGTTTATCAATCACTTTGCAACAAGCTTGTGCATTAAGCTTTTGGAATTCTTTGTAATGGCGTTGTGCCCAATTGTAGCTGTGCTTCTGTTGTTTATTTTCTTCAATTTCATTTTCTGCATTTTCTTTTGCTTTTTGCAGCATTTCATTGAAATTATTAACTAAAATATCTTTTGCACTTTCAGGCAGCGGTGTATCTTCTAATTCAACGAATTCAGGTAACTCGGCTTCTTCAACCTGGCTAGCTGTATCCATCACTGAAAATCTCGAAATCGCACTTTCAATACTTTTCAGGACGGTTTTATTCGTTTCTGTTGTTAATGCAGCTTCTAATATCTCTCGATGTTCACCTATTCGAGCAAATAAATCTGCGGCTTGAGTACGCTGTTTGGGCGTCCCTTCTGTTAAAATTTGGGTTAAATGTTGCGTGACCGATTGTGCAGGTAAAATTGCCATTGTAGGTTCCGCAGCTGCACGCACAGTCTTTAACGAGCTGGTGGCAAAAGAAACTAATACGTCAGCAAAAAGCGTATAAAGGTCAACGTCTTTCTTCAACGTATTGATTAATTGAATTTGCCCAGCAGCAGATAAATGATTCACTAATGTCTGCTTAATAAACGCTTGCTCTGCAGTTAAATACGCTTTGAAACCAGGGATAGCAAAGAGCCGACTTAAGTTATCATAATGGTAATCGGATAAATGGTGCCGATCGAAAATGATATATAAAATGGTGTTAGCCGGTTTATCTGTCTCTTGTTCGATAATTTCCGTTAGTAAGTCAAAATGCCAATGTTTTCGATGTTCTAACTTGGTATCCCGCGAATTATCATAGGTTTTTGCAAAGGCATCGCCCATTAAATAACTCACCCATGACGGTAATTCAGGCGTTAATACTTTGATATTAATATCTTGACATGCTGCAGCTAAAACTTTTGCAAAACGAGCGATTTGCGACGAAGTAATCCCATCACCCACTTTTGAATATAACTTATGTCTTGCATTTGCCCCTTGGCGAATTAATTTATTATATTGACTCGAGTTAAAGCTATTTCCTCCCCACCACCAATCTACGGTACCGGGTTTATCGAGTAAAATAACGGCTTTTTCGTTATCCAATTGGCTTAATTGAACCAATACTTCTGGCGATTTTCCATCTAACACATACTCTAAAACAGTTTTAGGCAATGCTTCATCTAGTACTGACAAAGGCAAAAGCGCTTCTTGTAAATATTGTTCTGCAACGGGTAATTCTTTTTTCCCAAAAATTGAAAGAAGATTAAATGTGAACTTTGCCATCTGATATCCCTAAAAGTATTTATATAACAACTTCTTATCATTTAAATGATATCGTCACAATTTGATTATTCTTAATCATTTTCAATTAGGATATATCACCTAGTCCGCCTTGCCACTTTAAATTCTGCCTATAGGAATATAGTGATGAATTTACGCTTAATAATTACCTTTTCCCCAATAAATCATTTGATTAACTCGCTTATATTTATATTTTTCTTTTTGCCATGTTGATGGACACTCCAATAACAATTTGTTGCTATTTACACCAAATTTATTCTCTAAAAAAGCATTGACTAAACAGATAGTCTAGGATTAGACTAAAAATCCAGTTAATGGTTTTTTATCGAGAGGTCGATATGAGTCAACTTATTGAGAGTGTGAATATTGAATGTGTCAATGCACCAACACTCATTGCCCCAAAAGGGCATTATTCACACTGCGTTACTGCAAATGGACTGGTTTTTATCTCAGGGCAATTGCCCGTTGATAAACTCGGTAATGCCATTACGAACGCGTCATTCCAAGAACAAGCCTCCCTTGTACTTGCTAATTTACAAGCATGCTTAAGTTCCGTTAATTGCGATAAAACGCATTTGGTTCAAGTCCGAGTTTATATAGCAAATATGGAAAACTGGCCGTTATTCAACCAGATATATGCTAAGTGGATAGGAGAGCACCGCCCAGCCCGTGCTGTTGCAGGCGTTTCTGAACTTCATTTTGGCGCAGCCTTAGAAATTGAAGCGATTGCAGTTTCTGTTTAACGACTTATTATTCATTGGGGTTATATCATGTCAGAATTAATACTACCGACTTATCAAGATGTGAAAGCAGCAGCACAACGTATTGCGGGTTTTGCGCATAAAACCCCTGTTCTTACTTCAACAACCGCAAATAAAGAATTTGGTGGTGAGCTGTTTTTTAAATGCGAAAACTTCCAACGCATGGGGGCTTTTAAATTTCGTGGGGCCTTTAATGCGTTAAGTTTATTAAGCCCTGAGCAGAAAAAAGCCGGTGTTATTGCATTTTCTTCTGGTAACCATGCGCAAGGCATCGCTTTAGCAGCACAACTTCTGCACATTCCAGCCACCATTCTAATGCCTAATGATGCACCTGCCGTGAAAGTTGCCGCTACGCAAGGTTACGGTGCTACCGTTATCCGTTTTGATCGCTACAAAGAAGACAGAGAAGTACTTTGCCAACAACTCGCAACGGAACAAGGGTTAACGATTATTCCTCCTTATGACCACCCTGATATCATCGCTGGCCAAGGCACAGCAGCAAAAGAGCTGATTGAAGAAGTGGGTGAATTAGATGCCCTGTTTGTATGCTTAGGTGGCGGAGGCTTACTTTCTGGGTGTGCCATTGCAACCAGAGAGTTATCCCCTAATTGCCAAATTTATGGGGTAGAACCTTTAGCGGGCAATGATGCACAACAATCATTTCGTCGAGGGGAAATTGTGCACATTGATACGCCGAAAACCATCGCAGACGGTGCGCAAACCCAACATCTAGGTAACTACACCTTTGCAGTTATCAAAAATAAGGTTGATGATATTTTCACTGTAACTGATGAACAACTTATTGACCGCATGAAGTTTTATGCTGAACGAATGAAAATTATCGTGGAGCCAACAGGTTGCTTGTCCTATGCTGCCGCCCTTGCCCACAAAGAGTTGTTTCAAGGTAAGCGTGTGGGGATCATTGTCAGTGGAGGCAATGTCGATATTCAGCACTTTGCACAATTAGTATCATAGAGAATGGGTTTCATAATGTTCACCGCCCTTCATCTATTAGCAACACTGAAAATAGGTTAAAATTAACTATTACCGCTTGATAGATGAAGGGAAATGACATGTCAGATCAAAAAGATAATTCATTACTGGCTCAAGTTGAAATTATTGCAAAAGGCCTTAGTGAAACATTTGCGCCTTTTTGTGAAGTCGTTGTACACGACCTTAAAAACCCAGAACACTCAATCCTTTCGATTCATAATAACTTATCTGGTCGCCAAGTTGGTGAACCGACTACTGAACTCGGTCATGCAAGAATTGAATCTGCAGATTTTCCGAACATCATCGCCAATTATACCAACCAATTTTCTGATGGGCGCCCTGTAAAAAGTACGTCGATTGGCATTAAAGATGAGTCAGGGCAATATATCGCAGCATTGTGTTTAAATCTGGATATGACGTTGTTTAGAGGCATGCAAAGTATGCTGTCGCAGTTTATAGATGTGGGAAATAGCCCAATAAAAGAGCATATTGAGCCTAATGGTGCGGAAGCCATTCGCATGCGTATCGACCAATATGCAGCAACCTTAGCAGCGACACCTCGGACATTGAAAGCAGACGAAAGAAAAAACTTAATTGAAGTGCTGCGCAATGAAGGCCTGTTAGATATCAAAAAATCTATGGAAACAGTGGCACAACACTTAGGCGTATCAAGAGCTTCAGTTTATTTGTATGCAAAAAAAGAAAGTTAACTATTTGCCTTTTTTAATATCTGTTTAATACTAATAGGGAAAAAATTATTCACATCCACACCAACATTAATAGCCCGGGGCCCTAATACCGCTAAACGCTTAAACTGCTCGGGGTCTTTACCTGAATTATGAACATGTCCATATAAGTGAATCGCGTCACGGAAGAAACCTTGCCATTCTAGTATTGGGTAATGGAATAACACTAATTTTTGTTTTTGATATTCCAACTCATGATAGCTTTTAACCCATTCAAATAACGATTGGTCAAATTCGGGGTCGTCTAAAAATTTATCATGGTTGCCGCGGATCAAATATTTTTTCCCTGCTAAACGGCGTAATATTTTATTGGCATCCGCACCATTGCCCTTGTATAAAAAATCACCGAGTATGTAAATCTCATCATGATCAGTAACATACGCATTCCAGTTATGAATTAATGTATCATTCATGTGACTGGTGCTTTTAAATGGGCGATCACATAGGTTAATAATGTTCGAATGACAAAAATGGGTATCTGAAATAAAGTAAATCATATAAAACCTAAAAATATATTAATAATTATTCTACTCAAGCAAACGATTTGCTTACTACTTATCATATCTCAATGATTTTTAATTGCTTTACGGAATTGGCTGAAAAACAGACTTATATTGCGTTGCCATGGTATATTTCAATTATATCAAAGGTAATCATTACCAATTTTTATGGCTCGCAATTACAACGAAACTACGGCATATAAATAGCACTATTCATTAATAACGATCCCGGAAGAAAAATGACCAAAACTAATTCAGCTCCACTTTTTTATGACTCATTTGGAACACCAGATAACCCTGCAATTGTCCTTATTCCTGGTTTAGGTGGCCATAACATTAGCTGGACCTCCGATTTTTGTCAGGAGATTGCAGATGCCGGTTTTTATCTCTTACGTATAGATAACCGTGATGCGGGTTTATCTCATCATATCAATGAGTTTCCATCTATTAATTTAGGGGAATTGGTTGAAAAAATGCAAAAAGGTGAGCCTTTCACTATTCCTTATACTTTATTCGAGATGGCTGAGGATATTATCCATCTATTGGATACATTATCTATTGGTAAAGCTCACTTTATTGGACGTTCTATGGGCGGAATGATAGCGCAAATAGTAGCAGCGAAATTCCCTGAACGTACACTCTCTCTTTGCACAATCATGTCATCAACAGGGAACCCAGCGCTGCCACAAAGTGCTCCCGATGTAATGCAAATGTTGATGAGCCCAAGTGCTAACCCAAAAGAGGATTTAGAAGGATATTTATCAGGACAACTCGCATTTTATCGCCGGATCAGCTCAACATTCGGTCCATTTGATGAAAGTTATTACCGTGAATATATACTGCAATCGCTCGCACGTAATCATTCACCCGAAGGCACTAAACGCCAAATTGTTGCGGTTGCCGTTACCGGAGATCTGCGTCCTTATATTCAGCAAATTAACGTACCAACGTTGGTTATTCATGGTTCAATCGACCCGCTCTTCCCTTTAGCCGCAGGGCAAGATATTGCTGACAATATTCCTAACGCAAAATTGGAAGTTATTGAAGGTATGGGCCACGAAACGCCACCAATGATTAATCCACTAATCGCAAAACTGGTAATTAATCATTTAAATTAATAGGTTAGCATGATAAGGCTCTAAAAATGAGCCTTAGTCACCATTATAGCCACCCTTGTTTCTTATGCTGTGCACAAATTGGGCAAATATGGGTATTTTCTTCCCAAGAAGAAAAGGGTAAGTGGCAAGTATGGCACTGCGCATCATAATAATGGAAAATTTTTGGCACGTTATTTTTAGCTGTATAGGTTTGTACATGAATAGATTTAAGAAAACAAACGACTTGGCAGCTCATGCAACCCGTACAACGTTTTTCATCTATCAAAAATTGGTTATTTTCAATTTCTATCGCATGTTCATCACACATTTTGGCACAAGCACCACAAAGAATGCATTTTTCCGTGTCTAGCTCGACTTTAAACCAGCTATCTTCAGGGTAAAATTGCTTTCTCGCATTAAGCCCAGTTTTTACCTGCCCCTTATCCAAAGGTTTCGAATCTAATTTTTGACGAAATAGCATCATACGGCGGCCGCTATCAACTTGTTCCGGCTGAACAATACGCAATTGCCAAATAGGTTCTTGTAACGCTTTGAGTTTTAAGTTTAATGCCGCTATCGTTGGCAACCATTTATCAACCCACGGTTCAGCAATTTGCATCCCACGAATACCATATTGCCGGTGCCAAACAATCAGTTCATCCGCATTCGCAATAGGCTCGTCATGGTTTACTATCAGAAACTCCCCTTGATAACTACGCTCATGAGGGTTGATATTTTCAATAGCATCTACAGGGCAAGCAAATAAACAATTACCGCATTGGAAACACAGTTCATTATTAATTTCTGCATTCATATGGCTAAACGATACCGCACCGACGGGACAACTGGTGGCACAATTATCACAGATGCTATTTTTCAGGCGTTTCCTTACGCACTGGCCATTAATTATGGGTTCAGGAGGCAGCTCTAAACTAATAAAACGTCTCATTGCTATATACTCTCCCGTTACAACAAAAAATAATATATTTTAAATAACTTGCTACATTTAATCGTTAAATTCTAGCATCAATTTTAAAACTATTTTAGTACAACACTTTGTAGATAAAGATGATTTGGGCTAAATAATGACTTAAAAACCACAAAACTCCCTATATTTTTAAGTTTTGTGGTTTACCTCGCCTCTCTAACTTACTTTTTTCATGTAATTATCCACAAGGTTAACAGGGGCCCAATCCACCTGTAAATGTTCAATATCCTGCATACCAATACCGTTTTCTTCATCTTGTAAACGCAATGCAGCTAACGACTCCACTAGATGATCCAATTTTTGTTGGGTTGAATGCGCATCTAACCCCTCTAAAGATTGCACATGAACAACAGTAGGCGCTATCGTATTCGGATACTGAAATATTTTCACACTGCGTCCCTGCTCTGAAGTATAAATATATCGAGTTGCATTACTCCGGTGATCAGGTTCTTCTCGAGTGACGTCCTTATTAAAATTAATGAGGTAAATCGTGTTTTCACCGCCAAAGCTATACAGCGAATTCCAACCGACAATTTCACCATTAATAATAAAGCTATTTTTCCCACTGGCATCTGTCAACAACCCATTTGAACCATTGGAGATGAAAACATCATTGCCTTCACCACCATATAAATTGGTATCACTTGTTGACGCATAAAGAACATTATTCCCCTCAATACCATCTGGTATTGAAATAGCTCCTGTGACTGCTTGCCCTTTAAATACTCGTCCAACTCCACTTCTATCCCAAATTTTTTGCTCTGAACCACTTGTCCGAATAAACAAACGCCTAAATGGTGCATTCTCACTAATATGTATATTCTTTGCCTCTGTATCAATAATTGATGAAAAACTTAGCTCGTTAGAAAAATGTTTAAATTCATCCATAGGGTGCCAAATCTGCTCGGGCGCTAATTCTGTTTTATATTGGCGCTGTTCAGCAAGGTAGCGAACTAAATGAGCCATGCCATCATTATGAATATGGATTGGCATATGTGAGGGTAATCGCTGGTGGTGATAAACTTGATTATTGTTATTTTTATTATCTTGGGGGATTTTTACTTTGACTGTCCGCAAATTAGATTCCGATGTATAAAGATGGTAAGTCTCTTCTCGTTGATTTATGACCTTATACTCTGTTCTAAAGTTAAATAAATGAATACGATTAAATCCAACTTGGTCTACTATCTCTGTATTACCGAGGCCTTTACTTCCATCGATTAAATAATGATCCCCACCTCCTTGTCCATCAAGTTTATCATTACCTAAATCAGATAGAATCAGATCGCTCTTTTCACCACCATATACATAATCATTACCGTTTCCCCCATACAAAACATTCGCCCCTCCATTGGCAATCACAATATCATTACCATCTCCTGAATTTATGATATTTCCTGTCATGCTATTATCTTCAATGAGGTCATCACCATTGTTTGTATCTAAAATAGGATAGCGGGAATTATATCCCTTAGGGATTTTCATATAATCATCCCTTTCCGTGGGTAACTCCAAACATTCAACGGCCTCTACATCATGAAACTCTTGCCCCACTTTTATTTTAAATAGACTTCCATGACCATCTTTAATGTAAATGTCTTTACTCATTGGATATGATAAATTAATAAGATTAATTTCAAGTTTTTCATTACTGAACTTATCATATAAAAATATTGATGTCCCTAATGCCTTAATATTAAACCCATTCTCATAAGGTAACAAAATTAGCACATCAAAATCATCTTTCATTTCTGGTTTAATATTTAAAAAATCAAACGTTATTTTACCTTTAAAAATTTGATCTGGGCTAACCTGATAAATATCTTTCCCTTTAGTAATCATAACATGGCTGTTTCTACTTACCATTAATAGATAGTCACCACTACTGCTTCCCTCATATTCTAGCTTACTTACTAACCCATGAAATTTAAAATCTCCCCATAGGGGTTGATGGTGTATTTTATTATCAACTGAAATCGTTTTTTCACTCTCATCAATACTCATTGTAGTAGCAACGCCCTTTTGATAAGTAATGTTGAAAATATTTTCACTGATAATATGTGAAGCACTTGAGTCTAAATCATTTAATTTAGTATTTAATACAAACCCGTCCCGTGTATGTAATTGATAGCGATGAACAATCTCTCTACCATTACTATGGCGTTTATACATGTTTTTTAAAGTAACATTCAATATTAATTTTTTGGTTTCTGACTCCGCTAATTTCATTTCAATAGCTAAGATGAGGTCATTACCAGAGATACACACCCCCTTGATTTCGTTTAATGTATACCCTAAGTTTACTCTGCTTTGGCTTTGGGTATTTTCAATAATTACAGCAGATAGCTCTAATAAGTTATTATTTAATTCATCTTGCTCATTGTACCAATCAACACGACGTAGAAAATAACTATCATCCCCTTCGCCACCATTAACTATTCCAGATTCAAATATTAACTGGTCATCTCCCTCCAGACCTTGAATAAAGGCAATTGTTGCCCCAGCATCCAATGTGTTGGGTTCTTTATTGCCTAATAGTTCTGCTTTCGTAGTTCTATCCCCAATTAGCATCACATCATGAACATTACGTAGATGTATCCGCTTAACGCCATGATTTATTAACGCTACTTCTGATGTCTCATTGCTCAAATTGATATCAATTTTACACTTAGATGGAATATCTTTAATAATTATGCCATTACTGCCGCCGTTACCATCAAAATAAATATCTTTGTTTTCTTGAACATCATACTTAAATAACAAGGACAAGTTTGTAATGTCATCCATTTCTCCTCCGACTAGAAATTTATGCCCTGTATTGATGTTAAACAAATTCCTTGAATTTTTTTTCCCAACGATAATATCTGTCCCATTTCCTGGGTTAAAACTAATGTTTTTTTGCTTTGCTTCTTTTTCATATCGATAACCAATATTTTGCATACCTTCATAAATAACCCTAGGGTCCTCACTCAAAAATTCCCTTGCAGTATCAATAGGTTGATTTAAAAATTCATTCCCTAGCCTATTCACTGAAATATTGCTACTAATATCTGGGTGAGTAATATTGGTGTAATTATTTCTGGCTTGAAATAACCGTAATTCTGATGCCGATAAAGAACTTAATTGTGTAGCAACTGACTGCCTTTTTTTTAATCTATAAGACGTACTCAAGTTATTTTTATGTAAGAACTCTTTTAATAATGAACTATCATATTCAGGGTTAAGCACAATAATATCGTTGGCAACCTCCTCACCAATGTCTTTATAATCGATAGGAGCCTTTTTATTCACAAGCCTAAAACGATAATTAAAATTCAGTTCATTAATGCTTTGAGGTTGAGTGCTTTTTACCCAGCGATTATCTTGAGGATCATAATAATAATTTTCCCGAATAAAATTAATTTGCTCGATAGTATAGTAAGGCCCGATTTCATCACTATCAATATGACGAAGAAATACACTATTATCCGAATCAGAAAACTCTATACTATCAATTGCTTTTGAATTATCTCTATAATAAATATAATACTTTATATGTTCCTCAAGGATCGGTTTACCAACCAGTTGCAAGTGTTCATCAAACCCCTGATATAAAAATGATGACTTAAAAGTATCTAAATCTTGTTGCCAATTTATATTTTTAAAGTAAGTTAAATGCTGTTTATAACTAAATCGATTTAATATATTGTCTGAAAGGGGAAAACCAAGTGCGGCACGAATACCTTCTCTAGCTTTTTCATCCCAGTCTAGAGACTCACCGAGTTCCTCTTCAATTTTTTCTACTGCGCGAATACCTGTATATACCATCCCTCCAATTAATAAGGAACCTGCAACAATTAAACCAACAACGGGTATTGCAGATGAACCAATGATTATACCAATCATAGTTACACCACCCACAGCGATGTTGGCAATTGACAATGAACCATTCACAATTAAATCTTGCCGATCTTTATCATTTGTAACTTTATCTAGCTGTTCAAATGCTTCACAAGCTTGATATACATCTAGACCCATTCCAATTAAGTTAAATATAATTGTAATACGAGCCGTAATTTTCGATGACACATTAAATGAGCCAGCTTGTTTATAAGCTAGCTTAAGTAAAATAGGTTGTAAGACCATATCTCCATAATTAAAAAATGCATTTGCACAGGCTAGATCAAGATTTCTCTGTATTTCTCGCTTTTCTTTCTCTGATAAATTAGGATTATCTAATTCATCTATCAACTGATAGACAGAATTGATCGTCAAAAATATTCCTGTAGAACCAATTCCTTGTCCGAAATGATTAGCCATTCTGGCATAGACTGGTAATTTAGCACCGACACGCCGTAAATCTTCTATGGCTGTCTCCATATTCGCCCAATCATCAAATTGTAATTTCTGAATAATCTGGAATTGTTCTTGTAGTACGGCCCTTGGTTGGAGCATTGAATTACCATCAATTCGTCTTGCTATTTGATCATCTTGTAAGCTCTTATTAAGCATTTTAATTAAATTAATATCCTTTTCATTGCCAGTTAAAAAGGCTAACTGAAATACTAATTTGTCAGGATTAAATTTAACATTATCCTCCCAGCTTGCGAGCTTAGTATGTTTAAAATCTAATGGCTCGTTATCTATCGTAGCCCCAATATCTCTAAGCGTTTTCAATGAGGTGACCTGCTCGCCAAAAATAATTTCCGAGTTATCAGTCACTGATATCTCTGATAACCTGAAAACGACATCTAGCTCACTCATTATATTTTTCTGCATACTTTGGTATGCTTCACTCTTTGTATTTATAGATTTCACTTCGCCAAACAGGGCTTCGCCTACTTCATGTTTAAATCCTGCAATACTTCCTCTTGTGGACGCTGTACCATCCTCTTTGATTATTTCTTGGTTAATATATTCATTGAAAATATTAAATAAGTGTTGCTTTGCTTGGCTAAATTCTGAATGACTAATAATCAGCTCGACACCTGTCGTATCGGATAAAGTCAGAAAGTACTTATCATTGTACGAGTAGCTTGTAATTGTATATATTTCTTCATCACTTTGAAACGTGATGATTTGATTGTTCCCTATATTTTCAAATAAGACTATGTGAGATTGCTCGTTTATTTCATTAGAAACAGCGCCTAATAAATCAGAATTAAATTGATATATTTCATCAAACCGATTAAGTAATTTCAGCTCATTACTGGTAATATTACCCAATTCTTTTTTACGTGTTAGTTTCGTTAAAACCTCTAATTTATCATTAAATTGTAAACGTTGTTCATTAGTTAAATTACTATATTTTAAAAGATGTAAAAAATAGAGTCCTTCAAAATAATGTATCTCAACTGGTAATTTGTTGAGTGTAATGTCGAACCCGTCTTTAAATGATAACTGAGAGAGTGCTGCATAATTGGATTTTATTTTTTCATTTAAATCAATAATTAATTCAAACTCTTTTCTTAATGATTTTTTATCTGCAAATGGCATTTCAATATCTATATAGATAATTAAAAAGTCTTCAATATGTTGATTATATTCTTTTAACTTTATTGGGTCTTGAACTAATTTCAAAACTTCTGCATGATTATAACCTTGTCCACTTGGGAATAACTCAGACAAACGGCTTATAGACTGCTTACTTAGGTAATTTATTTTTTCAGGCTGGTGACTTAAAAATGCCAAAATTTCCTTTACTTCAATAACCTGTTGCTTAATCCCAGTAGTGCCATCATCAGAAAAAATTGAATCCCACATCTGGGAAAAATAGTTTTCATTCTCAGCATCACATATTTTGTTAATTCTTTTGCTGATGATCGGGTCATATGCTGCAACTTTTAATTTATCTTTATCAATACTCCCATCTTGGAATGTAAAGTGTCCTTTTAAATAAAGGTTTTTACTTATATCAATATTTTCTATTAGCAAATTACCTATGCTAATATCCTCAAGTAATGCTCTTATTTTATGTCTTGTTTCAAAATTATTCTCTAAAAAGACTTTTGAATATATTCCATTTGTTTTTAGTTTACTTTTTAAATCATCAAAAAAACTTATTTTCTCATCTTTAGTTAATAATGATTTTTTATCGGTTAAATACAGTGAAATACTTTCTGGCATTTTAAAACCATATCTTAATCTTAATACATTTAACGAGTTAGCATAGTTTTGTACATAACCAGGTTCAGGATGAAGATTATCTATTAATATCCACTGTTGTTTGGGTACCTTGAGTAACTGCTCTATGTCACCATGCTCTAAGAAAAACTCCATTGTATTCGGATTTAACTGAAACAACAGTGTGCTATTCGGGAAATCCTTCAGTAGATCTTCCGTATATTTTTTCCCTACAATCCTCCTTCCTGTTCGAATAATAATTTTGACATTATCATTTTTTTTTTGCGAGTTAACATTCACATCGTCTTTATTGATCATTAACCATAATGGTGCTTCTAATATTCCAACATTCTCATATTCACGAAGTAGTTCACGTCTAAAATCACTATTAAATAGAATGCCTTTCGTGTTTAATTTATTTTTAAAAATAGCGTATGCTATCATGATTAAAAGCCACTTTCTTAATCAAATCAATGTCGATTTTATACTCATTATTTGTATCCCTAAAAATATCCATTACAGTAGAGTGGTAATCTTTTATTAACTGCCAAACGTCTAGCTCACCACTTCTTAATTCATCGATAAAATATAAACTAGCATGCTTGCCATTAATATAGGCTTGTTGGTCAGTTTGGTTAAAATTAATTTCTAACCGCCAATTTTTAGTAGATTGCTTTTCTCCAGTTAAATCATATGGCCACGTTATTTTTTTACTGTCACTCGTGACACCGATAGGCCTATTATACCCCACGACTGGAAGGTATATTCCCTGTTTAGCTAATTCAACACTTGCCCTAAAAACAAAATTTTCATTTACGCCCCCACGGCCTAATTGGCAGCCGGCTAAAACAATCTTACTCGGTGGGTATGCTTTTAACACATGACTTTTAAGATACTTCAGCCCTGCAATAAGTTGGTATGCTTGGTACCCTTCAAAATAACTTTGCTGGTTACGTCCTTTATACTGCCCATGGCCAATAACCGCCCAACGTATTTTCCCTTTAATTTTAGTTTCTAAGTCACCATGTAGTACCTTCCATTGTTCATTTGCAATATCAAACTGTATTACAAGTGAATTATTAGGAAATTTCGCTAATAATCGACCCGTTGATTTAGCCGCAGTGTCATCACCTCCTATTTGAATCAAAACGTGATAATCATGTGTAGAGTCATTTGTTGGCTTACTCATTGAATGATGAGCAATTTTAAGCCTTGTAAATTCATCTATAGGATTAAACCAATTAGATATATTGTTAAGTTCAGAAGATTGTTCCCCTACTAATGGCCTACCATCTATATGTTCCGTTAAAAATATCAAATCTTTATTAATTATTTTATAATTAATTTTCTTATCATTTATATTTATCATCTGAATTTTCTGTCCATGTCAAATTAAAGCCCACCTTCAACTTAACAAGATTGCCACATCAGTAAAATATAAAAAAAAACAATTAAGATTAACTACAATTAACAATGATCAAGATAATTTCTCTATTGAAATATAAACCATTAAATCGATATGATGTGCAATCATTTAGGTTGTATTATGTTTACTTGTAATTATATGCATGTAATTATTTAGATTCACTTCTACTTTCTACGAGGGCCATATATGAACAATTTCGAATTTTATAACCCCACTCGTATCATTTTTGGTGAAGGTAAAATCAGCGAACTTGACCGAGTTGTCCCTAAAAATGCTAAGGTTCTTATTTTATTTGGCGGTGAAAGTGCAAGAAAAACAGGAACCTTAAGCGAAGTTGAGCAAGCTTTAGGGTCTCGAACATTCGACCATTTTGGTGGGATTGAGGCTAATCCTCGCTATGAAACCTTGATCAAAGCTGTCGATAAAATTGAAAAAGAAGGCTTTGATTTTTTACTAGCTGTGGGTGGCGGTTCCGTCATTGATGGCGTTAAATTTGTCGCTGCTGCGGTAAATTATCCAGGCGATAAATGGGAAGTAGTCACAAACAGAGGTGCGACCATAAAAACTGCGCTGCCTTTTGGTACAGTATTAACATTACCTGCTACAGGTTCTGAAATGAACAAAGGTTCTGTGATCACTCGTGAAGAACTGCATTCTAAACTTGCTTTTATGAGCGACCATGTATTTCCTCAATTCTCTATTCTTGACCCAGTAAAAACCTATACTTTACCGACTCGCCAAATCAGTAATGGCGTTGTTGACGCTTTCGTTCATGTTATTGAACAATATTTAACTTATCCAGTGAATGCCTACGTTCAAGATGCATTTGCAGAAGGTTTATTAAAAACATTAATAGAAATTGGCCCTAAAGCTCTTGAGACACCAAAAGATTATGATATTCGTGCCAATTTAATGTGGACGGCTACGTTGGCTTTAAATGGTTTAATCGGTGTTGGTGTTCCACAAGACTGGTCTACACATATGTTAGGCCATGAAATCACTGTGCTGTATGGTTTGGATCATGCACAAACACTCGCTATTGTTCTGCCATCTATGTTGGCCGAAAGATTACCACAGAAACAAGCTAAGTTAGCACAATATGCTGAACGAGTTTGGGGAATTACATCTGGTTCAGAGCAAGAGAAAGCATTAAAATCTATCGAGTTAACTCGAGCATTCTTTGAAAAAATGCAAGTAGGCACACGTTTTAGTGACTACCAGCTGACTCAAGATGTTATTGAACCATTAATCAACAGCTTGGCTGCACACGATATGGTGAAATTAGGCGAGCACCAAGATATTGACCTAGTGGTTAGCCGTCGCGTATATACGGCTGCACTGTAATCTGATATTAAAGGAGCAATTGATACTGCTCCTTTCCCCTACACTTTTAATTTTTTGTTATTATTAACTAAGCACCATAATAATAGTCCTGCACATGATGCCATAACCATATTGAAATACAGGCTATTAATCACCGATGCTTTTAACTGCAGAAAAGCATTTTCGTATGAAGAAGCCAATAAGCTATATTGCATAATAACAGAAGCCACTGTTGCCCCTAAAGCAGCCCCGACTTGTTGTAATGTCGCCATAACGCCTGATGCCATTCCTGAAAATGTTGAATTAACCCGTGATAAAATTAAGTTCAACATAGGGGTCATAATCATTCCTTGGGTAAACCCAATAAGAAATAATGCCGGCGTAATAATATTTAGATTGGTTGTTGGAGTAACAATGAACAGTAATCCAATGAATAGCAAATAGCTCAAACCATAGCCAATTGCCCCGCCCACAATAACCTTATCCCCTAAACAATTAATCCATTTGGGCGTTAATAATGAAGATAGTACAAAGCCGATACTTGCGGGCACAAAGATCAATCCAGAGTCTAACGGCGTTAAGCCAAACCCACGTTGTAATAGTATGGATGTTAATAAAGGAAAGGCAGATGATGTCGCATAAACACATAACACGGTAAATAGACCAACCACATAAGCTTTATTAAAAAGTAGCTGGATACTCAATAATGGCACTTTATTTGCGCGTTCCAGCTTTCGTTCCCAAACAATAAACAGTAACAGAATTAAACTGCCCATGAGTAATAAACCACTACAGAGCCATGTCCATCCCCAAATTGGCAACATCAGTAAAGGAAACAGAACCATAGCAATTCCTATACTGGATAGTACAACGCCATACCAATCTAAATTAACACTCAGTTTTTTCCCCTCATATAAGTAATGGGACAGCCCTATAGCTACAGCACCAATCGGGATATTAATTAAAAATATCATTCGCCAGCCCAATTCTAGAACATTCATAGTAATCAGCCAGCCCCCTAAAGCCTGCCCAGCGATGGCAGCAAGACCTAATGTCATACCTAGATAACCAAACGCTTTTTTAGCTTGTGCTCCTTCAAAATTCACATGAATACTGGAATAAACTTGTGGAAATAATAAAGCAGCAGATAACCCTTGAATACAACGCGCGAGCACTAGAATTCCCGCAGTAGGAGCGACCGCACATAATGCAGATGAAATAACAAAAAATACCATACCTAGTCGATACAATGTTCTTTTTCCATATATGTCTCCTAATCTCCCTCCTGTTATTAATAACAAACCAAATGCTAGTTCATAACCAACAATAATTAGTGTTAATTCCGTTAAGTTTGCATTTAATGATTTTTCAATACTGACAATTGCAACATTAACAACAAATAAGTCAAAAATTGTCACAAAACCAGCTAGTAATAAGACCACCAATGCAATAATTTGATGCTTGTTCATCTGTTTCTCATTTCGACAATATAGGAAACGAGGACTATAATTGCTTAATTATCCTGATACAATTTAACCATTTATACTATTACTAAAAGCAATAGACTATGAAAGATAGACAAAGAACTCGTCCAGAACTTGCTGATTTTCTTAAAAATAAACGTGAAAGTGTTTCACCTGAACAACTCGGCTTACCTAGAAGCACTCGGCGTAGAACCTCGGGGTTACGGCGTGAAGAAGTCGCCGCTCTTGCTGGAGTTGGCCTAACTTGGTATACATGGCTAGAACAAGGTAGAGATATTGGCGTTTCTAACCAATTTTTGGATAACCTTTCGAAGGCTCTACTATTAAATAGCGCTGAACGACAGCACCTTTATTTACTTACACAAAATAGAGAACCCACAGCGACTGGCCAGACTGAACATCATGTTCCTGCCGCAATAACTCGAATGATAAATGACTTTCCTTCAGACTATCTTTGTTATGTTCTCAACTTACACTGGGATGTACTTGCTTTTAACGCATTGGCTGATAAATACTTCCATTTTTCAAGCGCAGAGCCCTACTATTGTAATTTTCTCTATTTGCTGTTTATGGATGAACGCTACCAAACTCGTTTTCCTAATTGGCCTCTTGTCACACAACAATTGTTAGCCAGTTTCCGACGCGACTATGCTCGGACGAAAAACAACCCTCACATTCAAAAACTGGTTAATACCTTAAGCTCAAAATCAGATTACTTTAATACCTTATGGAATAAACATGAAATTTATCAACCTTGTACGGGAATTCGTGAAATAAGTTACCAAAACTGCACTCAGCACTATGACTATACTTCGTTGACTTTTGATATAGACAAAGGAAATCGGCTTCTAGTTTATATGCCAAAAAAGCAAAAACTTTAAAGCTATTTTTTAAGGATAGAGTCTTTTTTGACCTAATTGAGTAATAAAGTTTTTCCTTTATTGTGTAGAATTACTCACTAGCATATAACATTCAATTAGGTTGTCGGTGTTTCATATTTCCAGATATTTAATTGAAAATGGTACATTAGCATCAGCAAAATATCGTTTTCAATTTTGAGCATTAATCACCATATCTCACCACTGTAAATTTAGGTATTTTATAGCTTACAGATAGTTTGAAACAAATATATAACAACAATTAATAAGTTAGGTTGTGAGCCATGTTATCTAAATTTAATATATCAAACAGTGCATTACTTGCATCGTCACTGCTCTTAACTATTGGGCGTGGTGCAACATTGCCCTTTATGGCTATTTACTTAACCCGCGAATATAAAATGGCTATTGATATTGTCGGTGTCGCAATGTCAATGGCTATGGTGGTCGGTGTTTTATTTAGCATGGGCTTTGGTATGTTAGCTGACCGCGTTGACAAAAAACGCTGCATGTTATCTGCAGTTATCGCCTTTATTTGTGGGTTTGTTGCAATACCTATCGTTAATAATGCAATTCTCGTCATTATTTTCTTTTCGCTAATAAATTGCTCTTATTCCGTGTTCTCAACGGTACTAAAAGCCTATTTTGCAGATACTCTTACCGTTGCATTAAAAGCAAAAATATTTTCCTTAAATTATACATTCATTAATATAGGTTGGACCGTTGGGCCACCTATTGGTACTTGGTTATTAATGTATAGCATTAACTTACCATTCTATTTAGCTGCAATTTCTGCCGCTTTCCCTATATTCTTTATACATAGGTTTGTGCAAAGCATAAAACCAATACCTTTAGAAGAAGGCCAGATCCGTAAATGGAACCCTGTCGCTATGCTAAGAGATCAAGTCCTAGCATGGTTTATTTTATCCACCTTCTTAGGCTCATTAGTTTTCGGTACTTTTACGACTTGGATATCGCAGTATGCCATTACCGTTGCTAACAGCGACTTTGCCCAAGTAGTTATTGGCGTTATTTTACCTGTGAATGCAATTGTCGTTGTAACTTTGCAATATACGGTCGGCAAACGGATCACTCCAGATAATTTAAGAAAATTAATGACATTAGGTAGCCTATTTTTCATTTTAGGATTGGGAACCTTTATGTATTCTCATGAAAATTTATACCTTTGGGCTCTTGGCGCCTTTATTTTCACTCTAGGTGAGTTAATCTATGCCCCTGGAGAATATATGTTAATTGATAGTATTGCCCCTGACGGAATGAAGGCCAGTTATTTTTCGGCTCAATCTCTAGGGCTACTTGGTGGTGCATTTAATCCGATGTTAACAGGAGTTGTACTAACTGAACTTCCACCCTATTTTATTTTCATTATTCTTATGTTTATTACATTTTTAGCCTGGCTATCCATGTTAAATGGAATGCGTCTAAGAAAAAAACAATTATTAGTTGTCTGACCCCTCGCATTTTCTCCACCGAAAAACTATTGTCAGTGGAGAAAATACCCTATCTATAGTTTCTTTGCCCTTTCTCTAGAAGGAAAAACTAAAACAATAGCCGAGCTCAATAATACAATAGTCAAGATTATAGAAACGTTAAGATAATTTTTTGCAAAGAGTAAAGAAAAGATTGGTAATGCAGATAATAAAATCAAGTTGTTAACACTTTCGGATATAGACAAAATAAAACCTTTATTCTCTGCGCTTTTTCTTGCTAACATTGCTGTACTTATCGGTGATGCTAGACCCAACATCCCCCCTAAAACAGTTAAGCATAATCCATAACCAATTAACGAAAGCCACCCACTGAGAAATAAGGTAATCGTAACCATAATTATTAAAATAATAACCACGAGTTTTGCATTATTTGATGCTTTAATTTTTTCAATTTTTGTAACTAAGCCATTACCACATAATAGCCCAATTCCAAATAATCCCATTAAGCTACCGACCTCCACACTTTCTAAGTAGGATCGTTGCCTTAATATTTCACCTGCAAGCAAAAACATACAGACCGACACGCCATTCCATATGCTTTTAGCTAATATGAATCTGACAATACCTACGTGCTTTATCGCTTTAAAAGATAATTTTCTTCCGATCGTTTTTTGAGAGTGCGGTAGCGTAAATAACGCTATGATAAATACCAATAAGCATCCTATTGCGGTATATACAAATGGAGCATACCAAGCAAAATATTGAACTAATACCCCTGCAATGATAGGCCCTGTAATAATACCGACTGTCATTCCCATCATAATACTCCCCATTGCTATAGCCTGTTGACTTTCACTAATTACATCAGCAACAAGGGCAAAGATAACGGGAACAAGTGCGGCAGAAGCCAATCCACCGAGCCCCCTTAAAACTAGAGCAATCAATAAATTAGGCGCAAAAATGATAGCTAAACTGTCGAGCGATAATAACAAGAGAGCCGTGAGCACAATTTTACGCCTGTCAATTCTATCTGATAAGAAACCAATAATAGGAGCAGCCAAGGTATAGGCCAAAGCATAAGCCGATATCAGCCAAGTAATCTGTTCGGGCTGAACATGAAACACAATTGCTAACGGCGATATAATAGCCGACAACATGAATTCTGCGGTGCCAACAAGGTATACCGCTACTGCAGATAAAAGCAGTAAGTAATGAGTGGAGATCATAATATTCTCGTTTTGACATACATTAAATTTCCCAATCATTGCTATGATTGAGGTTTATAGCGTTTTTTTAAGAAAATGAGGGAGTTTTTTGGTAATGAGTTGCTAGGGAGCAAGTGATGTTTAACGACTGGAAATATTGAGATAATTAGCTGAGACAGTAAACTGGAAGACAAACGTGAAGAGACAGCCATTAAACCTTAAACGTTAATTAAATTCAACTAACTTATGAAAAAGTTAAATAAATATTATCTATTGTTCAGATATTTTGAATACAGAAACGAGAATTAATAGCTAATTTTATTATTTCTATGTGTTTGAATACGTAATATCTCCTATATAAATAGGCTAACTCCAGCTATTAATCGATGATTATCCGCCTCCATATCAAAAAAAACTCTCACTAGCTATTTTATAATGCACAAACAATAACAAGATAGATGCTTCCATACTTGGTTATTAAATGAATTGAAAAGAACAGTTTATTTAATAATTAAATTAAAGCATGTTTAAGCTAACGGAAGGTGTATAAACATGAATATCACGACTCGGTTGAAATTTGTTTCATTTCTACAATTTTTTATCTGGGGATCATGGCTAGTTACTTTCGCGTCTTATCTCTTCAATACATTGCACTTCAAAGGCGGTGAAATTGGTCTGATTTTTAGTACATTAGGCATTTCAGCTTTATGTTCGCCAATTATCATCGGATTTATTGCAGATAAAATTAATAACCGAAAGCTTGTTTACGTTGCATCACATATTATTTCTGCTGTATTTTTAATCGCTATGGCTCATAGTCATTCAATAACCCTGCTATTTATTATGACATTAGTTCATCTAATGTTTTATATGCCAACTATTTCTGTTTGTAATAGCATTGTTTTTGAAATGTTGAGTGCCAAGAAACTCGATTCTGATGTCTATTTCCCCAAAATACGAGTTTACGGTACTGTAGGCTTTATTGTCGCTATGTGGACAATTAGCTTATTAAAATTGGAAATGAGTTTTTATCAATTATATGTCGGCGCAATTGCATCGGTTGTGCTCAGTATTTTTTCTGTATTCTTTATTTCAACGCAGAGCTGTAAAATTGAGAAAAAAGGAGAAAAATCCAGCTTTAGTTGCCAAAATATTATTTTACTATTTAAAAAAGGAAGAGTAGCGGTATTCTTATTTTTTGCCATGCTATTGGGATCTGTCTTACAAATAACCAATACCTTTGGCGTCCCCTTCTTACAAGATATGGCATTAATGCCCGAAGCTAGAGGCTCTATTTTTTCTGAATATCCCACTATCTTTTTATCAATATCGCAATTTTCTGAAATCATCTTCATTTTGCTTTTACCTCTGCTACTCAAAAAGTTCAAAATTGAAACCATCCTATTCATGAGTATGATTGCGTGGATTTTACGATTAGGTTTATTTGCCTATGGTGATTTCACTGTAATTGGTACCATCGCTTTATTTTTGTCCATGGTTGTATACGGCTGCGCATTTGATTTCTTTAATATCGCTGGCGCGCTATTTTTGGAAAAAGAAATTGCTCCCGAATTTAGATCAACAGCTCAAGGTGTATTCACCACATTAGTTAACGGTTTTGGTACTTTTTTAGGTGCTGTATTATGTGGTTGGGTTATCGAATTAAATACGGTCAATGGCGTGGTAGATTGGAAAACTTTCTGGATGATTTTTACGGGTTACACAGCTAGCTTCACTATTATCTATTTGATTTACTTGTTTTATTCTAAAAATAGCCAATCAAAAACGGCTATTTAACAACTGATAGCCCCCTTATTCATTAGACATATTTACAGAATAAGGGGCTTTATATTATTTTAAACTTGTGACTTTTAATGCTTCCCCTAATATTTTAATTGCATTGCGTCGCCTTGCGATTAATGGAAGCGCGTAGTTTATTCGTAAATGATTAAGGAAACATCCACCAGTCGAGAAATGTTCCCCGGTTAGAACAGTGACTTTATTACGATGTAGAATATCGAGTAATTTACGATTATCAACCGGTAGATGTTCAACCCACAATGAAAATCCTCCTTGTGGCCGCGAAATACGAGTATTAACAGGAAAATGGGTTTCAACTAACTCTTTATATTGGCATTGTAGTTCACTATAATGCTGTCTCATTCGGCGCAAATGCAAAAAATAATGCCCTTCCTTTAAGAAGTTCGCCATAACTTGCTGCATAAAAATCTCACCAGAGCAGTGAGATAAATATTTTAAATGCAGAACTTTCTCTTTATATCTCCCGGGGATTATCCACCCCGTACGAGTACCTGGTGCAACCGTTTTTGAAAAAGAACTACATAAAATTACATGTCCATTGTTATCTAGCGATTGTATTGTCGAAGGCCTTGGATACTGATACGCCAACCCTGCGAGGCAATCATTTTCAATTACTGTTCCATGATATTTTTCAACAATATTCAATAAACGTTGTTTGTTATTATCAGGCATGATACAGCCCATTGGGTTATTGCAACTCGGCGTCACAACAACTGCTTTTACTTCCCAGCGTTCGAATGCTTCCTCTAGCCTATCGAGGTCTATTCCAGTTTCAGGGTCAATAGGAATTTCAATAATTTTCCGACCTAAGCCATACAACGTTTGTAACAATCCTGGAAATGTTGGCGATTCAACTGCAATAACATCATTACCTTGTGTACACGCTTGCAAAGCGATTGATAATGATTGATGACCACTCGTCGTGGTCACAATATCATCAGGCGTAAACAGATGACTATCATCGGAAATTAAATGAATTTGTTCTCTTAAGGACGCTAGCCCTTGCAAGCTATCATATTCCAGAGTTAGGGAAAGTTTACGACGTGCAACCATGGTCATTTCTTGCCATAGTGGCTCTAAACTTTTATCTTCTATATTAGGGACGGCACAAGATAATGATGTCACACCATGCCGCTCGGATACACGCAGAAAATCCATTGTTGGATTCCATTGAGCAACTTGTACGGGTTTTTGAATATAATTTGCCACTTTAGGCAAAAGAGCCTCTGTTTTTTCTGGTATCACAAAATACCCTGATTTGGGTACTGCATAAATCAGTTGTAAACGTTCCAGTTCACGGTACGCGAGTTGTGCAGTTGTGATACTGACTTGATGAGTGCGCCCAATATCTCTCACTGACGGCATCTTTTCACCGCTAAGAAACTCACCTTGTTTAATTTTTTCCTGTAGTTCTTGTGCTATTTGTTTGTACAGTAACACATTATAAACCCTTCTCATTTTCCCCGTAAGGATAATGTAATACAAAAATGACTGAATTTGATCTGTATTTTGCAAAAAAACAAATCTGTCACTTTTTAAAAAATGTTCTCCATGTAATCCTAAATATAAATTCATACTTTATTAGGAATACTTATGGAATATGAAAAAAACATAAGAGGAAAGCCACACCCTAAATTCATCTTATTACAACCTATTGTTTGGATATTTAAGAAAGCAAATACTTTTATTCGAGAAAAAAGACGTGAAAAATATAAAGGACAAAAAATATAGCATTATTATCAACCGTATAAAAAAACATATTACCTGGATAGTTTTTAATGGGTTTGTAATGGGTTTTTCACATATCAATAAATGAAAATAGCTACTTCTAAAAATAATATTTTAGTTTTAGATATCATATTGTATTTACTAATACAGCACCCATTATATATTAATATAGGTGCTGTTAATCTTAAATATTCTAGCTAAAGTAATTTATTAGACATAATGATATGAAAACTATGGCCACCCATGATTTTCTTAGCTATCATTAACTATTATCTGCCTTATACTGGGCTTCTTTTAGCAATAGCGCTTGTTTTCGATCAATGCCCCAACGATAGCCTGAAAGGTCACCATTACTTCTAACCACTCGATGACACGGAATAGCGACAGCTAACATATTTGCACCACAGGCATTAGCTACTGCTCTGACTGCACTAGGCTTGCCAATTTTCTCTGCAATATCTCTGTAGCTTACCGTTTCTCCTAATGGAATATTTCGTAAAGCTTGCCAGACGCGCTGTTGAAATGCAGTACCTTGAATGTCTAATGGTAAATTTAAACCAATTTCAGGTGCCTCGATAAAACCCACTATCTGAGCTACCAGTTGTTCAAAACCGTCATCTCCTCCAATCAGCTCTGCTTTTGGGAATTTATCCTGTAAATTATTCAATAACTGCTCAGGGTCATCCCCTAATAAAATAGCACAAACACCTATCGGACTTTGTGCAACGAGTAGTGTCCCCAATGAGCAAACCGCAAGAGCAAAATAAATTTTATTACCACCGCCACCTGATTTCCATTCACTTGGTGTCATACCTAATCGTTTAGATGAAACTTCATAAAAGCGACTATTTGATTGATAACCCGCATCATAAATGGCGTCAGTTATTCGTTTTTTTTCTTGGAGCTGCCGTTGCAATGCTTTGTGGCGAAAAGCATCCCCGTATGCCTTTGGGGTTAACCCGGTTTGTGCTTTAAATAAACGATGTAAATGGTAACGGCTCATACCAATATAATCAGCTAAACTTGCCAGACTCACCGCTTGCTCCTGCAGTTCAATATAACGGCAAGCTTTTTCAATTTGTTCTTGATAAAATTGGGCTAATCGTGAATTTTCTGCTCGAAAACGTTTTCCAGCACGATAGCCTTGTCTAATCGCTTGCTGTTCACTATCGAAAAATTCAACGTTATTTCTATTTGGTAAACGCCCAGCCGCAGAAGGATGGCAATAAATAGCTGATGTTTTTACACCGTAAATAAAATGACCATCTGCGGCTTTATTTCGTTCAATTACCGCTTGCCATCTCTGTTCCGGTGTTTTCCACAAATTTTTAGCTGTCATCATGCCACCCTCCGCTAGATAATTACATTAATTATGGCAAATTTCAGTACCAAAAAACTCCGAACATTGCTTTTTAATTCAGATTGTATTTATCTAGTGCGATAATCCTTTTAATTTATTTAACTGTAACTTTATAATAATCATCAGTTGAATAAGTGTAATTAAATTAGTCATATGCGATTTCAGCTTCTACTTTAATATCGGATTTTTTGCGAAAAGAAACCAGAATAACCAAAATACCTAAAACAGCAACTATTGCTCCCATGAAACTAATCATTGAATAACTATAACCATAAGATAAAACTATCCCGCCAATTGCTGCACCTATAGCATTTCCTAGATTAAAGGCACCAATATTAACAGAGGAAGCTAAAGCTTGAGCCCCTGTAGCTGCATTCATGACTAACATTTGAATTGGTGGTACAATACCAAAACTAAAAATACTCCATATCATTAGGCCTACACCCGCACCAAAAGCATTTACCGCAATAAATGGGAATATAGCCATACTTAATGCCAACATAATGAAAAATATTATTAAAGTGCCAAAGAGCGACTTATCTGCAAATAATCCACCAATATAATTACCAATAGTAAAACCTACACCAATAATCACTAACATCATCGTGATCATTTGGTCTGAAGCCTGGATAAAACTCATTAACATTGGTGTAATATAGGTATACAACGTGAACATTGCACTTGCACCTAATACAGTAGATAACATGCCTAACAGGACTTGAGGGCGACGTAAAATACGTAATTCACTTTTTACATTTACTTTTGTCCCCATTAGGTTACTTGGTAAAGCCCAAATTAAACTAATAATCGTCAGAATGCCTAAAATTGAAATTAAATAAAATGCCTGCCGCCATCCCGCAACTTGTGTTAATTTCGTCATCAGAGGTACTCCTCCGATATTGGCTATTGTTAGCCCCATAAACATAGCCGCTATTGCACTTGCTTGTTTCCCCGGAGGAACCACACTTGCCGCAACAATTGCACCTAATCCAAAAAATGCGCCATGATTCAAACTCGTCACGAATCGTGAAAGTGACAGCGTCACTAAATCAGGTGACATTGCCGATAATACATTCCCAACAGTGAAGATCGACATCAAAAATACTAGTGCTACTTTAGGCCGCTTTTTTACCAATAATAGTGTCATAATAGGAGCTCCAACCATAACACCAAGGGCATAAATAACCACTATCACACCCACAGATGGAATACTTTCTTGTATATTATCAGCAATATAAGGAAGCATTCCCATTGGCGAAAACTCTGTTGCTCCAATAGCAAAAGCCCCTATTGCTAATGCTAGTAATGCCGTGTTAATTCTCATATAAAAACCTTATTGAAATAATTTATTAACATTTTTATTAATGAGCAGAATTTTTTCACATTGATACTCAATGAAAAAGGCGTTAAGGTGAAAATAACTTTTGCCGGATATGCAATAATGAAAATAGCTTTTGAAGAGCTTCAAGCCTTTATTAGCGTTGTAGATTGTGGTTCTATCACCGCAGCAGCAGAACAATTAAACATGACGATATCGACAGTAAGTCGTTTATTACTCAGGCTTGAAGAAAAAATAAATACGACGTTAATCTACCGAACAACTCGTTCGATTAAACTCAGTGATGAAGGTGCTGCATTTTTGCAGAAATCGCGAAAAATAGTTGAACTAGCTCAAGAAGCTGAAGATATGCTATCAATACGGCAAGCTATTCCTTCAGGTAAATTACGTATAGATGCATCAACCCCCTTCCTTACACATGTTATTGCCCCGTTGATCCCACAATTTTATGCACTTTATCCGCAAATCGAACTTGAAATCCATAACTATGAAGGGATTACTAATCTATTAGAAAAACGAATTGATGTTGCATTTCGTATTGGCACACTCAAGGATTCATCGCTCAATGCTACTTTACTGGGCTTTAGCCAGAAACGTTTAGTTGCTAGTCCTTCCTATTTAAAAAAATATGGCGTACCACAGAGCGTTGATGAATTGAAAAAACATTGCCTATTAGGTTTTACTCATCCAGAGTCCTTAAATACATGGCCTATTACGTCGCATGATGGACAGTTATTAAAAATTACCCCCGATATTGCAGGCGCCAGCGGTGAAGTTTTATTTCACCTTGCCATTCAAGGTGCTGGAATTTTATGTTCTGCTGATTTCGTCACGCAAGACGCTTTCGCAAGTGGGGAGTTAGTACAAGTGTTAACAAAAGAAACCATTGAGATCCGTCAGCCCATAAATGCAGTTTATTACCGTAACCAAGCTGTTTCGCCACGGCTGCGCTGTTTTATTGAGTTTATAAAAAAGTACTCAACAAAAATTGAACCATACTAATGTTATTTATTTCCCTGCTCTCTTTGTGCAACTCGTTTTTTAAATCCCGTTAATGTCATTCCTGTATGCCGTTTAAAATAGCGGCATAAATAGGATGTATCTTCAAAATTTAATTCATCAGCAATTTGCTTAATGGACAGATTACCAACTTCTAATAATGCTTTTATTTCTAGAATAACTTGCCTATCAATTAATACTTTTGGCGGGTCATTAAAGAAACTTTGACTAATCTTAGATAAGTAAAATGGCGTAATAGACAATTTTTCAGCATAGAATTTTACTTCTTTATATTGTTTACAGTAAATTGTAATTAAGTCCCAAAAACGCCAGCATAGTTGCTCTTGGCGGCTTTTATTTTCTGGTTTACTAAATGTGTGTTGAGTATGATGATTAATTTCTAAAAATAAATTTTGCAAATGATTTTTTAACTGTAATAACCCATGTTCGCCCCAGTTATGCACTATAGCTAGAAGAATATACCTCCAGTTTTCAAGTAGCTCCACTTTTCCTAATGGCGTTGAAATAACAGGAAAATCATTAAAAAAAGCAAACAGTTGACGTGGTAATGCATAAGCAATTTCTGTTGCTAGCTTTTTATCAATCAACCAATATTCCAAACGAAAATTGCGTGTTTTGGCTTGCAGCATTGCAAAGGAGTCATCATATAAAACGATAATATCGTTTTTACGTACCGGGTGCCGTTTAAAATTAATATTGAATACTGCATGTCCTTGCTTGCATATACAAACCGTCACATAAGATGTCTTAATCGGTTTACATTGCATTTCATCCATATTGCTTTCACCAATCCGAATGGCTTCAGGCAAATCAATCTGATAATTTTTTAAATGCTGCATGATTATTGTGCTTTAATTTGCTTCATATGACGCAAGCATAACAAAAAAGTTGTCATAAGTACCCAAACTTAACAAGTTACGCCCTTATTTTATTTCCATAAATACCTAAAATGGCCTCCAAGTTTAAAAACACCTTACGAAGAGACTAGAAAATGGTACTTACAACAAATAGGTTAGTATTGCGTCCTTGGCAAGAAACAGATGCCGCTGATTTATATTTCTATGCAAGAGATGAAAGAGTTGGCCCAATCGCAGGTTGGCCAGCTCATAAAAGTGAAGAAGAGAGTCTTTCTATCATCAAGAATATTTTTATGCGTGATGAAATTTACGCTGTAACGTTAAAAAATGAAAACCAAGCTATTGGTCTGATTGGATTATCATTTAGCCATGAAAGTAATTTCCCCATTGGGGAAAATGATGCAGAAGTTAGTTATTGGATTGGTGTACCCTTCTGGGGTAAAGGCCTTATACCAGAATCAATTAACGCCATCATGCACCATGCATTCACTAATTTAAAATTAGATAATTTATGGTGCGGTTACTTTCAAGGTAACGAACAATCTAAAATTGCCCAAGAAAAATGTGGCTTCAAATACTATGCAACTCTTGAACCTCAATTTATTGAATTAATTGGTGAAACTAAGACAGAAGATGTCAGTAAAATAACCGCTAAAGAGTGGCAAGCTCGACAGTAATATTTGATTCCATCTATACATATGGCCAGCATTTATCTGTTTGGCCTTTTTCTTATTAATTTATTGTCACAACTCATTTCAAGCTGAATAAAATTATTCTACCGTGTTCCTATTAATGCTATGATTTTTCGATAATTATAAAATTCATACTTTCACTAGGATCACAGGTAAACACATGCAGGACTATGGTATTTGGACCGTTATTACCCCCATTGTGACGATAATTTTGGCGATATTAACTCGCCAAGTCATGCTTTCATTAATGTTAGGAATACTCGTTGGTTTTACTGTTATTCATGACCACAATCTACTATTAGGTGTGCAAGGTACCGTTGATGGTATTATAGATACGTTTTCATCGGCGGGGAATACGCGAACAATTGTCTTTATGGTTATGATTGGTGGGATCATGAGACTTGTTGTCGTTACAGGCGGAGTTCGCGCTCTAGTTCAGTTACTCACAAATAAAACAAAACTGATTAAAAACCGTAAATCTACTCAATTGCTCGCCATTATCATTACCTCTCTTATTTTTATTGAAAGCTCTATTAACCAGCTAGTAGCCGGAGCTTCAACTAAGAATCTCGCACGACAATATGGCGTTGCCCCTGAAAAAATGTCCTATATTATCCAAACGGCGTGTGTTTCTGTTTGTTCCTCCGCCATTATTAATGGCTGGGGAGCGGTAATAATGGGGTTAATCGGGGTACAAATATCCCAAGGGCTGATTCAAGGTGAACCTTTTGATATTTTAATTACTTCGATTGGATACAACTTGATGGCATGGCTATCCATTATAACTATTCTATTCTATGTATTTACTAACGTTTCATGGGGCCCCATGAAAAAAGCGGAAGAAAAATATCAACAGAATTTCATTGCAGGGAATATTTCCCAATTACAAAGCCAAGATAGCGAAGAAGAGATTATTGACCATCCTAATGCCCATTCCTCATTAAACTTTTTTATTCCTATTTTATCGACGGTGTTAATGGTACCTATTGCTCTGTATATTACAGGCGACGGTGATTTTAGCAAAGGAAGTGGATCGACATCCGTATATTGGGGTGTCATGTTTGGTACAGTGGTTTCTTTCTGTTGGTTTGTCGGCCGACGCCTATTAAATATTGATGCGTTCTTCAAAGAGTTGTTTATCGGTTATGCCAACATGCTAAAAATTAGCTCAATTATGATTTTAGCATTCTTAATGGGAAATGTTTCTGCTGAGTTAAATACAGGTGCTTATATTGCTGAAGTTACTCAGGGCGTTATGGCGCCAGGGTTTTCTATTGGCTTTATCTTTATAATTAGCGCCATTATGTCTTTAGCAACAGGTACCTCTTGGGGAACTTTCGCTATAATGATCCCTATCGGAGTTCAATTAGGCCTGTCTGTAGGAATGCCTGTAGAATATATGATAGGTGCGGCAATTTCTGGCTCAATATTTGGTGATATGACCTCTCCAATCTCTGCGGATGCTATTGTTGCTTCAATGGCGACAGACTGCGAACATATTGAACATATCCGAACACAAATGCCTTATGCTCTTGTAACGGCCAGTGTTGTACTTGCTATTTACCTTTACCTTGGTTTCTCTTATTAATTATTGGGAGTTTAGATGTCTCTTCAACAACAATTAGCACAGTTCGTAAAAATAGATCTACTTAACGCATCGACTCCTCTTAATCGATTAAATAATTTATCGCATAAGTTTGGCCGTGAGGTCTATATAAAGCGTGATGATATGACCCCTCTTGCCATGGGGGGAAATAAATTGCGTAAACTCGAATTTTTAATGGCCGATGCACTAGCCAAAAAAGCAAAAATTATTGTTACTGCGGGGGCAATTCAATCAAACCATGTTCGCCAAACCGCGGCTGTTGCTGCCATGTATGGGCTTGAATGCGTCGCTTTGTTAGAAAATCCAATTCAAAGTGATAACCCTAACTTTCTGCATAATGGTAATAAATTATTAACCGACTTATTTGCTACTCGTTGTGTCATGTGTGATGAATTAACTGACCCACAATCTCAAATGGAAGCACTAATTGAAACTCTTTCTCTTAAAGATGCCTATATTGTTCCTGTGGGTGGGTCAAATGTATTAGGTGCTTTAGGCTATATTCAATGTGCTATTGAGATAGCTCAACAGAAGCCAGAACATATAGAATTTGATAAAGTTATTGTTGCATCTGGGAGTGCTGGGACACACGCAGGGCTTGCCATTGGTTTGCAAGAACTATTACCACAAAGCCAAGTGATTGGCGTAACCGTTTCAAGAAAGCAGCAAGACCAAGCCCCTAAAGTCGAGAAATTACAAACCGAGTTGGCTCAATGTCTGGCTCTAACGAAAACCCCAAAAGTACAATTATGGGATAATTTCTTTGCCCCGATGTATGGAATGCCAAACCAAAAAGGCCTCGCTGCAATCAATTTATTAGCGAGGCAAGAAGGTATTTTATTAGACCCAGTTTATACCGGTAAAGCCATGGCTGGATTAATTGACTACTTAGAAAACTCGGAAGAAAAAACTCCCGTTCTGTTTATTCATACAGGTGGAGCTCAAGCATTATTTGCTTACTCAGATATTAGCCAAACAATTAAATAATTATCAGTTAAAAGGGCTAAATGGCCCTTTTTTCTTCTTATTTAGTACCAAAAGTGCTCTACTTTTCCTCTTCTATGACGTTTATCAATTGATTGCTATACACTGATAAAGCACAGGAGATAACATTTATGAACCAAGTTCCCCATATACTAAGAAAAGCCACGAAACATGATGCATTATTGCTACATAAAATAGGTACGGAAAGTTATTTGCATCATTTTGCTACATTATGGAATAACCAAAATGAACTTAACACATATTTAAGTCAAGAGTACAGCACAGCTAAAATCACTGCAGACCTTAATCAACAGTATATTGATTGGTATATTATTGAAAATACAAGCCCAATCGGTTTAGTAAAACTAACCTATCACTCCTGTATACCTGAAACCGATTTAGTTGGTACTTTATTAAATAAACTTTACTTTTCTCCTGGCGCTACAGGTAAAGGTTATGGAAAAATCGTATTTAAATTAATTGAAGCGCTCGCAAAACAGCAAGGTGACTCTTTGCTATGGCTAGATGTTCTCGCAAGTAACAATCGAGCAATGACATTTTATCAGTCAAACGATATGCATATTATGAAAGAAATTTTATTTACAAGCGAAACTCAGCAATCTCTTGAATATATTATGAGCAAAACACTTTAACTGAATATATTGTCACTATAGGATATTCATGAAAAATACAATTCTTATCACTGGTGCAACAGGCCAGGTTGGTCACTACCTCGTTCAATCATTACAGGAAAAAGGCTATCATGATATTGTTTTAGCGGTTAGAGATCCTGCTAAATTGAAGAACACACCTTATCGAACTGTTGTTATGGATTATGATAAGCCAGATACTATTGAAACCGCTTTACAAGATATCGACTCTGTTTTCATGATGACAGGCTATACCATTGATATGCTTGTACAAAGTAAGGTTTTTGTTGATATCGCAAAAAAATCAGCCGTGAAATATATCGTGCATTTAGGTGCCTGTGGGGACGATGACGCGCAAGTGGCACATTGGGCATGGCACCAACTTATTGAACGCTATATTGAATGGTCAGGAATACAATTTACTCACCTTCGCCCCGAATCTTATATGCAAAACTTACTGGGTTATCAAGGAGATGATAACTTGCAAAAAGGCGTCTTGCGCTCTTATTTTGGCAATGCGGTACTCAGTTGGGTAGACTGCGCCGATGTTGCTGAACTTGCGACTTATTGCTTACTTAACCCGCAACAGCACGCAGGCCAAATTTATCGCCTTGGTTATGAAAATAGAAATTACACACAAATAGCTGAGTTATTAACAGAAGAGTTGGGGATCCCTTTCAGCTATCAGGCAGAAAATCCCGATGAATTTTGGCAACATGCCCTTAAAAATAATTTAGAGCTCGCCTATATGAAAAGTATCTATGACCATTATGTAGATTTTACTAATGGAAAATTAGACCGCTCAGGAATGGTTTTCGATAATTTTCAAACAATAACAGGCAAAGCACCGAGATCACTTAAAGAATTTATTTTAAAGCACCAAGAACAATTTAAATAAACGTAAAATAGGCCTCTACTTGGCCTATTTTTATATTATTTTTTACTCACAGTCAGTATTCCCAAAATAATTAATATTCCGCCAATGAAGATCACCGTGCTGATTTGCTCATCTTCAAAACATCGTGATTAATCAGTGCTATTCAGCAATTGGTAAGTGATTACGTATAAACATTGCTCGGTTGGGTAAATCTCTTTGATAAGCGCTTTCAACGTCTCTAGACTCATGGCTTCTTGCTTAGCATGGTATTCAGAAATGTCATCATAAGAAATTGGCTCTACCGACAATATTTTAATATCAGTATAATATTCACCTGTTTCCAGCGCGTATACCTTCACAATAGTCCCAGGAATATAATGGCTTTCGCTTTTATCACGGATAGTGATAATTTTTTTACCGGAAACCACCAATGGAAGTAAACGCTCAAAAAAGGTTATCGTGTCAGGGGCGTTATTCATAATATTTCTCTTATTTCTTATGCAATGCCTTTGTTAGGAGCCCCTATTTTCTTATAAACCTAATAAATTGCAATAAAATGGTTCTTTTTGTGCTTCCAATTTTACGAACACTATAGTGAACACTCAGTTTTATATACAATCAAACTATAAAAATATTATCTACTACAATAAATTGAGTACACATAATGAATAACAATGAAAATTTGTTCTATCAACAAGAACACTATTTTTGGGCTGCAATATGTGCAAATGCGGTGAAAATCAGCAACCAAACTAGTGCTTATTTTTCTGAGCTGCCATTACCTATATTTAATTATATTTATCTCCACCAAGGCGCTCTCATTTCAGATTACGAAAAGGCCGAAGCGTTATTCAAACAGCAAGCTAAACCTTATGTATTGGTTGTTCATGAACAGGTACTTTCAGCATTTGAGACGGAAATAGCGACACGTGGATTAATCGCAGATGGTGAATCAACCGCAATGATTTTGCCGCAAGAGGCTTTATCACAATACAATTCACCACCACAGCTTAATTCTGGTTTTCAGGTAGCACTGAGCAATGATCAACTGAAAGATTGGGCTCAGCCTTTAATTACAGCATTCCCTGTCGATTCTGATACAGATGAAAGTGACTCAACTGTTACCGACGAGTATATTCGTTATCACCAGAGAGCGCTTGATAAACAAACTAATATGGTGCATTTAGTCTTATTTGCAGATCAGCAACCAGTCTCAACCTTAACTATGACATTTAATAATCAAACAGCTCGACTTGATGATATTGGTACTGATATTCAATACCAAGGTAAAGGGTTAGCGACTTTACTTATTAAACATGCGCTATACCTTTGCCATCAGCAAGGGGTTAAACAGTGTGTATTAGAATCATCCAGCGATGGATTATCTATCTACAAAAAGCTGGGTTTTGAACCTATATTTAATTACTACAGCTACATTGCAGAGTGATTTTATTAAATGCATCTTAATAACCGAGGTGCCTAATTGTACGGGGGTGACATAATAATGGGAGTAATCCCACTAATATATCCACTTTATTTTGTCACCGTTTGGTACCAATGTTGAATATCTGTCACAATTTGTTCTGCCTGCAATTGCCCATTTTTATCTTTGAAAAAATGGTCTAAATCTTGATATGCTCGATAACTAACATGGGGATTACGGATTTGTTGCATCATATTATCTGTACCATGAGCATCCACATTGGTATCCGCCATTGTTTGTATCACTAAATGTGGAGTTTTGACTGACTGGATAAGTTTTAAATTATCAATGGTAAGCATCTCATACCACCATTTTGAACCATGTCCACTGACAAATTGGTCGTTATTTAATTGCTTTTGTTTTACCGCTTCTGCAAATTGTTTAAAACCTTCTTTTGAGTTTGCAACCTCTTCTTTAGGTGTATTATTTTCAATACTGTACAATACGTCATTGATAAAATATTGACCACCAACATTCAATGCAACGGATGCGGTAATAAAGTTTTCTTGAGCAACAATTAAATTAGTCACCAACGCACCTTCACTTCCGCCTAATAACACGATGTGTTGGTAATCATTTTTCAATTGTTTTAATACCACTATATAATTATTGGCGCGTTCTAATGGCGAGTCTTTCGACATATAGTCAACAGGACATTCTTCTTCCGAAGCTTCTTCATCTTTAGTCCCCACATGACTGTTTAGCCCTGTTTTTTCAACTAATAAAATATCATTATCAGGAAATACAACACCGAAGTTTTTCAACATGTTTGGGTTATTAATAACACTTTTACAATCAGAACCCTGTAATAAAACTAATAAATCCTTTGATTTTTCTGCTTGCTTTTGGATTAAGTAATAGTTTATTTCTTTGCCCGCTAGGTGAAGAGTTTGCATATTCACAGGTAAATCCTGAGCAAATACACTTAACGAATAAGTTGAAAATAACAACACGGCAATTTTTAATTTCATCATACACTCATCATGTTTTGTAAGGGCCTTTCGACGATATTATATTGAGTTTTTTATAACAAATAGCACCTAAAATGCCCTCACGATATAAGATAAACGTTAGATATAATGGCCTATGCTTGTGCGATCTTTATTGCCATATTAGTAAACAAGTCAGCCGTTTGTTTATTCAATTCTGTTGTCATAACTAAGATTGAAATTTGATCACAATTGGCAATCTTATACCTCGCGACCCCGGGTAACTTGTCCGCGGTCACTCCCATAATAACTTGATTACTGCGCTCAAAAAGGATTTTCTTAAATTTAGATTCTTCATAATCGAATATCGAGACCCCCATTTGTGGATCTAAAGCACAGCCACCAATAAAGCATTGGTCAAAATGAATTTGGTTTATTTGATTTACTGCAGAAATATCAATGCTCGCGCCAACTTGGCGGTTTAATTTCCCACCAATTAAAATCACTTCATATAGTGGTTTTTTCATTAATTCCAATGCTATTGATGGAGAGTGAGTCACAACCGTTAACGATAGTTCTGAAGGTAAATAACGAGCGATTTCTAAGTTAGTTGAACCTGAATCAATAAAAATACAGGTATTTTGTTTGACTAGTTTATTGCAAGCCTTCGCTATTTTGATCTTTTCATCTTGGTTTTGTGCCGTTCTCTGCTCGAATGTGCCCTTTTCTTCAAGCATACTAACCGCTCCACCATGGACTCGGCGGCAAACGCCTTCTTGTGCTAGTTCATTTAAATCCCTACGAATAGTATGCTCTGAAACTTGCATTTCACGGGCTAATTTCGTGCAAACCACTCGCCCTTCATCTTGTAGTAGCTGGCGAATTTTATTTTGCCTTTGTTCTGGAAAAGCGACATAATCGAGCATGGAATTCCTCATTAACTATTTTTATCAATCATAATCGAGCAAGAAAAGATGTCAAACACTATCTTGTTCAAGCACTCGAGGACAACTAAATGGCGCACTCTCCGTTACCAGATAGCTTTTTCTTACATGAGCTTGCAAATACTGCCGGTAAAATTTCCCTTGAATACTATCGAACACATGAACTCAGCGTTATTGCAAACAAACCCAAAGAGAACTATCGCTTCGACCCGGTCACTCAAGCAGATAAGCTAGCAGAAAAAGCCATGCGAGAACTGATATCCAAACATTACCCAACGCATTCTATCATGGGTGAAGAGTATGGAATAACGGGAACTGGTCCCATTCAATGGGTGCTTGACCCCATTGATGGAACCCGCCCTTTCCTTTGTGGTCTTCCTTTATGGGCAAACCTGATAGGCCTAACTGAGCATGGCAAGGCGGTTATGGGGATGATGAGCCAACCCTATATTGGCGAACGCTTTTGGGCAGACCAACACGGAAGCTGGACCAGTAGCTCTCACGGGCAATATCGCTTATCTACTCGCAAGCAAGTCAAACTCGAGCAAGCCATTTTGCATACCACATCACCAGAACCTATTGCAGCACGGCCAGACATTCATTTTATGGCGCTGGAGAAACAGGTACTTATGACTCGCTATGGAGGAGAATGCTATGCAATGGCAATGTTAGCAGCGGGTAGAATCGATATTTGTGTCGAATTCGCACTGGAACCTTATGATATTGTTCCACTAATCCCTATTATAGAACGTGCGGGTGGCATAGTGACTACATTGGATGGCAACCGAGCCGAAGCTGGCGGTGCCGTTGTTGCAACGGGCTGCCCATATCTTCATGAACAAATTCTGACTATCTTAAATACAGGTAGTTAATTTTATCTTTTTAAGAAACTCTATAAAATGCAATCTACTCAACAAGTTAATAGCCATGTTTCCTTGATACCCGCTAAAAGGGAGCAAGTTTCTACTCGAATTATTTTTTTTATTGCTGGTTTTGTTACCGCGGCTTGGGCAGCCATTGTTCCTTATGTCAAACTTAACACAGGGGCAAATGATGCTACCCTTGGCATGCTGCTATTATGTTTTGGTGGAGGGGCACTTATTGCGATGCCAGTGACTGGAGCATTAGCTGCCAAGTTTGGCTGCCGCCGCTTAATGGTTTTTTCCACCATCGCCTTTAGTTTGTTATTCCCCGTTTTATCCTCTTTATCGCAAGTTAACTTTATCATTATTGCCTTATTATTATTTGGGATTTTCATTGGTTTAACGGATTGCGCGATGAATATTCAAGCAGTGATTGTTGAAAAATCATCTGATAAACCAATCATGTCTGGTTTTCATGGTTTTTATAGTGTCGGTGGCATCGCGGGTGCAGGTACCATGAGTTTAGTTTTGCTACTTGGTGCTTCCGCAACAATGTCATCAATCATCATTTCAGTTGTTGCAGTGGTTTTGTTAGCTATTTGCTATAACGGTTTAATCCCTTACGCTAATGCCCCAACTGGCCCGCTTATCGCTATCCCAAAAGGCGTTGTTTTGGTGATTGGCATCGTCTGTTTTGCCGTTTTTCTTGCTGAAGGCGCAGTACTTGACTGGGGCGCTGTATTCTTAATTGAACACCATGGATTAAAAGAGACTTTAGGCGGTTTAGGGTTTGCTGCTTTTGCTACAACCATGACTATTGGCCGATTACTGGGCGACAAAATTGTTATGCGAGTCGGTTCCGCACGTGTCGTATTTTTAGGTGCTTTACTTGCTTGCCTCGGTTTTGTTATTGCTGTCTTATCTCCTCATCTCATATTGGCCATCATGGGTTTTGCATTAGTCGGTGCGGGTTCATCTAATATAGTACCAGTGATGTTTTCTGCTGTAGGGAAGCAAAAAACGATGCCAGAGGCTCTTGCCGTACCCGCAATTTCTACTTTAGGCTATTTAGGTATTTTGGCGGGACCAGCTGCTATTGGTTTTGTTGCCTTCCAACTATCGTTGGCGACTGCATTATTATTAATCTCTGCACTATTAGTTATTATTGCTTTTGTGACTCGTTTTATCCGTGTTTAATTTTTTAGTCTCATTGGGCTACTAGGTTGTAGCCCTATTCTCCGTTTTCTGTCATCAATTGTTCGTATCTGATAAAAATGGGTGTAATCGTGCTTTATTTATAGGTTTCATCTATATAATTATTCATTAAACTATTAAAATCCTTTCTAATTTTCCTGCTATCGATTTCGTTGTAAACACTGAGGCTTAATGGACCCGACTCATAAAAAAAATATTATTATTATTGGAGCTGGTTTTGTTGGTACAACATTAGCTTGGTATTTATCAAAACAATCTGATAAGCAGGTCATTTTGCTTGATAAAGCACACGCAGGCCAAGGTGTCACACAGCACGCTTTCGCTTGGTTGAATGTGTCATATGGAAGGCCTGATGCCTATAGTCAACTGCGCCAACAGGCGCTTGTTGCATGGCATGAACTCGATGAACACACTGATGGAAAGTTAAATATCCAGTGGACAGGTGCTCTCAGCTGGCAAGAAACAGATTCAGCAACTGCAGAATATGTCTACCACCACCAACAGAGTGGATTTAATGTCGAATTATTGGACAAGTCAACCGTTCACAAGATGGAACCTTGCTTATCTGTTTTACCTGAACTCGCTGCATTTTGCCCAGATGAAGGTAGTGTTGACCCCATTCATGCAACAAAAACGCTATTATCCTTTGCTATTGAACAAGGCGTTATTTACTTACCTGAGCAGGAAGTTCAAGCTATCTTGCAGGAAGGTGGACGCATCATTGGCGTAAAGACTCAAACAGATACTTTTTTGGCTGAACAGGTTATCGTGACTGCGGGTACAGACGCGACTGCACTTATGCAATCGCTACATGTTGAATTACCTGTTATAGCCTCGCCCTCTATCATTGTGCATATCAATGGCTCCACCGAGCAAACATTGGTTCAACATATCATTTCGACACCACAAATGGAGCTACGGCCAGCAGGTTCAGGTAAAATACTCTGTGCTGAAGACTATATTAGTGAAAAACCTGAGCACAATGCGGTGGCTATCGCACAAAACGCCCTTACAACGATTAAAAATTCATTTATAGGTAGTCATACGTTAAATCTTGAAAACGCTTTCATAGGAATGCGACCTATGCCTAAAGATGAGATGCCAATTGTCGGAAAAGTTGCTGATTTCGAAGGTTTATATATTATCAGTATGCACGCTGCGATCACGCTAGCGCCTTTGATATGCCAATTGGCTCAAGATGAAATCTTGCATGGAATAGAACAAGCTGCCCTTGGCCCATATCGATTAACTCGTTTTGTATCAGGTAACTGACAAATGAATATTCCGTTGTACTATTTAAGACATTATCAATCGATTGAAAAAACGTTTTGGACATCTATTTGTGAACATAGTATCCAGATTGCACAACACACAATTTGCTATTTAACGCCCCTTAATTCGCCGGCGTTTAACTTCATTTATTTGCAGCCTGACTCGACCAGTCACGCCTTTATGCAGGCTCACAACCTGTTTGTTTCACAGAAGAAAAACCATACCTTAGTGATCCCCGAAGAGATGCTCCCGCAGGTGGTTAATGAAGCCGAATCTTTAGGGTATAAACGTGACAGCGTCACTACTGCGATGGCATTAACCTTAGCGAAGCAAAATGAAGTTGAACTGCCTGATAACCAAGTCGATATCGTCTTAGCGAATCACGATCTGTCCTTGTGGGCAAAGCCTCTGGTTTCTGCATTTTATCTGTCAGAAGAGCACGACCAGGTTATTCAGGAATATGTGCGTTATCATGAAGATGCACTACAGCAAGGCGCTCCACAGTTTCACCTTGTGTTACTCGTCAATGGCGAGCCTGCGACCTCAATGACTGTGACGATTGAAGGAACGTTAGCCCGTTTTGATGATATTGGTACTGAGCCAAGCTACCAAGGTAATGGCTACGCTTCACAACTCATTGATTACGCACTTGCATTTTGCCGCCAGCAAGGCGTAGAGCACTGCTTCCTAGATGCGTCTGAAGCAGGTTTTGACCTACATAAAAAATTCGGTTTTGAGCCACTATTCCGCTATATCAATTATGTCTGGTGCAAATAATTTACAACAATTGAGTTACTTGTAGAGGCATCTAATCTGGGATCATTGCTCAGGCAATGGTTCCAGATTCAGCCATTCCAAATCAATCCTAATAACAAAATCCGTCTGATGTTTACATATGAAAATTAATATTATTGGCTCGAGTGGCAGCGGTAAAAGTACCCTTTGCCAGCAACTTTCTTTGTTGTTAAATGTCCCTTCTATTGAGTTAGATAGCTTATATTGGCTAGCAAATTGGCAAGGTTCTTCGGATGATGAGCTTAGCCAGAAACTCACCGCTGCATTAGATAACGCGGGATCTGGATGGGTCCTTGATGGAAACTATACACGGACTCAACCCATTAAATGGAAAGAGGTTGATATGGTGGTTTGGTTGGATTATTCCTTGCCTCGAACCCTTTATCAGTCTATTACGCGTACATTAGCGCGCATTTGTTCTGGGCAAGAGCTGTGGGAAGATACAGGCAATAAAGAACGTTGGAAAAATGCATTTTTCAGCCGCGATTCGATAATTTTGTGGCTGCTAAAGACCTACTATCCAAATAAGAAAAGAAACCTAAGTCATATGGCAAATCTCAATTTACGCCATATTCAGTTTGTTCGGCTCACTTCTCCAAAAGAAACAAATTTATTTTTACAGCAGATGAAAGCTCAAGTTCAGGGTTAAGAAACATCTCGGTAGTCATAAAAACCACCGAGATAGTTAGTATTTTACTCAGCGATTAAAGCTCATCACATGCCGTTTTTAACATCGCAGTTTGTTGGAATTTTTCAATTCCTAACTCAATCAGTCGGCTGATTAATTGTGGGTATGTCATACCACCTTGCTGCCACAATTTTGGATACATACTGATATTTGTAAAGCCAGGCAATGTGTTGATTTCATTGATGACTACATCATTGTTTTCCGTTAAGAAAACATCTACACGGGACATTCCACTACAATTTAATGCGCGGTATGCGGATAAGGCAATCTCACGTATTTTATCACTCACTGCATCATCTAATTGTGCAGGAGCCACGACAGAAGCGCCATTTTCATCAATATATTTAGTGTGGTACGCATAGAAACTGTCGTGTAATACGATTTCACCACAAGGGCTGGCAAGAGGTTCTTCATTACCCAATACGGCGCACTCAATTTCACGCCCTTTTACTGCGCTTTCAATAAGGACTTTCATATCAAATAAGAAGGCAAAATCCAGTGCCGCGTTAAATTCCGATTCAGTGCTGACTTTACTGATCCCGACAGATGAACCTTGATTTGCTGGTTTAATAAAAAGTGGTAAGCCTAATTGCGCCACGGTCGCTTCATATTCAGTTGTTGCACGTTCATTTTTGAGCACTGTTATAAATGGAGCAATATTTAAGCCTGCGTCTCTAAGTAATCTTTTGGTAACGTCTTTATCCATGCAGGCAGAGGAGCCTAAAACACCTGGGCCTACAAACGGCAAATTCGCCATGCGCAATAACCCTTGTAGCGAGCCGTCTTCGCCTAAGTTACCGTGAACAATAGGAAAAATAACATCGATTTGTGGCAATGGCTTGGCATCTTCTAACGAAATAAATTGCTCGCTCGTTTTACCTGGAACAAGTGCGATGGCTCGCTTAGGCGTATTTAACGCAATACGAGAGGGATCATCACCATGCAATAAATAATCAGATTCGTTATATTCATGCCATTGCCCTTCTTTATTAATCCCCAAAAGGCATACATCAAATTTATTGCGATCTAACCCATTGATAATATTTTTAGCGGACTGTAGTGAAACTTCATGTTCTGTTGATCGACCACCAAAAATAACACCGACTCGTATTTTGCTCATTATTTGCTCCGACATAAAACACTAGACCTAGCCGAGAAATATAGCATGCAAAGAAAAGGTTATGGCATAAATTATTTATTTTTCATTAAGACTCGCTGGCTTTATAACCAAACCTTCTTTTTTTGATAGCTAATTATCTTTTATCTATCAGAGTTTCAATACTGATATTCACCTGTTCAATTAGCCACTGCGTAAAAATAGCCGCTGCACTACCTTGCTCAACAGGTTTCGATGACAATAAATAGTACGCTGAATTATCTTCAATAAAACCATATGGCGCGGCTAATTGTTTCGATTGTATTTCGTCGGCAACCATCAAAAATGACGCGAGAGCCGCCCCTTGCCCAGCTAAGGCCGCTTGAATACACAAGTAAAAGTGCTCGTATGTAATAGTTTTACTATTTTGAAGCGCTATTTCTTTTATATTTTGCCAAGTTTCCCATGCATTGGGTCTAGATGTGGTTGATAGCAGTGCTATATGACTAGCGTTTTTCTTAAAATCAAGTTCAGGCCGAACCACGACTCCCATTCGTTCTGAACACACTTTTACCGCGCAAAGATTGTCATTCCATTTAAAATCATTACGCCTCAATGCTAAATCAACGTTCGTTTTTGTGAAATCAATTACACCACCAGCTGCGACTAAATGTACTGTAATATGAGGATATTGCTGATAAAAATGCGTAAGTCGAGGTATTAACCATTTCATTGCAATTGTTGGTTCACAAGACAAGCTAACAACATCAGGAAATGTGCTGTTTTTTATCTTTTCAATACCATCTTTGAGCTGTTCAAATATCGAACTAGTGGTTTGTAACAATATTTGGCCGTTCGCTGTTAAAAAAACAGCACGGTTCCTTCGTTCGAATAACTCAACACCAAGGTATTCTTCTAATAAACGAATTTGTCGGCTAATCGCACTATGAGTCACATTCAACTCATGTGCCGCTTGCACAAAACTGCCTGCTTTTGCAGCAGTATCAAAAAAACGTAATGACGTTAATGGTGGTAGTTTCATATATAGGTAACTAAAACTGACAGATTTGCGTCAGGATAAATCGCTTTTTAGTTTTATTCAATCTATTGATAATAAAAACAATAAATAAACAAGCGATTTCAAAAAAAATACATTTTTGGTCTGTTTTTATTACCTTTTAGGAAATTAATATGAATGAAATTATTGCAGTAGCGACTATAACCATTTTAGCTGTTATTAGTCCGGGACCGGACTTTGCTATGGTAACTCGTAATAGTTATACCTATGGAATTAAAACAGGCTTACTGTGTGCTCTAGGTATCGCTATAGGTGTGCAAGTTCATGTGTTTTATACCGTTTTCGGCATCACTTTAGTCATTTTGAGTTCACCAACATTATTCTTAATCGTTAAACTTATTGGTGTATTTTATTTGGTGTACATCGGGTTTAAATCATTGACTAATAAAGTCAAAATATCCTCAGACAAGACCACCTCAAAGCCATTATCGGCCTTAAATGCATTTAAAAATGGTTTTTTAACGAATGCGTTAAACCCAAAAACCATGTTTTTTGTGGTCTCTGTGTATAGCCAAGTTATCAGTACACAGAACTCAATTTGGTTAAATTTGAGTTATGGCCTATTTATTTCTTTCGCTCATTGGCTTTGGTTTAGTCTAATTGCTATTTTCTTTGCAACACCTGTAGTACGAAACAAAATTCTTAACTACCAATTCGTTATGGATAGAACAATTGGTACTCTACTCATTCTATTGGGATTATCTTTATTATTCTTTAATGTAAATTAATCTTATATTCACACAAATGATCGCTATTTGCCCTGCAACCGATAGAATTCATTAACCACTTTCGCCAACTCAATAACATCTTCAGGAATATTGAGTTTGGTGAGTTTCTCAAATGGCACCCATTCAAATGGAGCAAAAGGCGGTTGTGATGAGGGTAATAGCTCACATAAGTAAATCATATCAATATGCCAATGGTTTCCTTTCTTTTTATCCGCAATAAATTCTTTCAAAATAGCAATGGGCGACGGTAGTACTTGTGTATGAGATGAATCATGCACTTGTGATGCAAATGGCAAACCGCAACTAATCACTCGGCACTCTAGCCCTGTTTCCTCAAGAACTTCTCGAAAAACAGCATGTTGTGGTTCTTCATTCTCTTCAATGTGGCCACCTGGGGGTAACCAAAAACCAAGTTTTTGATGTTCGTGTAATAAAAACTCACCATGCTCATTACGGATCATTGCTGTTGCCGTAAAATGTTTAATTTCCTCTCTCATCTCACCACTTCTCTTTTTTATTGTGCCATTCTTACCTTGTATTTCTGGTGTCGAACCTAACACCTTGTTGCCTTCCAGTCATATGGCATTAGCTCTGCTAATGTCACTTGCGTGTTTTCATTGACAGCAACGACAGTTGACTGGTTTTTATCCGACAACTGACTTAGCAGCTCCCTGCAGCGCCCACAAGGCGGCACGATACAACCTGAAGCATCAACGGCAACAATGGCTTTAATGACTGATTTGCCATTTTTAAGCATATCTGCAATAGCGGCATGTTCCGCACAAAAGCCAAGTGAACATGCAGAATCAATACTGATACCACTATAGATCTCACCATCTTCTGTTTCTAATGCCGAAGCCACATAGCCAGTTTCTATATAACCATTAAAGGTGGCGGGTTTAGCATATTGCTTTGCTACTTCAATTAAGTGTTTTAACATCATTTTTCCATTAACTATTCTATTGATACATCTTATTAGACGTTAATCCGATAAAAAACATCAAATTTTTTGTGCTTTATTCTAAGTCCACCATATAGAGAATGACTGATTTTATTGTTTTCACCACTCACTAAGCCTTTTTCAGTAAGCTCACGATACACCTGTGACACTGTCACTAATGAAATACCCTCTTGCTTAGCAAAAGCTCTATGGATCGTAAATCGAGCTCTGGGCGTCAATTCTCCACGAGAAATCTGCTCTGCTATTTTATCAACGTTTTTTGGTAACGAGCCTGAGCCATGTGATTGTTACTGCGCCCAAAAGATTTGCAGGATGAGTTAATTATTGAAAATATGGGGCATTCAAAGCGCGGTCTTTCAAAATAAATTGTCGTATGCTTAGTTGATACGGTTAGCTGTAAACTTTTAGGGGACTAAATTGGAAAACTCATTTGATTATTATAAGCAACAAGTTATGTATTCTGAGGACGGGGCTCCAAATGAAACCCCATGGGTTAACGGAAAACCTACGCCAAAGGATATTCAATTTCTGATAAAACCATTATGCGGTTAGTGCAAGTTTTGCTCCAAACATCAAGAATACGGCACCAATACAGCTATTAGAGAACTTAGACAGTTTTTTATTATGTTTGACCATATTCGTTACAGCAACCGCACCAAAGATCAGCAGTGATAAGTAAATCATGCTGCAGGTTTCTAAAATTAGGCCAAGAATGAAAAATGGCACACCTGCACTTGGGTAAGCTGGGTCAATAAATTGGATAAAAAATGAAACATAAAAAATGATCATCTTAGGATTTAGTAAACTTAAAAAAACAGCTTTTTTATAGGTACCCTTGGTTTCTAAGATAATTGAATCAACATCACCTGTATTTTCTTTTTTATATAATACGCTATACAGGGTTTTCATCCCTAAATAAAATAAATAAGCTGCCCCTGCGTATTTTATAACACTAAAAAAGATAGGTGATGTTTTTACTAAAGATGCAACGCCTAAAAATGAGAGAAAAATGAGTATAGCATCTCCTGTAAAGACACCTAATGCGGCTTTATAACCATTTTTCACACCATATTTTGCACTGCTAGTTAAAACAAATAAAGAATTAGGGCCTGGTACCAGTGTAATAAAAATAACACCGATAAGATAAGTCCATAAATTTGTAATACCGAGATTTTCAAGCATAGGAAACCCGCTAACTCAATAAAAGTTATAACAAAAAATTCACATTGTTTCTTTATGGTTATTATGATACAGGCTTTATATGACTTATAAAAGATATCACTGCCTGATAATTGCATTACGATATATAAAACCAATTAAATGCAAAATACTAGACAAACAACATTGAACCGGAGGATTAAATTGAAATAATAATCCAAAACAAACCTCTTAATCAGAAGCTAGCTATAAACAGTCGGCCAAATAGAGATAAAAACCAAAATTTAAATCTTAAACGGTATTTAATGCCGTGGAATAAATAGAAATAGCAGTAGTGATTTGATTAAGGTTTCGCGTTATAACATAAAAGTCGGTGCTATTTAGAAGTAAAGTCGGATAAAGCCTGTATGAAACTAAAATATCCCACCACTAATATTTTATCTCTTTAAAATCAATCAAATTATATAAGTGCTCATAACTACAATAAGGTTAGCTTAAATGGCGTCACAACAAAATAATCAATGGCAAAAAGCGATGATGGCAGGCGCGGTTCATACCGCTCCTCTCAATCTCGCTGTTATTCCTTGGGGAGTTTTAGCTGGTTCAATGGCTGTCGAAACTGGTCTCGATTTCTGGCAAAGCGTAGCGATGTCTGCAATGGTATTTGCAGGCGCAGCACAGTTAGTCACTCTTGGGTTGCTTAACTCGGGTGCAGGCTATATCACAATTGTTATTTCTGTTTTTTTTATTACTTCCCAGCACTTACTCTATGGGCTGACTTTGCGCCCCCAAGTTAAAGACTTTACAACACCTCAGCGCCTTAGCATCGGCTTTTTGCTGACTGATGAACTATTTGCGATTAGCGCTGCTAAACGCCAGAGTTTAAGTTTTCCCTATCTCTTTGGTGCTGGGTTTAGTTTTTATCTTGTGTGGTTAATTACTAGCCTTTGTGGGATTGCCATGGCCAATATTGTGGGCGATTTGAGCCGCTTACATCTCGACTTTTCTGTGGTTGCAACTTTGCTCGCAATCGTCGTTCCATTAACCAGAAAAATAAGCACACTTTGTGGCGTTATCTTTTCGCTCGTTGTCGCTATCGTACTTTCAATGTACTCCTTTAGCAGTGCTATTGTTATCGCAGGTGTGGGTGGGATGTTTGTATCAGTGGCTGTTTCACGTATATTGAAGGAAGAAAAATGATTTGGCTTTTAATTATTACCTTAACAGCGGTTGTTTTTACTCTACGTTATATTTTTCTAATACCACAGTTGCCAATACGCCTCCCACTTGTGGTTCGTCAAGCGTTAGGGTACTCAGCACCTTGCTTATTAACCGCAATTTGTGCTCCTGTTATCTTATTGGAAAACCATGAGCTACGTTCCTTCCCAGATAATCCTTATTTATGGGGGGCGTTATTCTGTGTCGTTGTTGCCTCAGTATTGAAAAATATGCTGTTAACTGTCGGTCTTACCTTAATATTTTTCTATTCCCTTATTTATTTCATCGGTTAACTTATTATTCAGGATAAAGCATCGTTTAGCACTTTGCTTTATCTTGGTTAATCCCTCATAATATGCCCCTCTCAAAATACATTCCTTTTCAATTTCACCCTGTCATTGATTGTCATAGTGAATACTTTATTGGCCTTACTCAATAAATAGCCAATTAACTTTTATAGATAATGGATAATACAATACCATGCTTAATAATTATGTTTTACGCAGCGTTCGCTATATGTTGGACTTAAGTGACGCCCAAATGGTTAAAATCGTAAAACTTGCAGATTTGGATGTTACAAAAGAAGAAATGGTGGCTTGGTTAAAAAAAGATAATGAGCCTGAATATGTTGAATGTAACGACAATGTCATGGGGCATTTTCTAAACGGTTTAATTTATCACCGTCGTGGAAAAGATGAAAATCATCCCGCACCTGAAGTTGATAGCCGCCTTAATAACAATATTATGCTCAAAAAATTACGCGTGGCTTTTGAATTAAAAGATACAGATATGATTGAAATTTATCAGCTTGTTGACTTTCGTGTATCTAAGCCTGAACTTAACGCTGTATTTCGCAAACCAGGTCATAAAAACTACCGAGAATGTGGAGACCAATTACTGCGTTACTTCCTAAAAGGCCTGACAATTCGCCTACGTGGTGATAAGTAACCGTATCCTGCTCGTTTTTTATTCGTTTATTTTACATCCCCCTGACATTTGTCTATAATGAAGGTGACAAATGTCAGGAGGTTCAAATGAGAAACTATATCCCCACAACGCCGCTTCAACCCGCAGCTTCTGCTTTTAAGCCACTATGGCGCCATGTCGGGTTACCCGCTGAAAGGGGTATTGAATTAACCCATTATTTACGTCAAGGCCTATCTGTCTCTGTCTTAGACAATATCCAAGAGTGGTCAGGGGTGAGCAAAGCAGAACTATTGCGGATATCTGGTATCAATGAACGCAATATCGCTCGTCGCAAAAATGCTGGCCAGCCCCTAAATGCTGATGAAAGTGAACGAATTGCACGTCTAGTAAGGGTATTTGATGCCGCAGTGCGTTTATTTAATGGTGATAAACACGCAGCAAGTGATTGGCTCAATCACCCAGTGAAAGGCTTGGGTCATTTACGCCCTATTGAGCTTATCGCAACAGAAAGCGGAGCCATTGAAGTGATTGATTTAATTGGCCGTATTGAACATGGTGTATTCTCATGATCCTATATCGGTTGGTTAAATCCAGTTTTGCTCACGATGCATGGTCGGGCCAAGGGGCTATGCTCTATGGTGGGCGTTGGAATCATAAAGGGACTCCCGCTGTTTATACATCGACGAGTATTTCATTAGCAACCCTTGAAATACTCGTACACATCAATCAAGACATACTATTAAACCAGTTCAGTTTACTATCCATAGATATCAATGATAAGTACGTAATGAAATTGTCGTTAGACCACCTTCCAACGGATTGGCAGCAAGACCCAGCGTCAACCTCTACAATGGATATTGGCACTACATGGCTTAATAACCAAGATAGCTTAGTATTGTTAATTCCCTCTTGTATTATTCCCTATGAATACAACGCAATAATCAACCCGTTGCATCCGCAATTTCAAAAAGCCATACGGACGGTTAAACCACTGGATTTTAGCGTTGATCCACGCTTAGCATAACTAAATATTTGCTAACAAATACTGTAAAAAAGCGTCTATCTTCGGCGATAATGCACTACGACTCGCATAAACTGCACGAAGTTCTATTGGCGCTGGCGATACTTCATCGAATTCTATGCGCACTAATTTCTTCTGTTTAATCTGCTCTGCGCATGCTTCTAATGCCAGAATGGCATAACCGATCCCATTCATTGCAGCAGCATAAGCCAGTGCGCCACTATTCACTCGGTAGTTACTGTTAATTATCACTTTTTTCTGCAAGCCAGATGAATCAATAAATATCCACGGTTGCCCCTGTAACGCACTCAAACTCGAAATGCACGGCATACTGGCTAAATCAGTATATGAACGTGGTTTTCCCACTTTTTCAATTAACTGAGGAGCTGCTACCACAACGCTTTGCCATGATTTAACCAGGCGTGAATGATAACTACTGTCTTCAAGATGACCACGATGAAAAGTGAGTAATAGATCTATATCATCACTAATGACATCTTGGGGGATTAATTGAGTATCACAATGAATATTCAATTGTGGGTGGGACAATGCAAATTTTGCTAATAAATCAGCTAACAATAAACTACCAGATTCACTCGGAATAGTTAGCCGTAACGTTCCCGTAATTTGCTGTGGATAACAAATTTGCACCACAACCTGTTCTAATTCACTGACTAGCTTTTGACTTTGCTCAAATAAAATGTTTCCCGTCTCGGTCAACCGCATTTGCCGGGTTGTGCGTTCAATTAATTGGCTATTAAGTTGTTGCTCCAGCTGTTTAATATAACGACTCACATTCGATGTCGGCATTGAAAGTAACTTTGCTGCATTGGCAAAACTCCCTTGTGTCACAACAGCAATAAACACTTTCAATAAATTCAGGTCAACAGCCATATTTAACCCCTACAGTTTTCTATTAACCTGAACTAATAGCATTAGCAGTAACCAAAATCCATTATTTTTTGATACCGTTCCGCCAACAATACTTCCATATCTAATTGAGTTAGTTCATTTAAATCAGTCAGTAACTGTTGTTTTAATTGTTGTGCAGCTAATTGATAGTCGCGGTGTGCTCCCCCCAAGGGCTCAGAAATAATAGTATCGATAATACCAAGCTCTTTTAACCGTGGCGCGGTCATACCCATTGCTTCCGCTGCAATTTGTGCCTTTTGGGGATCTTTCCACAAAATAGAAGCGCAACCTTCCGGGGATATCGCTGCATACGTGCTGTATTCCAACATATTAATACGATCGCCAACACCAATTCCTAATGCACCGCCAGAACAACCTTCACCTGTAATAACACAAATAATGGGGGTTTTTAAATGTGACATTTCCATGATATTGCGTGCAATTGCTTCTGCTTGCCCTCGCTCCTCAGCGCCAACACCGGGGTAAGCCCCAGCAGAATCAATAAATACCAAAATAGGTAAATGGAAACGTTCTGCCATTTTCATTAAACGGAGTGCTTTACGGTAGCCTTCTGGCGACGGCATACCAAAATTACGCATAACTTTCTCTTTTGTTGTACGCCCTTTTTGTTGCCCCAGCACCATAACAGACCTACCATCCAAACGAGCAAGCCCTCCCACCAGCGCCTTATCATCAGCAAAAGCGCGGTCACCTGCTAGCTCTTGAAATTCAGTAAATATCAATGAAATATAATCAAGGGGATAAGGCCTTAGTGGATGTCTAGCTAACTGGACAATTTCCCATGCCCCAAGAGATGCAAATATCGTTTTCGTCAGCGAATGACTCTTTTTTTTCAAGAGCATGATCTCTTCTTCTAACTTTATTTCTGAAGGATGCCCTTTTTGTTTGAAAGCAATAAGCGCTTCAATTTTGTCATTGAGTTCAACGATGGGTTTCTCAAATGCAAGAAAATGGTTAGTCATAACTTTCCTAAAATGGTGACGGTAATCTTAGGAGTGTAACCAGAGAATAAATCCCATTCTATGCTTTAAAATAGGATTGATTATTATCAATGGTGGGATAATGTTTAACGCTGACTTTTCTTTAGTGAGTTTAATTTTAAGCTGTTTTCCATAATTTTTTGAAAATTAGGGCATAAAAAGTGATTTTCTTCAGGGCAGTTCGCAATATGCAAAATACCCTTTTTTAAGGCTAATAACCCCTGTATGGTTTGCTCAATTTCTTCAGCTTTTTCAAGTAAGCTCGCACGTTCAATATTAGGGCCATCCTTATGATTGAGCATGATAGCAATTTCGTCGAGTGTAAATTTAGCTTCTTGCCCTAATGCAATTAAAGATAAGCGGGTGATAACATCTTTCCCGTGATAAACCCGTTTTAACCCCTTGCGCCCAATCGGTTTAATCAACCCTTTTTCTTCATAATAACGTAAGGTTGATGCCGCTAGACCTGATAATTGGCTAACTTGAGAAATATCCAGTTCATCATGCATGAAATTATAACCCGCTCTAACATTCACAACTTAAGCTAATTGTTGCCGTAATAATACCGTGATTGCGCCATTCATAAAAATTTCACGGTCAACTACGTAACCCAACTTTTCAGCCACCCGTAAAGAGGCTAAGTTCCTCGGCTCAATAAAACAAATAGATTGCCGGAACTTATTTTCTTTTACTAGCCAAGACAATGCGGCCTGCATTGCTTCTGTTGCGTAACCTTTTCCTTGAAATTCAGGTGCAATGACCCAACCCGCTTCTGGAATACCTTTAACTTGGGGTTCAACCATGCGATGGAAATCAGCAAACCCTAAATCACCAATATACTGGCCACTTGCTTTTTCACGGACAGCCCAATAACCAAATCCTAATAACGGCCATAAACCACCATAAGCTAGCATGCGCATCCATGATTCGCGGTCGCTAGATGGCATACCACCAATGTAGCGAACCATCGACTCAGTTGCCCATAATTTCGCAAGTGCAGGAAAATCACTCACTTGATGTTTATTTAATATCAATCTTTCTGTTTCAAGCACAGGTATTACAGCCATTGATTGCATCTCCTTGCTATCTAAATGGGGGTTCATCAAATGTTCTCAATTTCCTTGAGTGTAATTTATCCCCTTCTTGCCTTAATAAATCAATAGCACGAATACCTATTTGCAAGTGTTCTGAGATTGCACCTTCATAAAAACTGTTGGCTTGACCGGGTAATTTAATCTCGCCATGCAATGGTTTATCAGAAACACATAACAGCGTGCCATAGGGAACCCTGAAACGATAACCCTGAGCTGCAATTGTGGCACTTTCCATATCCACTGCGACCGCGCGGCTTAAGTTAAAACGGCGAGCTGTTGCAAAAAAACGTAATTCCCAATTTCTGTCATCGGTTGTAACAACGGTTCCTGTTCTGAGACGTTGTTTTACCAATTCCCCAGGCATATTACTAACTTGTTTTGTTGCGTCATATAAGGCGCGCTGGACTTCCGCTATACTTGGAATAGGAATATCTGGCGGTAATACATCATCAAGAATATGGTCATCACGCAAATAAGCATGGGCCAAAACATAATCGCCAATTTTTTGGCTTTCTCTTAACCCGCCACAATGGCCAATCATCAACCAAGCATGTGGTCGTAAAACGGCTAAATGATCGCAAATATTCTTTGCATTTGAAGGCCCAACACCAATATTCACTAAAGTAATTCCTGCACCATCTCTAGCGATTAGATGATATGCAGGCATTTGAAATTTTTTCCAGGTTAAATCAGAAGTGGCAATTTGTGGGTCTGCATTCTCAGCAGTTAAATAATTATGTCCTACACAAGATAATGCAATATAACGACTTTCAGGATCACGGACCTGCTCACATGCCCAATTCACAAATTCATCGACATAGCGATTATAATTGGTGAATAAAATGTACGGTTGGACATGTTCAGGAGGGGTTCCTGTATAGTGTTTCAAACGCGCTAATGAAAAATCCACACGCAATGCATCAAAATGAGACAGCGGCATTTCATCCGTAGCAGAGTACAAACCATCTGTAATATCATCGCTGATATGAGATAAATCGGTTATCGGAAAATGTGCAGCTAAATGACTGCTTATACTCCTATCCAACACTAAATCTGAACCATCAATGACAAAAGGATAAGGAATTTCAATTTTTGAAGGGCGAACAGCAAAAGTGACATCATAATCTTGCTGCAAAATAGACAGTTGCTCAGCTAAATAAGCACGAAATAGCTCTGGCTGAGTCACCGTAATGGTGTAATTACCGCGTTTAACAAAGCGTGCATAAGCACGTGTTTTTTCGCAGTGGTCGACTTTCCCTTCCCATGTAACACACAGCTCAGGGTAAGCAAATAACCCATTATCCCTTTCAGTAATATCTGGTATGCGGCCTTCTTCTACATAAATAGCGATAGCATCTCTTAATGAATCAATTGCATTGCGATATAACAACGAAAGTTTATCTAAAACATCGTCAATAGATAAGTTTTCATATTTCTGGCATTTTTCCAAAGACACACACAACTCCTCATCATCAGATAAAATCATCTCCGATAACATAGAGTATCAATGTGACAGTTGCAAAATATATTGCGATTAATGTACTTATATCTTCAGCAATGCATTTATTATCATGATCAATGCACTACAAAGGATAGAATAATTGGTAATGTGAACACCGCTGCCACGGTTTGTAATGTAATTATACCTGCCATTAGTTGGCTGTCCCCATTTAACTGACGCGTTAAAATATAGGCTGTTGGCGCCGTAGGGATAGCAAAAAATAGTACTAATAGGATGGTTTCAAGATTTGGCAACGAAAATAGCCCCGCCACTGTTACCGCTAAAATAGGCATAAGAAATAAACGTAGCAATGTCGATGCCATAATAGGTTTAAATTCATTTCTTAGCGTTGCTGTTTGTAATGCGGCTCCAATACATATTAACCCCAGTGGCAAGCTGGCGGCTGCGAGTAATTTTAAAAATTGGTCAGAGCCAAATGGCAATCCGATAGGTGATATATTTAATAACACACCAACGACACAGGAAATGATTAATGGATTTTTTATGATCGGCAATAAAATTTGCTTAACTGAAACCTTTTGCCCCGAAGATAACGAAAGTACCGCAATGACATTACAGCTTGGCACCAAAACAGCCATAATTACCGCAGCAATAGCGATCCCTTCTTTGCCAAATAAATCAGCAACAATAGCCAACCCTAAATAAGTATTAAACCGCGTAATTCCTTGGATATACGCACCAAACCTCGGGATAGGTATTTTGAATAAATATTTATAACCTAGAGTTAGCGCAGAGCTAATCGCTAAAACACAAAGGATAGCACTCGCTAGATAGGGTAATTTAGGATTATCTAAAGGCGCGGTGGCTAAACTGTTAATTAACAGTGCGGGAAACAAAATAAAGTAGTTTAATTTTTCCGCACTCGGCCAAAAATCAGTCGCGAATATTGTCGAACGTCGTAATACAAATCCCATTGCAATGAGAGCAAATAATGGCCACAAAACTAATAGAATCTTATCCATGAGAGCGTAATCTGTTTTTATTCGAGTATTGAGTAAGTTTGTTAATCAGTCTATCGTTAAATTTTTGTAACTGATAGGTAAAAAAAGCGCTATTCCTATATTTTCCTTTTCTCAATTTATTTTCGATTTAATCAACTTTCACTTATTTATCTTTAAATGAATATTTTTCCACCCATAAAAAATTAAACCCTAAAATTATCTCACTTCGCTATATAAAAATCATTTGCCTGCAACGGAAATATTATGTATTTTTATTCACTATAAATGCATAATTAAAGAGGTTGGTATGTTTAAGAAATTAGTTTTTGCTGGCTGTATGTCATTAGCAGCCTTCGCCGGGAATGTTTACGCAAAAGAAAGCTATACCGTTGGTGCTGGCGGGACTTACCGCCCATTCGAATATGAAAATAGCCAGAAACAGCTTGAAGGCTTTGATATTGACATCATTAAAGCGGTTGCAGAAGCAGAAGGTTTTGACGTTAAGCTTGTCAATACACCTTGGGAAGGGATTTTTGCAACCTTGTCGTCTGGTGATCGAGATATCTTAATTTCAGGGATCACGATTACAGATAAACGCAAAAACATGGTTGATTTCTCTAACCCTTATTTCCCTGCTGAGCAAGCGATCGTCATCAGCGAAACCTCTGATGTAAAAGACTTAAATAGCTTAAAAGACCTGAATGTGGGCGTCGTGAACTCCAGCACTGGTGATATTGTTGTTTCTGATGTAATAGGTAAAAACAGCACAGCAATCAAACGTTTTGACAATACTCCGCTTTTATTACAAGAACTGTTCGAAGATGGCATTGACGCTGCGGTTGGTGATGTCGGTGTCATTAAATACTACATAAAAACCCACCCTGAGAAAAAATTTAAACTGATCTACGATAACCATTTCGAAAAACAATATTTTGGTATTGCTGTCGCTAAAGGAAATAGTGAATTACAGCAAAAGATAAATAACGGCTTAAATAAGATCATCGAAGACGGTACATACAATAAAATTTACCAAAAATGGTTTGATGAAAACGTTCCTCAATTACCAAAACAATAATTTAATCTAACTTAAGGCCATCCTTGGATGGCTTTTTCACGTTATAAATCAGGGTGAAAATTAAGATGTCTGCGTTTCGTTGGGAAATAATTGAAGAATACGCTCCATTATTTGCTGAAGGCGCAATGATGACGATAAAAGCGACCATCATCTGCGTTATTTTAGGCTCACTATGGGGGTTAACCCTCGGCTTAGGAAGAACGGCCAAAGCTGAACAAGGAATTTGGAAACCTATTTTACATTATTTTGTACAGTGGCCGGTTCGCTTCTATGTCAGTGCCTTCCGTGGTACTCCATTATTCGTTCAAATAATGGTTGTTCACTTTGCCTTAGTGCCACTGTTTATTAACCCTCGTGATGGGTTATTTGTTACATCTGGGATAATGTCCGTTGACACCGCTAAAATGCTCCGCTCAGATTACGGTGCATTTCTATCTTGTGTCATTGCAATTACTTTAAACTCAGGAGCTTATGTCTCTGAAATTTTCCGTGCGGGTATTCAGTCCATTGATAAAGGACAAATGGAGGCTTCTCGTGCTCTTGGCATGAGTTGGGCAAAAACAATGCGTAAGGTTATTCTTCCGCAAGCTTTCCGGCGCATTCTTCCCCCACTGGGAAATAATGCCATCGCGATTGTTAAAGATTCCTCCCTCGCTTCCGCTATCGGCTTGGCAGATCTCGCCTATGCAGCGAGAACTGTATCCGGTGCTTATGCAACTTACTGGGAACCCTACTTAACGATATCTGTGATTTATTGGATGCTGACATTTATACTTGCTCAGTTGGTGCAATATATGGAAAGAAGGTTGGGCAGAAGTGATTTACGTTAATAATTTACAAAAGAAATTTGGTGATGCCCATGTACTCAGAGGCATTTCTTGCGAAGTTAAACCTCAAGAAGTGATTTGTGTCATTGGCCCTTCTGGTTCAGGAAAAAGCACCTTTCTACGCTGTTTAAATGCACTAGAACGTCCAGATGGCGGTGAGATTAAAGTCAATGGCTTTGACGTTCATGATCCTAAAACTGATTTAAATAAGATGAGGGAAAATGTGGGGATGGTGTTTCAGCGTTTTAACCTATTCCCTCATATGACTGTGTTAGAAAACTTGATGATGGCCCCTACCTTAGTGAAAGGTATAAAAAAGGAAGTGGCGCTTAAGCAAGCTGAGCAACTCCTGATCAAAGTAGGACTGTTAGATAAAATTGATGCATGGCCAGCCAGTTTATCTGGAGGGCAGCAGCAACGAGTTGCGATTGCCCGAGCGTTAGCCATGCAGCCATCTATTCTGTTATTTGATGAGCCGACATCTGCACTTGACCCCGAATTAGTTGGTGAAGTACTTTCCGTGATGAAAACTCTTGCAAATGAAGGTATGACGATGGTCATCGTCACCCATGAAATGGGATTTGCGCGTGAAGTTGCTGACCGAGTCATGTTCATTGACCAAGGTATTATTCAAGAAGAAGGCACACCAGAACAACTCTTTACTGCACCTAAAAACCCACGAACTGCGGAATTTTTAAGTAAAGTACTTTAGTTTTATTACCTGCTTAGCATGCTAAGCAGGTTTTTCTGATACCCAAATCTTTTTATTATCGATAAGCTAAGAATATTATTACTTAATAAAGTTTAATTTATGGATATCACAAGCCTCTGCAAACAATATCGCTCAGGGAAAAAATTTAAATATGTTTTCTTCTGGGGCCACCAAGCCAAACAAAATCAAATAACAAAAAGCTGTTTCAGCCAATGGTACCCTTCCCCATTTATTGTCAATAACCACCGCTTTGCCAGTGCAGAACATTTTATGATGGCCGAGAAAGCACGCTTATTTGGCGATTTAGAAACGCTGGATAAAATTATTTATGCACCAAATCCTGGAGCGGCTAAAGTATTTGGCCGTGAAGTTCGTGGGTTTAAGCAAGATGTTTGGGATGAAAATCGTTTCGCTATTGTCGTTACGGCTAATATGGCAAAATTTTCTCAGAATAAAGAATTGGGACAATTTTTACTCTCCACAAATGAGCGCGTGCTCGTTGAAGCTAGCCCTGTCGATAAAATATGGGGAATAGGCCTTGCTGAGGATGCTGAAAATATTGAAAACCCATTAACATGGAAAGGGTTAAATCTGCTCGGTTTCGCATTAATGGACATTAGAAGCCAACTAGCCAATTTAACACTCTAATTTTTGCTTATTTTCTGATAAAACAGAAAAGCCCGTTGTTGTTAAACCGCGGGCCTGCCAATATTTTATTAAAATATAGAATATACTGCTGAGCTCTATTACAAAGGCATCCTATATTCAATCACACCAGGTTTTTCTGCCACCCAGTTATACAGTTTTTGCCCACGTAGATTGGTTTCTTGTGTATGCCAATATAAGCGGCCACATTGTTTTTCTTGTGCTTGTGCATGCACAAATTCAATTAATTGCTTCCCGACATGCCGCCCTCTCATTTCTGGCGTCACATATAAATCTTCAAGGTAGCAAAAATCATTTTCAGCCCATGTTGACCGGTGAAATAAATAATTCACAAAGCCAACAACTTTGCCATTTTCAAGTGCAACAGCACAATACATCGGTTCATTCTCATCAAAAAAACGCGCCCATGCTTTTAAGGTAATTTCTTCACTTAAATCGACTTTATAAAATTTTTGGTATTCCAACCAATATACTAACCATGCTGAGTAATGATCAGGAGTAACAAATTCGACTGTCACTGGTAATGCCGTTTTATTCATAATAACCCTTCCATTTGTAGACATATTACATAATGGCGCTATAGTACATAGCAATCTGGCTCTGTATAAGAGACACTTTTGTTATTTATTTAGGATCCACTTTATGCGACGCCAACAGCATGCACAGTTTCCATTACTTTTACTTGAAGAAGGCTATATTAAGGAAAATGTTTATCACACAATACGTAACGCTATTTTAGATGGTCGTATTGCTGTCGGCATTAAACTCCCCTCCTCTAGAGCATTAGCCGAAATGATGTCGATCTCACGAAACTCGGTCATTGCTGGGTTTGAACGATTAATTGATGAAGGATATATTTATTCAAAAAAAGGCTCGGGAACTTATGTTTCTCCCCACATTCCTGATGAATTAGTTGGTACCATAGATAGTACTAAGCAGAATGACCAATCTAGATATCCTGCATTAAATCTGAATCCTAAAGTTTCTACTTTAACGAACTTATGGGAAAAATCGCGCCCGGACACCAACAAGTACCAAATGTTTAATATTGGTATTGGCTGTGTTGACCAATTTCCACATGAATTATGGGGAAGACTACTAGGCCGTGTTTGGCGTAAATCCAAACAGACTATTGCACATTTTAATCATCCTGATGGATATACACCGCTAAAAAACTTATTGGTAGATTACGTCCGTTCGACTCGCGGGGTTCACTGCAAACCACAACAAATTATTATTGTTAATGGGACGCAACAAGCCATTAATTTAGTAGCAAAAATCTTATTACAGCAAGGGGACAAAGTATGGTTAGATGACCCTGGTTATGATAGCGCCAGAGCTATTTTCACCGCTGCAGGTGCTGATATTGCTGCTATTTCATCTGACAGGGAAGGAATGGATATTGCCTACGGTGCAAAACACCATGAAACAGCAAAATTAATTTATACCACGCCTTCTCACCAGTTTCCGCTAGGCACAACCCTCAGCTTACCGCGGCGTTTAGCATTATTGGATTGGGCACAACAAAACAACGCATGGATTTTTGAAGATGACTACAACAGTGAATTTCGCTTTTTATCAAAGCCAATTCAAGCGCTACAAGGCTTAGATAATCATCAACGTGTTATTTATGCAGGGACGTTTTCTAAAATGATGTATCCTGGCTTTCGTTTAGGTTTCTTAATTGTGCCAGAAATTCTGAGTGAAGCATTCACCATGATGAAATATTATAGCGATAGCCATTGTGGTTATTTAGAACAGGCCGCTTTAGCCCAGTTTATCCAAGAAGGCCACTATGCACGCCATGTCAGAAAAATACGGAAGATATGCTACGATAGGCAAAATACGTTTATCAATGCCATTAATCACTATCTCCCTCACCTATTTAATGTACAAATGACGGATTCAGGCATTCATACTGTCTGTTGGGTTAAAGACGGTTATGATACTAACGTGATCCTTAACCAATGCCGTCTGTTAGGCTTTGGAGCACAACCGTTATCGCGCTACTGTATTCAAAGTTCTCACCAAAATGCAATTCTATTTGGCTATGCTGCTCATTGCGAAGACGAGATAATTAGCAATATAAAATTACTTAGTGAACAATTGACTAATATATACCCTAGTTAAACAAGAATGATTTTCAGCGTTTATCCGATAGCGAGAATTCTTCTAGTCTTTATAACTGTACCTTAATAGCATTGTTTATATTGAGGTACTTTTATGACAAAAATAAATTATCCCCATGAGTACGAAGTTGGCGATGTTGTCTTTACCAGTATTGGAACCGAGCTGTTTAGGCAAATAGCCTCGGCTTCTTTATGTTGGAGTAACCATGTTGGTATGATTGTCGGCCATAATGGCGAAGACTACTTGATTGCAGAAAGTCGCGTTCCGCTTTCAACAACCACGACCTTATCTCGCTTTATTGCCCGTTCATCTGATAAACGTTACAGCGTACGTCGATTTACACATACATTAACCAATGAACAAAAATCTGCATTAGTTTCCGAAGTTCCTGCTCGTTTAAATAAGTTTTATCACACTGGATTTAATTATGAGTCTTCTAGGCAGTTTTGTTCAAAGTTTGTTTTCGATATTTATCAATCTGCGTTATCAGTTCAAATAGGGGAATTAGAAACCTTCAAAGAATTATTAACTAAAAACCCGAATGCAAAATTAAATTTTTGGAAATTATGGTTTATTGGACAAATTCCGTGGGAACGTAAAACAGTGACTCCTGCAAGTCTATGGCATCACCCTGAATTATCGCTCATATACCGCAGTCATGAGGATATACATTAACAACCAATACGGATTTAAACTCGCACAAGAAAGCACTCAATAGAGTGCTTTTTGATATAATCGACTGAATTTACAATGAGACTTATTTTTTCTTATTTAACATCGATTTCAAGTCAGCAAACGGGTTATAAGTTGCTGCCTCAACGTCATTTTGCGCATCTTCCCCTGCCACGACATTCGTGCCATACATTTCAGCTTCGGTGTACTTAGAATGTTCATGATCATGACAAAATAGACATAACAGCTCCCAATTGCTGCCATCTTCTGGGTTATTGGTATGATCATGGTCGATATGATGCACGGTTAATTCACGCAAATTTGAATACACAAACTCGCGGGTACAGCGTCCACAAACCCATGGGTAAATTTTAAGTGCTTTTTCACGATAGCCACTTTCTAATCGCGCATAGTTTTTAGGGATCAAAGCCATTGCCGATATTCCTGTTGAAAATAGTAATTTTGAGATAATACGCCTAATATACCTCAGTTTAGAGCAAAAAAAGAAACTCAAAACAACAAAAAAACCCAGGTACCATGAAGTCCCAACTTTATAGGGTACTCCATCAACTCTGGGTCCTTTTATTCGTTAATTTATACTTAAATTACTTATTCAACAATTCTCTGCGGATAATCTCAGCACCAGCACTTAATGCATTAAGCTTACCAGTTGCAACACGACGAGATAACGGAGCCATGCCACAGTTAGTGGATGGATAAAGATTGTCGGCATCGACAAATTGGAGCGCTTTACGTAATGTATTAGCGACTTCCTCTGGTGTTTCGATGATATTGCTCGCTACGTCAATCGCCCCCACCATCACTTTTTTACCACGAATAAGTTCAATTAAGTCCATAGGAACATGAGAGTTATGACATTCTAAAGAGATAATATCAATATTTGAGGTTTGTAGTTTTGGGAAAGCCTCTTCATATTGCCGCCACTCAGAACCCAGTGTCTTCTTCCAATCAGTATTGGCTTTGATGCCGTATCCATAACAAATATGAACTGCGGTTTCACATTTTAGCCCTTCAATGGCTCTTTCTAATGCAGCTACACCCCAATCGTTCACTTCATCAAAAAACACATTAAAAGCAGGCTCGTCAAATTGAATAATATCAACCCCTGCAGCTTCAAGCTCTTTTGCCTCTTGATTCAAAATCTTAGCAAATTCCCATGCCAGTTTTTCACGACTTTTGTAATGGTTATCATACAGTGTATCAATCATTGTCATCGGGCCAGGAAGCGCCCATTTTATCGGCTGGTTCGTTAACTTACGTAAAAATTTAGCATCTTCCACAAAAACAGGTTTTTGACGTTCAACCGCTCCAACCACTGTCGGCACGCTCGCATCATAGCGATCGCGAATTTTAACCACTTCTCGCTTTTCAAAATCAACGCCACTGAGATGCTCAATAAATGTCGTCACAAAGTGCTGACGCGTTTGTTCACCATCGCTAACAATATCAATTCCTGCGCGCAGTTGATCTTCTAAGGATAAACGCAGTGCGTCTTGTTTTCCCTCTACAAGTTCTTCGTTTTCCAACTTCCAAGGAGACCAAAGCGTCTCAGGCTGAGCAAGCCAAGAAGGTTTGGGTAAACTGCCAGCGGTAGATGTTGGTAATAATGTTTTCATAATAATTGACCTTAAATTTTTATAATTAATCAAAGCGCGTAGTTAGCAGACCATTGCTCTAGAATATGCTTATAGGGTTCAATAAAGTGTTCTTCTGTATATTTCCCCTGCTCAATAGCCAATCGGCTACGTTCTTCGCGGTCATAAACAATTTTTGTTAATGAATAGTCTTGGTTCGTCAAACTCGGTTGGTAACATGGCCCCGCCACAGAGTTCGCATTGTAAATCTCTGGCCGATAAATCTTCTGGAATGTTTCCATCGTGCTGATTGTGCTAATCAATTCAATATTGCTGTAATCGCTCAGCAAGTCTCCCGTAAAATAAAATGCCAACGGTGCAACACTATTTTTAGGCATGAAATAACGAACCTGTAACCCCATCTTTTTAAAATATTGATCCGTTAATGAAGCTCCATTTTGCTGATATTCAATACCCAATATAGGATGGGTATTTCCAGTTTGGTGGTAAATATCTTTATTTGATACACTTAAACATATCACTGGCGCCTTACTAAAATGCGCTTTGTATTCGTCCGAATTCACAAAATATTTAAAGATATTCCCATGCAAGTCACCAAAGTTTTCTGGGATACTAAAGTTGGCTTGGTCTTTATTGTGATCTAGCAATAAAACACTGAAATCATAATCACGTACATAAGATGAAAAATTATTTCCAACAATGCCCTCAGTTCGCTCGCCCGATTTATGATCAACAATATTGGTTTTTAATATTTCAATCACGGGGAAAGTATGACCATTCCCTTCAACACTCATCTCGACAGAAATAATTTCCAACTCGACTGAATAACGGTCACTTTTAGGGTTATCCCAATAGGCCAATGTATTGAAACGGTTGTTCATCATGACAAGCGTATTACGCAAATTTTCTTGGCGATTTTTCCCTCTGGCTAAATTAGCAAAGTTAGTTGTTATACGTGTATTTTCAGAAGGATTATAATTTTCATCAAAAAGACTACTTTTAATCGTAAATGTAAAATTTTTGTTCATCGTCTCGCCACACCCTAAATTCTAAGATAGAAACTAAATTTACTTCTTGATTTTCTAGAAGTTTTCGTTTTTCATTCATCAATATTTATGTTGTAAATACGTTAACTTGCTCGCGTTATCTAATTTATGCCAGAGCTGTTGACTGAGTGAAAGCGACTTAATTTCATTTCGAACGTGAATGATTTTCATGATCATCTATTTCACTTATTTTAATTATGTGACGAAGAACTAAGAAATATTATTTTTCATTATAATTCATGATGTTAAGTATATTATATGGACAATTTCCTAGAGGGGATGAATATTCGACTCGAAGACTTAAACATTGGTTAGTGAAATAAATTTATTTAGTGCATTTAGAAAACACTTAGGTCATACAGTCTAAGTTACTAACTAAAATTAACTACAATAATAAAAGGTGGCACAGTATTATGCACAAAAAAAAGGCACTCGCCCCGAGTGCCTTTTGACTACAACTCACTGAATATAAAGTAAATTATACCTATTCAGCGGTTCTGGTACTTGTGCGGATTAGGTAATCAAATGCGCTAAGTGCGGCGTTCTAAAAGTGAGTTAAACAATTGATTTAAATGGATTTAGTCAATGGTTGATGTCCACATATTGACCACACTTATAAAGCCTCTTTTGATGAGAGGCTTTATTTTTGCTTATTTTTCAACTAATTGATAGATATCTTAATCTTTACATTAATACTTGAGAGACTATCAAAATACACTTCACAAACGAATTTCTGTAGATGACATTTGAGCCTCTTGATAGATCATAATTTTCCATGTACATATAAAATTAATAAAGGAATTACAATAAGTTAATTTTTACTGTATATAAACATACTAATGGAACTAAAGCATATTAGATGAATACTTAGTTTCTATATCTGTTACTTTTACGAGAACCATATGAAATCTAAAGATTTATACGAATTTACTTCTGACAGACCTATAACACAAATAGAAGATGACATATTAGGTCGTTCAGGATTTTCTGAAGATCTAGCAAATGCAATGGCAAGCTGGCATGGTAATGATAGTCTAGTACTAGCCTTACACGGCGATTGGGGGTCTGGTAAATCTTCTATTAAAAATATGGCGCTATCTAAGTTAAAAGAACTAACTGAAAAAAAACCTAATATTATAGAATTTTCCCCATGGGAATGGGCCGCTCAAGAAAAAATTCTTGAATCATTTTTCCAAGAAATATCAATTTCAATAGGTCGAACGGATAAGAGTAAATCTAGCAAAAAGTTAGCTGCTACTTTTAAAAAATATGGTTCATACCTTAATTCAGGGAAATTATTAGTTTCAGGGTTTTCAGCAGCACTACCAGTACTATTTTCCATAGCAACTTTTATAGGAATTGGAAGTAACTTTTCTAATCAAGAATGGGTTAAGAGTACTAGTATCACTATTTTAGCTTCTTTAGGTATTTTAGCTGCAGTATTGAAATGGGGAAAAGATTTTCTTGAATTATTTAGCGAAAATATTAATGAAAAAGCAAAAAATAAAGAACAAAACTTAAGTGAGATAAGGCAAGAATTAACAGGTCTATTGCAAGAGCGTGAATCACCTATGATTATTGTAATTGATGATTTAGATAGACTAACATCCACTCAACTGAGAATGATTTTTCAACTTATAAAAGCAAATCTGGAACTACCTAATGTTGTTTTCCTTCTCCTATTTCAAAGGGATTTAGTAGAGGAAAAAATGAATGATGGTTCTCAAAAAGGTCGTAACTACCTAGAAAAAATAATTCAAGTACCTTTTGATATCCCTAAAATTGAAACTTCACGACTTCATAATTTATTATTAAATAAGCTAGATAAAATTATTGAACAAGATAAATCAGTTATAGCAATGTTTAATTCAAATAGATGGGGTAATTTATTTTATGGTTCGCTTGGTTTATATTTTGATAATTTAAGAAATGTTTATAGATATATCTCAACTCTATCATTTCATTTTAATTTACTTAAAGGTAGAAATACTTTTGAAGTTAATCCTGTAGATTTAATGGCTCTTGAATGCTTAAGAGTTTTTGAACCAAATGTATATAAAAAAATCTCCATTTCAAAAAAAATATTAACTGAAAGTGATTATAGTAATTTCAATAATAAAAAAGAAATCGTAGCTTCATTAATCAATGAAATACTAGAAAATACTTCTGAAGAAAAAAAAGAATCGCTCAAAAAACTCATAATGCAACTTTTCCCAACAATTGAATGGGCGATAGGAGGGCCACAGTACGCAGGTAGCTATGCTAGAACGTGGTTAAAGGAAATGCGGGTTTGTCATTCTTCTAATTTTGATAAATATTTTCAATTTTCAATCCCAAGTGGTGAGCTTTCAAACTCTGATTTACAAGATATGCTTAAACTTACAAATGATTCAGAAAAATTTTCTTCATTTATTTTATCTCTTAAAGAACGCAATATTTTGAAAAATGCCCTTTCACAATTTGAAGCATTTTCAGATGAAATTCCCTTAGATAATTGTTCAAGTTACATTAAAGGTCTTTTAGACATTGGAGATCAAATTGACCATAAACATATTGGATTTACGATTTTCAGTTCTAATACTCATGCAACTAGGCTTGTTATCTTAACTTTAAACCGTATTAATAACTTAGAAGATAGAGGGAAATTGTTATTAGAATGCTTTAAAGCTTCTAAAGGTATTTCTATAGTTGAGCACATTTTACAAGTAGAAGAAAATAAAAGAAATAAGCAAGATAATGATTACATACTTAGAGATGAAGAGTTTGATATTCTTAAAGCTGAATTTGTGACTAAATTAGATGATATGTCTGAAAATACCCCTAATGACCTTATTTCTCATGAACATCTAGTTTCATTCTTGTACCGATGGAAACGCTGGGGTAATAAGAAAAAAGTGATAAACTGGTTACAAATTCAGACTCAGACTATTGATGGATGTTTAAGTGTTTTATCTAAATTCATTCAAAATTCATCATCTCAAGGGTTTAACGATTATGTAATTAAAAATTCAAAATATATTAAACTTGAAAATATAGAAAATTTCTTAGACATTATGTCAATACAAAATAAGATAAGTGAAATTGACGAAACTAAATTAACTAATAAAGAAAAAGAAACATTAGAAATTTTTCGAGAAGCGATTAACAATAGAGAAAATGGAATTGTAGAGGATTGGTAGTTAATTCATAACTCAATGAAATATCTTTATTTACGTTTTTATTTCACCTTAAAGATTATTTACAATACAATTGTTCGATTTAACTATACCCTACTAATGTAGGGTATAGTTAATACCATCAAAACATCTCCATCTGCTTCTCTCCCCGATGTGATCTAGGTAACTTTTCCATCGGGATTTCAAAGCCTTCTGGCAACTCTTGTGGGATTGTTTTTGTTAGATAGATTTCCACTGAGGTTATTGTCGTAAAAGAACAACCACACAACATATTTTGGCATTGGTGGTAACTTCTACGGGTTTCACTACTCATGGATTTACTAGTTTTGGTATAAGTCACAGCGCCACACTTTGGACAATTGAACGCCATTTTATAACCTTGGGTTATGGGTATGCCTGATGTTATTATAATCAATTATGTTTCGTTTTGCTCGTCATCCGTCATATCAATATCTTTGATTTTTATTTCCAGTTCTAAATGAGTTATAAACCCGTTCCCGTCAATGGTGTGTGTCACTCGGCTAATCACCCACTGGTGACTGTCAATGGTCGGTTTAAAACCGGTTACCGTGACGGGCATTTCAGGGTAAAGGTCTGCGCGCCCCTCGGCCAACGTAATATTAAATTCTGCTAAGCCCCTTTGTAATTTTGACCACTTGGCCGCGGCGGCACGTTTAGCGGATTGCTCGTTTTTAAAGGTTTGTCGCATCACAAAAACGTTACCCTCGGCACCCTCGATATAATCGCCCTCTTTTTTGCTCGACTTCTCTTTTTTGGGCTTTTGCTTGCGTTTTAGACTGGTTTTCTTTTGTTTGCCGTAGTTCAAATCTAACCAATAAGCTTGTACGCCGGTGTACGCTTGACGGTCTGCCAATCGTGGCTATCGCGCCAAGCATTTCGCTGTTTTTGACCAACTGGGCTAAGGAGTTTGAATTATGGATATGCCTAAAAAACTTTTTATGTTTGACCTGTTTATTGATGGCTAGACCTACCTTGGACAAGTAGAAGAAATCCCCCCGCCAAAGCTGTCATTAAAAACAGAGGATTATCAGGGGCCGGTATGGTGGGCTCTGTTGCTGTCATGATGGGCTTTGATTCTGGCGCATTGGGCTTTTGCATTATCCTGCCGATAACACAAACAACCATGAGCATAGCCATTATATAGAACTTTATAATAAGTGACGCAGCTCAATTAATGATAAATTTTTCTAATTATATTAAAGATTCAATCCTATTGTTATGTTTCGTTTACTCTATTTGTGCTAGCCTACGTGGCAAAAATTAAGAGTGAATTTTTAAAAATCGAGTTATGATCCAGAAAATACAAAATGTAATTTTAAGCAAAATAATGCTGAAGTTTATCGCATTATTCTTTCTCTTTTCTTTGTTACACAAGGTAATGGGCTATCCATTCAAGCCACTGTATATATTTTTTATAAGCATTGGTTTGCTTTATGTGAAAAATAGCGCCTACCGTTTTGTTGTTTTATTTTTCACCATTTTAGCTGCTATTTATTTACCAGTCGGGTTGATCTATGGCCCCCCTACATATAATACAGTTGCTTCCTTTTATTATACTGACATACAAGAATCACGAGAATTTATATCAAATATAGATAACAAATATTTTATTTATTCTATCTTAATATTCGTTTTTGGAATCTTAGTTAGCTTTATTAAAGCCAATCCGATGAATTATCGTAAAAAGACGATATTAAGTATCGCAATGGTGGTTTTTTTCTTCACTCCCTCAAAATATGCTTTAAGTGGTAAATATGAGAGAGCGGCTAATTCAGGAACACCAGAAACCCGTTTTTTTACAGAACTCATTTATTCTGTATATTCTTTAATCAATGAGATTGAATTATATACAAGTGATGACACTTTTAAGATCACAGAGGTTAATAACCAATATGATACTTACGTGATTATTATTGGTGAAAGTGTCCGAAAAGATTTTATGCAAGAATATGGTTTTAAAATACAAAACACGCCATTTATGAGCTCAATCAATGGGACTTTTTTTACTAACTACATATCTGCGGCGAGTTCGACACAACCGTCTTTAACACATAGCTTATCTGTATATCCTAAAATCGGTAATAACATCATGACATTAGCTAACAAAGCAGGTTTTGGTACTTACTGGTTATCTAATCAAGGATTTGTTGGTGAATATGACGGCTCAGTTGCCGCTATTGGACGAAGAGCAAATAATAGTTTCTTTATTAAAAGAAGAAGTTCAGATGATAAATTAGTCTCTCCAGACGATGCATTGTTGCCAGAATTTAAATTGGCTTTGAACTCCCAAGAACCTAAAAAACTTATTGTTGTTCATCTTATGGGAAGTCATACGCCATTTTGCACCAGAACAGAGGAGCAGTTTGACCATTTCTATCAAAATAAAAAATTCTCTTGTTATGTCCAGAGTATAAAAAACACAGATAAATTGTTATCAGAAATATATTCTGATCTAAGTAAAACTAAGTCAAAATGGTCAATGATGTATTTTTCTGATCATGCGTTATCTTTAACATATGACAAAAATGAATTGGCACATAGTGATAAGTATAAACAAAACTATGAAGTGCCTTTTTTCATCACATCTTATAATTCTAAGTATAAAGAAATGATAAATAGTCGTCGTAGTGGGCTAAATTTTATGTCTTTATTTTCACAGTGGACAGGAATAGAAGAAAGTAACATTGAAAGTAATTGTGATATGTTGTCTGAAAATGACTGCCCTAACCAAAATAAAATAATTGACTTTAATAGAAATTATCGCATGTTTGATGATTTACCCGATGATTATTCCAAATAAGAATAAAATGGGATGACTTCACTCATAAGGCATCCTTAAAATATTACGGATAAACTGGCCAAATAATATCCGGCGCAGTTGAAGTCTCTACTCGATTTAATATTACCCGATATTTTTTCCAAGCGCTTAATTGTAATTCCTCACTTTCTAAAGCAATCCCTAAATCTAATGCATCTTGTAATGGAGCTATGATTTCATCTACATGATTGATCAGTTTAACTTTACATTTGTTAGCTATGTAAACTTCTTTTTCTCTCAATTCAGCCGCTCCAAGTTCTTTCCATTCTGGGAATCCGTTAAAGTTTTGTATAACTTTGAAGCCTAAGTACCACCAAATCAGCGTTTAGATCGTCCACAAGTTGTCCACACTTGAACACTTTTAGGCACTTTTGAGCCTTTTTTGTACAGATTATGCACAAAAAAAAGGCACTCGCCCCCGAGTGCCTTTTGACTACAACTCACTGAATATAAAGTAAATTACACCTATTCAGCGGTTCTGGTACTTGTGCGGATGAGGTAATCAAAGGCGCTAAGTGCGGCTTTGGCTCCTTCCCCGGCTGAAATAATGATTTGCTTATAAGGTACTGTAGTACAGTCACCAGCAGCAAAAATACCCTTAATACTGGTTTCGTTACGAGCGTCAATTTCAATTTCGCCCATACGGTTTCTGGCAACGGTGTCGCCTAACCAATTGGTATTAGGCAATAAACCGATTTGTACGAATGCCCCCGCCACTTCTAATAAATGTACGCTATCATCAGTGCGGTCTTTATACTCAAGGCCGGTCATTTTACTGCCATCACCTTTTACTTCTAAGGTTTGCGCATTAACGATAATATCCACATTTTTCATGCTACGTGCTTTTTGCTGTAATACTGAGTCCGCTTTCAGTTCTGGTGCAAACTCCAGTACAGTCACATGGTCAACGACACCCGCTAGGTCAATAGCCGCTTCAATACCTGAGTTACCACCGCCAATCACGGCAACACGCTTGCCTTTAAATAATGGGCCATCGCAGTGTGGGCAGAATGTAACACCTTTCGTCCGGTATTCTTGTTCCCCTGGAACGCCCATATTTCTCCAGCGAGCACCCGTTGAAATAATAATACTGCGTGATTTTAAGATCCCGCCTGATGCTGTTTCGATTTGGTGTAAACCACCTTCTTGCGCAGCTGGGATCAATTTTGTCACTGACTGCCCATCAATAACATCAACATCATAGCTGTCCACATGGTTCTTCAACGCACCTGCAAAAATAGCGCCTTCCGTTTTGATAACGGAAATATAGTTTTCAATATCAACCGTATCCATGACTTGGCCACCAAAACGCTCGCCTATCACGCCTGTGCGGATCCCTTTACGTGCAGTATAGATTGCTGCTGAAGCTCCTGCTGGCCCACTACCAATCACGAGGACTTCAAAAGGCTCGCGCTCTGTCAGTGATTTCGCCGCACGCGCATCGGCATTCGTGTCAACTTTGCTCACAATCTCACTGAGTGTCATACGCCCTTGACCAAACTCTTTTCCATTCAGGTAAACCGCAGGAACGCCCATGACATTACGTTCATCAATCTCGTTTTGGAAAAGCGCGCCATCAATGGCGGTATGACTAACATTTGGATTTAAAACTGCCATTAAGTTCAGAGCTTGAACAACATCTGGGCAGTTATGGCAAGATAAAGAGTAATAAGTTTCAAAGTGGAATTCGCCTTCAAGGCCTTTGACTTGCTCTAATAACTCTTGCGCTTCTTTCGATGGATGACCACCGATTTGCAATAATGCTAGCACAAGAGAGGTAAATTCATGTCCCAGAGGTGAACCTGCAAAACGCAAACCACTATCTGTACCTGGGTTAGTAATTAAAAAAGACGGTGTTCTTAGTGCGCTATTGCGCTCTTCACGTACAGTGACTTTATCTGACAGTGATGCAATTTGTTCTAACAGCTGTTTGATTTCATTTGATTTTTGGCTGTCATCTATATTAGCAACTAATTCAACGGGTTTAGTTAAACGTTCTAAGTAGGCTTTCAACTGTGCCTGTAAATTATTGTCGAGCATGTAATCCCCTTTAATTTTTATCATAAAATCGGGTACATATACCCGTCATGATCCAAGTTGCAGGCCTAAACACCTGCAACCTGAATTATTCAGTATTAATCAATTAAGATAGATTAATTAGATTTTGCCGACTAAGTCCAAAGATGGAGACAGCGTTGCATCACCTTCTTTCCATTTAGCTGGGCAAACTTCACCTGGGTGGCTAGCAACATATTGTGCTGCTTTAACTTTACGTAACAGGTCAGCTGCATCACGACCAATACCTTCAGCAGTAATTTCGATTGCCTGAATAATACCTTGTGGGTCAACAACGAAAGTACCGCGGTCTGCTAAGCCTTCGTTTTCACGCATGTTTTCAAAGTTACGTGTTAATGCGCCAGTTGGGTCACCGATCATGGCATATTTGATTTTACCGATAGTGTCTGAGCTTGCATGCCATGCTTTATGGGTGAAATGTGTGTCAGTAGAAACAGAGAAAATTTCAACACCTAATTTTTGGAATTCTTCATAATGGTCAGCAATGTCACCCAGTTCAGTTGGGCAAACAAAGGTAAAGTCAGCTGGATAGAAGAAGAAAACGCTCCATTTACCTGCAACATCTTTTTCAGAAACTTCGATGAATTGGCCATCTTTAAATGCTTGGTTAGTAAATGGTTTGATTTGAGTATTAATTAATGACATATGATGTTCTCCTGTTTGGTTGCCTATTAAGTTACTGTTTTACAGCAGCTTAATCCAATCATTACCTACTATCGATTTGATAGGCACAACCTAATCATGTTCATATAATTAATAGGCAAAGCATTAGAACGCTTACTGAACAATTCAGCAAGCGTTTTATTTTTAATGGATGTTTTATGTACAGTAGGTTATGCCATGGTGGCAATCGTTTTACGAAAACGAATGAGTGCGAGAGAAAAGAACACAGCACCAATCACAACAAGAACTGCAAATTGAGGCCAAACAATTTGGAAGCCAGCACCGCGATATAAAATCGCTTGAGCAAGGCTAACAAAGTGTGTTGTCGGCATGGTTAACATAATATCTTGAACAAGCTGAGGCATACTTTCTCGCGCAGTCATCCCGCCAGAAAGCATATTTAATGGCAATAGCACTAAGATCATCAACAAACCAAACTGGGGCATGGAGCGTGCAATCGTCCCCATAAAAATACCAATCGACGTTGTCGCAAATAAACTCAAGGCCACCCCACACATAAACAATAAGATAGACCCTTCGATTGGTACTTGTAGCAATGTTTTTACGACCAAAATTAAGGAAACACCGGATGCGATCAGTACCACCAGCCCCATTGACCATATTTTCGACATCATAATTTCAAATGGTGTTAAAGGCATAACCATCAAATGCTCGACTGTACCGTGTTCCCGCTCGCGGATCAGCGCCGCCCCCGTTAAAACAATCGATAACATCGTAATATTATTAATGATTGCCATGACAGAACCGAACCATGACTGTGTCAAATTGGGGTTAAAGCGCATGCGTACTTCCAAGTCGACAGGCAAACTCGCATTACTACGGTATTTTGCTAAAAATTCATTCACTTCCCCTAAGGTAATATTTTGAATATAACTATTTCCTAAGAAGGCTTGGCTCATCCTTGTTGCATCAATATTGACTTGAATTTCTGGGTGCCGCCCTGCAAGCACATCACGTTGAAAATTAGGTGGAATATCTAATGCAAACGTATATGAACCACGGTTTAACAAACCATCAATTTGGTCTGGCGTAATATCTACAGGGGATAAGAAATAAGGTGCATAAAAGCTATTGATTATTCGGTTTGATAACTGTGATTTATCTTGGTCCGCAATCGCAATAGGCGCATTATGTAAAGATCCAGGTGTCACCGTTGCTGACGAATAAATCGACACGGTAAAAGCAAAAACAATCAAAGCTAACATCGCTTTATCGCGGCCTAAACTGCGTAATTCTTTGACTCCTAGGTTAAAAATATTCTGAATTTTACGGATCATCGCTATGCCTCCTGCTTTTTCAGGAATAGAACACTTAGCCCAATAACCAAAGGTATGGTGATCAGTAATGGGATAAATGATGACTGTAAATCGAATAAATTTAATCCCTTAGAGAAAGTTCCTCGTGTGATAGTCAAAAAATGTGATGTTGGATAGACCATCCCAACCCAGCGGCCAATACCTTCCAATGATGAGACAGGGTCAATCATTCCTGAAAATTGAGTTGCGGGTATCAACGTAATGATAGAAGTACCAAAAATTGCCGCAATTTGGCTTTTCATAAAGCATGAAATTAATAACCCCATGCCTGTTGCAATACTGATATACAAAAATGCAGCCAACGTTAACGTCAGAAAACTGCCTTTAAATTCAACACCAAATATATATACCGATAATATACAAAGTAGCACAAAGTTAAACATACCCAATAGAATATAAGGGAGCTGTTTTCCAAGCAAAAACTCTAATTTGGTGATCGGAGTAACATAAAGATTGATAATCGAACCGAGCTCTTTTTCCCGAACAACACTCAACGCGCTCAGCATGGCTGGGATCATCATTAATAATAATGGAATAACCGCGGGAACAATTGCCGGCAAGCTACGAACATCTGGGTTATAACGATATCGAGTCTCAATGTCGATAGCCGGTATCCCTGCAACGCCAGCCGGTTGGCGCGCAGCCATCGTGCTCAGCCATGCTAAATGCATCGCTTGTACATAACCACGCACAGTTTCAGCGCGGTTTGGCATCGCACCATCAATCCACACACCAATTTTAACGTTACTCCCTCGAGCAACATCTCTTGCAAAGTTAGGTGGGATCTCAATCGCAACGGTAATATTTCCGCTACGCATACCAGCCTCTAAATCATCATAATCTTTGATTGGGGGTTGTTCGATAAAGTAACGTGAACCAGCTAAGTTCAGTGTATATCCTTGACTTAGCCCTGTTTGGTCGCGATCTAGCACTGAAAAGCGTAAATTTTCCACATCCATGCTAATACCGTAACCCATGATAAACATAAGAATTACCGTTCCTAATAATGCCAGTGTTGAACGTACAGGGTCACGACGTAACTCCATGCCTTCCCGTATGGAATAGCTAAATAACCGACGCAAACTAAAACGTTTTTTCAATGCTTCAGTCGCTTGTTCTTTTAGTTCAGGGTCAACGTGGAACTCTGGCGCGGTCTCTTGTCCTTGTCCTGCATCCCCCACGGCATCCTGTAAATAGGCGATAAAGGTTTCTTCAAGCGTGCCAAGCCCTCTTTTCTGGGTCAAGTTAACAGGGGTATCACAATCTAAGACTTTACCTGCATGCATGAGTGAAATGCGGTCACAGCGCTCTGCTTCATTCATAAAGTGGGTAGAAATAAAAATAGTGACACCGTCACGTCTTGATAAGTCGACCATTAAATTCCAAAACATATCTCTGGCAACGGGGTCTACACCTGAAGTGGGTTCATCAAGGATTAACATTTCAGGTTCATGAATAACCGCGACAGCTAAAGATAGCCTTTGACGGATCCCCAAAGGCAAGTCGTCTGGCATGACGTCTCGCACATCATCAAGTTCGAAACGCTGGCACATTTCGTCAACTCGCTGAGGGATTTTATCCTCAGATATATGAAAAAGCTTGGCATGAAGCACAAGGTTCTGCTCAACACTCAATTCACTATATAATGAGAATGCTTGTGACATATAACCGACACGCTTGCGTGTTTCAATATCCTTCGGGTCTATTTCTTGGCCAAATAGCCATGCCTGCCCTTCACTGGCTTGTAACAAACCCGTCAACATTTTCATCGTGGTTGACTTGCCACAACCATTGGAGCCTAAGAAACCAAAAATCTCCCCTTTTGGGATCTTAAAATTCACATGGTCAACTGCTACAAAGTTACCGAAACGCATGGTGAGGTCTTGGGCTTCAATGGCAATAATATTGTCTTTCGAGGTATCACGCGGAGGGATCACGACTTTTTTGTGCCCACTGCGTTTTTCTTCAGGTAGTAATTCAATAAATGCAGCTTCAAGGTCATCACATTGCGTTTGAGCTTTTAATTCAGATGCATGGCCTGTAGCGAGCACCTTGCCATCATCCATTGCCACTAGCCAATCAAAGCGCTCCGCCTCTTCCATATACGCGGTTGCGACCAAAACACTCATATTGGTTTGTCGCAAACGAATGCGATCAATCAAATCCCAAAACTGTGCGCGAGATAACGGGTCAACCCCAGTGGTAGGTTCATCTAAAATCAATAAGTCAGGGTCATGAATTAGCGCACAACATAACCCAAGTTTTTGTTTCATACCGCCTGATAATTTGCCAGCCGGACGGTCTTTAAATGGCGCAAGCCCGGTACTTTCAAGCAAATCTTGAATGCGATATTCACGCTCAGCTTTTGATTGGCCAAATAACCGGCCAAAAAAATCAACGTTTTCATAAACAGATAACGTATGGTAAAGGTTCTTTCCTAACCCTTGAGGCATGTAAGCGATGCGAGGACAAACTGCTCTACGGTGTTCAATATCATTCATGTCACCATCAAGTACCGTTATTTGGCCTTGTTGAATCACTCTTGCTCCTGCAATCAGGGAGATCAGGCTTGATTTCCCTACGCCATCGGGGCCAATCAACCCAACCATTTTTCTCGCTGGGATGGAAAGCACAATGTCATCCAACGCACAATTATCACCATAATGCTGGCTGACATGCTGTATATCAATAATCACATCATCCATCAGTTTATTGGTCATTGTGGTAATCTCACCTCAAGTTCAGCAGGCCAAGATCCGTTAGGGTCTAAACGCACATATGCTTTTCCAGGTAACCCTGTTTTCACATATTCGAGGTGTTGCTCTAATAATTCTGGAGAAATACGCGCACGTACTCTGAACATTAATTTTAAGCGTTCATTTTGTGTTTCTACGGTTTTCGGTGTGAATTGTGCGACACTTGCTACAAAAGTGGCTTTCGCTGGGATCACGATGTTTGGTGCAGCATCGAGTATAATGTGAACATCACTACCTAAGGCAACTTTACCTGCGTCTTCAGTTGGTAAGAAAAAGGTCATATATACATCACTTAAATCGACCATATTCAAAACCCGTCCACCTGCCCCAAGTACCTCACCGGGCTCAGCTACACGATATTGAATACGCCCATTTCTTGGCGCTTTTAGAATACTGTCATCTAAGTCCGCTATAATACGACGTTCCGTTGCTGTCGCTGCGTCAACTCGGTTTTTAGCTTGAACAATACCAGCGCTGGCAGAATCAATCGCTGATGTCGCTGCAGCCACTTGGGCTTTCGACGCTTCCAGGGCTGCGCGAGAACCTTGCATCTGGGCGGTATCGTCATCCACTTGTTGTTGAGAAACGGCGTTTGTTCTTACCAAAGCTCTAGAGCGATTTAGTCGTTTTTGTGCAGCATCTAACTCAGCTTCACGTTGACGAACGACAGCTTGAGCTGCAACTTTTTCGCTTTTACGCTGTGCTAAAGCTGATTCAGCCGTCGTCACTGCACTAATAGCTTGGCGTAATTGAGCCTGTACTTCATGTAGCTGCTCTTGGAGTGCTCGCGTATCCATACGAGCAAGTTCTTGCCCTTCTTTAACAAAATCGCCTTCTTTTACATTAATCGTTTCAATACGCCCTGCCGTCTTAGTGGCAATATCAATTTCTGTTGCTTCTATACGACCATTACTTTGCGCGAACCCAGCAGGTAGCCCACCTGAATTAACATTCCAGTAATAAAGACCACCCGCAACAATAATTAATATTAAAATGATGTAAAAAGATATTTTTTGCTTATTTATTTTCATACCATCCCTTTCCATTAAATGAGAAAACAAGGAACAACAATTATTTTGATTATTAACCTGGTGATTATTAATAAAATGACATAACTGTCTCTATACGAAATAAATACCATTAAAACTAAAAATAATATTATTTATTATAAACTCGGCCAAGTAAGTGTTACCACTATCATTAAATTGGCTATCTATTTAATTTAATGATAGTTTATCAACGTTTGGCTTAAGTTTAGTTGCCTTATGTCACAAAAAAACAGAATAAACTTACAAAAATCAGGATAAGGCATCATTTGTATATATTTAATTCAAAAAATAAAGCCAGCAAATTAACTTACTGGCTTTATTCAGCAATATTTGAACAGTGACTAAATATTAGCTTGCGAATTCGGCAATTATTTTTTCATCCATTCGATAGCGAACCCATTCATCCTGAGGCTCTGCTCCAATACTTTTATAAAAATCAATTGCAGGCTGATTCCAATCTAAAACGCTCCATTCCAACCGTTGGCATTTTCGTTCTACGGCTAACACGGCAATATGCTTTAATAATTTTTTTCCTGCTCCCGCGCCACGAAAATCAGGGGAAACATATAAATCTTCTAAATAAATACCATTGTTGCCTAACCATGTTGAATAGCTAGTAAAGAATACGGCATATCCTGCTGGCTTCCCATCCACATAACAGATTAAAGCTTCTGTGCTTGAGTTCGCTCCAAATAGGGAATTTTCTATATCAGCCACCGAGGCTTTAACTTCGTGACGTGCTTTTTCATAATCTGCTAATTCAATGATCATATCTAATATCAAAGCAGCGTCATCACGGGTTGCGGGTTTTATTTCTACATTCATTTGGGGCTCTCTTGTTATTTGAATCATGATTTTAAACGTTACATAACAAGAACCCAATTCGCAGCAATATTATTCATCTATTCGTGCATGATATAAGTATTATTTATACCTTTATATGCTTTTTCCCATAATAATCAGAGAGCGCATTTTCGGACCTTGTTGGTTAAATAACATATTAGCTATAATTGTCTCATCGATTAACTAGATGAATATTAAGGAGGCTAATTTATGTTGTTGTGTGATCTTATTGAATATTCACACTTCTTTGGTAATCGCCAAAGCTCAGGCTTTCACAGTTTTATACTGCGATAACCCTGCCTGAGCGAAGCTACTAAAGAAAACCTTCCCTCAGCTTACTGGGTTGTCGTTACGACTATGCCCTGGTATTTTTATGCCTAAAATTTGAGTAAGCTATGAGCACTTTATTAACTGTAAAATCATTAAATTACGATACCTCAACCTCTACCTTATTGAATGACATCTCTTTTACTGTTCAACAAGGTGACCGTATTGGTTTAATTGGCCATAACGGAAGTGGCAAAAGTACATTGTTGAAGCTAATAACCCAACAACTCTCCCCCAATAGTGGCAGTATCACTTATTCGAATCATTGTGTAACTGCTTATATTGAACAACACTTACCCGATGATGTTGCCAGTTTGACACTGCTTGATGCACTTGTTCAAAAGTTACCCGAACAAGATAAAGTCACTGAATGTTGGCGAGCTGAGGTTATATTATCAGAATTAGGTTTTACACCTGAACAATGGGAACAAAAAGCGAATGCAATCAGTGGCGGACAACATACACGTTTGCTTCTGGGCCGTGCTTTAATTGAACAACCCGATTTACTGTTACTCGATGAACCTAGTAATCATTTAGATTTACCCACACTTATTTGGTTAGGTAACTTCTTACAATCATGGAAAGGCAGTTTTGTGCTAGTTTCTCATGACCAATCGTTATTAGATAAAGTCAGTAACTGCACTTGGATCTTACGAGATAAATCACTGCATTTTTATCGGTTACCTTGCAGTGCAGCACGACAAGCATTGAGTGAAAAAGACGTCACCGACGCACGCCGTAACCAAGCAGAGCAAAAAGAAATTGACCGTATTGCATCAAGTGCCAAACGCTTAGCCATTTGGGGGCATGTGTATGACAATGAAGCCTTATCACGCAAAGCTAAGCAAATGGAAAAACAGATTGACCGCCTTAAAGATGCCCAAACAGAGTTAACTGAAGGCTATCAATGGCGGCTTGCCTTAAATGGTAAAGCCATTCCTGCAGATAGAGTTTTGGAATTGGAAGGCGCCGTTGTCTCAACACCGAATGGAAATTCGTTATTTAAAACGGCATTTCATCAAGTCAAAAGTGGTGAGCGTATCGCTATCATGGGGGCCAATGGCTGTGGTAAATCAACACTTCTGCGCCTACTTTGGCAACATTATCAGCAAGACTTACGCTATAGCGCACAGTTGAAGTTTCATCCTGCAATTAGTGTTGGATATTATGACCAACAATTAGAGCAGCTAAATGATAATGATAGTCTATTGGATGCACTACGTCATTTTGCACCTTTAACCGATGAACAACGAAAAATGGCATTGATTGGTGCGGGTTTTACCTACACTCGTCATCAACAAAAAGTCGCTACGCTGAGCGGTGGCGAACGCGCTAGATTATTGTTTATTGGTTTAAGTTTGGCCCAGTACGAGTTGATTTTGTTGGATGAACCAACCAATCACCTTGATCTAGAAGGTAAGGAAGCACTTTGCGAGCAAATTAGCTTATTTTCTGGAGCATTGTTGGTCGTCAGCCATGATAGGTGGCTCATTGAAAATAGTTGCCAACGATTCTGGTTTATCGATGATAATCGGTTAGAGGAATACCTTAATCTTGATGATATCTATCATAAAATTGAACAGCAAACACAACCATTATTAGCGTCTACAATTGGGGGAAATGCCCCTGTTAAATCGATGGTTGAAATTCCCAGTAAGGAAACTACCCATGAAGATGAGTTGTTAGAAACATTGCTTATATTGGAGCAAAAATTACTTGCGGACCAAAAACGCAAACTAAGCCACCAAAAACCACAGTTACAACAACAGTGGAGCAACGAAATAGCCCAAATACACGCTAAATTGGGCTTGTAACCGATACCCCTGGTAACGTTAGTGATCAGGGGATTTTCTTAAGAAGCTGTATATTAATATAGGATGATAGTTACAGTTTACAAAATAATTATATGCACCCTAAAATTTACCTTATTGACGACATAATAGAAATGAGTACCGTTGTTCATCAATAATGAAAATAAATAAAGTTTATTCTTTATGCATTTTATGTGAATAAAGATTTTGTAAACTATCCAAATTGTTATTTTATTTTCTGTTTCTTAGCCCGCTTAAAATATGAAGTTGGGACACTTGGGCATACAACTTCTTTAAACTTAACCTCTTTATTCGTATTTATAGGCGGTTCATTTTCAGATGAAACCGGGGCGTCGGTTTGTGGTATTTTGCTTGTTTCTTTCATATATAAACGCTCTTTTGCTTGTATAATATCATTCGTTTTAGCCATTTTATTTTTCCTCTGCCACTAACACGGCATTGACTTGCTCAATTCGTTCTACTGCTCGGTTAATGATCTCAACGACTCTTGTTGTCTCTTCTTTCGTCAACTGTTGTATCACTATTTGGTGTCTCAACAATGACTTAAATTTGTCTACGGCACATTCAATTTCATTAGCAAATTGATTACCTGCTTTTAATTCCTGTGCATATTTTAATTTTAGTTGAACTTCTGCCAATATTTCAGCTTTGAGTAATAAAAAACAGCGACCTTCGGGGGTAATGACATAACACTTTCGCCCTTTTCCATTATCTTTACCCGCTGAAATAAACCCTAGCTCCTCTAACAACGTTAGAGTCGGATATATCACCCCAGGGCTCGGGCAATAAAAACCCGCTGTCTCTTCTGCAATTTTTTTTATTAGCTCATAACCGTAATTAATTCCCCCTGTCAGTAAATGCAGGATATAAATCCTTAACTGTTTAGGGTTAAACATACGGCTAACACTTTTACCGTTACACAAACACGGGTCTAGTTGTTGTTCACTTGCCATTAAAATTCTCAGTGGTTATTCGTACTAAAACCGATATATCTAATATAATAGTTACTTTTACAGAAAATGCTAGCTTTAGATATATCTGTTTTTGTGCATAACGTGCTAATGATAATCATTCTTATATGGATTATACCGACTAACTGTCGATACAACAGTAAAAATGTGCGGTGAATTGTCTAGCTGAGTAAATTATGCAGTAAATTTAGGAAAGGCTTTTAGGAATTGAGCAAGCCAGCCATCAAGATACGGCTGGCTTGTATACACGTATTTTATTAACCAATATTAGGTAATATATTGAAGACAATCCCTAACTGAACACCAATAACAATAATTCCACAAATAAATACCAATGATAGGCCTAACCCACCACCTAGGACTTGATATTTCCGTTGATTCAATGTTCTTGATTTGAATGCCATTGCGCTAGGTAATAATAAGGCGAGTATTGAAAGTGCAATCGCGGCATACCCTAACGCCATTACAAACCCTTTAGGATAAAATAAAGCAAAAACTAGTGGTGGTCCAAAGGTAAGTAAACCCGTTTGTATGCGCCCTGAAGCATTATCTTGGCGTTTAAATAAATCGGCTAAAAAATCAAATAACCCCAAAGCGACCCCAAGGAAAGAGGTTGCTAAAGCCAAACTCATGAACATCTGTGCTATTAACTCTGTTTTTCCTGATTGAGCTACATCCTTAATTGCATCGAGCAACCCGTTAAGCCCTGCGTTTTCAGCCAGAATACCAACAAATGTTGTTGTGCCAATACTCCCTAATGTTGCAATTTGCCATAAAATATAAGCAACTAACGGGATAGCACTACCGATGATAAAGATAACACGAAGTTTTTTGACATCTCCCCCCATGTATTTGACGATACTAGGGACGCTGCCATGAAAACCAAAGGAGGTAAAAAATACGGGAATAGCCGATAAAATGAGGACTTTTTCAGTTGGTGCTGCTAATAAATTCTGTTGCTCAACATGAGGTATCATTAACGCCAATATAATGACTAAGAAAACAATTTTTGCAGCAAATAAAATACGGTTGATGAAATCTACTGATGAAGTCCCAAAACATACAACTCCCCCACCAATGATGGTAAATACAACAATTCCCATCCAATCAGCCATATCAATGGCAAAACTACTTTTTAAATTTGAAGTAATAATTTCCCCTGCGCCACTCACATAAGCCGCTGTCAATGCATACATAAGGAACATCATGCTAAAGCCCGTAATAAATTTACCGCTAGGCCCTAAATACCGTTGAGCAACACTACCGATCCCAGTTTCGTGAGATTCATGTTGATAAACTTCAACCAAAAGCAATGCTGTGTAACACATCAATGCCCACAATACTAATAACATAGCCAAACTAACTAAAAAGCCATTACCAGCGGCAGCGATAGGCATAGCTAACATACCTGCGCCAATCGTAGTACCTGCAACAATAAATACACTACCAAGTGTGCGATTTTTCATATTGAGATCCTAACAAGTAATTAAATTTTAATTTTATAATTGGAATGATTTAACTTATTTTCTTCATTAATGAGATGTTGCAGTTTGTCTTCAAAGATATTTTTTAATTCCATCCAATAGGTTTCAAAATGAGCCCTATCACGCAAGCAATGCGTCATTATCGCTGCCCGTAGCACATAAATTGACCGTACTTTATGCCATTCATTATCAGAAAATTGTGCATCTCGACATAAGCTCAATGGGTTATCGCCATACTCTTCATGTGTTAGTGAGGTTGATGAGGTGAGAAAATCATTAGAATAACTTCGCCCTGCGGCATAAGAACATAATTCATATAACCGTTTATTTAATTGATTTTGTTTTTCTAAAGATGTGTTACCGATTTCACGAAACATAAAATTAATCATGTGAAAGTCCGGTGTAGGCATCGCAATAATTGAAAACTGGCGATCTTCAATAATAAAGGGCTCACATTGATTTATCTTGTCGATCATCCAATTCGCTGTGGTGACCCCTGCCGCAATCACTTTTCCATACCCTAAAATATTTAACGGGACTAAACGATGTGCAGCCCATACCGCTGCTGCAGTTGCCCCTGCTTTTGATCCTTCCATAATAGAAGAGCCAAGTAACACATTCTGCGCTTTTTCTGTTGTACGCTGTTTTTCTTGTACTTCTTCAAATACATATGCGGCATGATAAGAAACTAAATCCACAATCCGCTTATCCTTCATACAGATTGCACCTGCGGCATACGGAATAAACCCCACTTTATGAGGATCAACAGTAATAGAGTCAGCTTGGCTTAATGCTTTAAAGCTTTCATAAACATCGCGCTTTGGCCACACCATATTTTCAGGAAAAATGCCTTCACTATGATAACGTTGGAGTAAATTCTCATACTCCATAAATTGATTTTCTTCATCACGAAACATCGCGCAAGCGTATCCCGCATAAGCGGCATCAATATGCACATAGAAGGAAACCCCAAAACGCTGCTCACATTCACGTCGTAGCTCAATGACTTCTTTTACATTGTCTATCGCGCCAGTTTCTGTAGTTCCAACAACAGCAACTACGGCTAAAATTGGCTCCCCTTGCTCAATCAATGCAAATACAGTTTCCCGCATTTTATGCACATCCGTTCGATAACTTGCATCAACGGGGAGTTGCACAATATTCTGTTGGCCTAAACCAAGAATATCCATCGCTTTCATCCATGAATAGTGTTTAGACTGCGGTACCAATAACTTACCGAGTTTTCCTTGCTTTATTCCAACACCACGGCAGGTCAAATCACGAATTTCTTCGAAAATATGCATTTTCTTTAATTCATCAATTAAATCTAACACCTTAGAAACAGAGAGATTGAGTAACTCTTTTTCGGTTTTGCCCTGCAGTAGATATTTGGATTGTGGATGCTGCATAATCGCCAACGGTAGTGTTTTAATATTTCTAGCTACCCATAATCCTTCGTAGTTAGCTACTGTTCCACCAGATGTAATATGCCCCCATGCATGTTGTACGTCATAACCAAACATGGCACATAAATCTAACCCAGCCTCTATTTCTAAAACGGTTGTCGTTGGTGAAGATTCTTGTGCACAATTATTGGGGTTGTACATCATTGCCATGACATAAGCCAAATTAGAAATCATCAGTGTATCTGCATTCATATGCCCCATATAACGGGGAGAGAACCAGGGGACCGACGTTGTTTTTAATTTTGAAGAGAGTTGATTAAGAATGCCTTCAGTACGATAAAGCGTATCTCGGTACTCGGGAGCATAACGGTCAACAGTAGAGATAAGATCAGGATCTTCAGGATGGTAGCTAGAGCGCCAATGCATATGTTCACTAACTGAATACTCCATCATTTCTTTGAAAAAGACAGCATTTTCAGATTTAGGGCCTAAAAATAATGCATCAACATTTATTTTTGAATTTTTAAAATTATTTATCATTACTACACCTTCAAACTACAATTAACGCGTGCTAATTGCACTTAAGTCACTTAACTTAATATCATTGGAAAGTGCATAACGGGCTATGTTTATATAAGAGATATCAATATATTAATGATATGCATTTAAAAATATCATTTAAACATTATTTATTGATAAACAAACCGTTAATGGCCAACTTATTCATAGGTATAATCGATCTCTATTAAATTATTAACAAACTCCGTCTAATTTCGTTCTGATTTGTGGACAAACACAAAAAATCAAAATTTAGTCAACTGTAAAGAGATTTTTACGCTAAAAAAGCTTGAATATGTGAAAAAATTGTTATATTGAATGCGATTTTTACTATTCAAAAATGACTAAAGAAGAATAGTAAAAACCACAGAAATAACATCTAATTAATTGTTTAATAAAACAATTTTGCCGATAAGATCTCCAGATTCCATATGCTCATGAGCTTCTTTTACCTGTGATAAACGATACACTTTGTTAATAATAGGTTTCATTTTACCGTTTAGTAACAAATCCCAAACTTGTTCTTTCAGTTCTTGAGCGATCAATGCTTTTTCTTCAATAGTACGAGAGCGCATGGTTGAGCCTGTATGAGTCAATCTCTTTACCATTAAAGGCATCATATTTAACTCTTTAGGGTTACCTTTCATCATCCCAATTTGGATGATCCGCCCAAATTTAGCGGCAACTTGATAATTTTTCGCGACATAATCTCCACCAATAATATCGACAACCATATCAACACCTAGTGAAGAGGTGTAGTTGAGCGTCGCCTCAACAAAATCATCTTTTTTATAGTTAATAATACAATCCGCACCGAGTCGTTTTGCTGCATCCACTTTTTCTTCAGAACCAACGGTTGTTAATACTTTTGCACCAAAGGCTTTCGCTAACATAATCGCCACACTGCCAATACCCGATGTCCCACCATGAATAAGTACCGTTTCATCTTTCTTAAGCTTACCTATTTGAAAAACATTTGCCCAAACAGTAAAAAAGTTTTCAGGTATCGCAGCCCCTTCGATAAAAGAAAGGCTCCCTAATGGTAATGCGATATTTTTATGTACTAAACAATATTCTGCATAACCTCCCCCAGCCACCAGCCCACAAATTTTGTCGCCTATCTGCCATTCATCTACATCATCCGCTTTGGCAACAATCGTTCCTGCGATTTCAAGTCCCATAATCGGTGATGCATCTGCCGGTGGAGGGTAAGACCCCTTACGTTGAAAAATATCAGGACGATTAACTCCAGCGGCTTCCACTTTAACAAGCAAATATCCTGCAGAAACTCTAGGTAGTGGTTTATCAATTAATCGCAGTTTTTCTGGTCCACCAGGTTCTATAATGTCAACAACCGTCATCGAAGTGGGTAAAGACTGTTGAGTAAGTGTCATTATATTCTCCTTTTTGAGGTTAATTTGAAAAATTGATATTCATAAATTTATTTTCGTGTTAAATTAATGCTAATTAGTTTAATGTTTCGTGCTTAATTAGCATAATTTTAAGTATTAATTACAATGGGTCGTACATATCGCTTTTTATCGTTTAAAGACCAAAATTTAACCTATATCAAATTTTATATTTAGTAATGTTCTTTAAATTAGCATGAACATCTAAATTCACTAATCTCTTGCAGTTTCTCTGATTGGCTTTTTTGTTTATTAAGTCGATTCTGTCATACTTTACTACTTACCAGTTGCATTATCTTATGTTAAAATTGACTCATATCAATAATTTTAACTTGATTGAGCCTTAAATATGATCCCAGAAAAAAGAGTTGTTCGTCGCATCCAGTCTGGTGGTTGTGCTATTCATTGCCAGGACTGCAGTATTAGCCAACTTTGCATTCCTTTTACGCTGAATGAACATGAACTGGATCAACTTGATAATATCATCGAGCGCAAAAAACCCATTCAAAAAGGCCAAGCTTTATTTAAAGCTGGTGATGAATTGCGTTCATTGTATGCCATCCGCTCAGGTACAATAAAAAGCTATACAATAACCGAAGAAGGCGATGAGCAAATTACCGGTTTTCACTTAGCCGGAGACCTTGTTGGTTTTGACGCTATCATTCATACACAGCACCCGAGTTTTGCACAAGCCCTTGAAACATCAATGGTTTGTGAAATACCATTTGAGACCTTAGATGATTTGTCAGGCAAAATGCCTAATTTACGTCAGCAAATTATGCGTTTAATGAGCGGTGAAATTAAAGGCGATCAAGAAATGATCCTTTTATTATCCAAGAAAAACGCTGAAGAACGTTTAGCTGCATTTATTCTTAACCTATCTCATCGCTTTGCAGAGCGTGGTTTTTCACCAAGAGAATTTAGATTAACAATGACGCGTGGAGATATCGGTAACTATCTTGGATTAACCGTTGAAACCATTAGCCGCCTTTTAGGCCGTTTCCAGAAAAGTGGCATGCTGAGTGTTAAAGGTAAGTATATCACTATCGAAGATATGACAAAACTGACTGATATTGCAGGTAAAGTTTCAGCTATTACATGTTAATATCCCTAAACGGATCACGTTATCGGTGATCCGTTTTCATTTTTTTTCCCAGATTTCTTGCCTATTTAATCCCAATATCATAGTTTATCTATATGGAAACATCCGTGTATCAAGAGGATTTCAATATGGCAAACTATAAAAACCTGCTAGTTGCAATTGACCCAAATCAGGATGATCAACCTGCATTAAGACGTGCTGTCTACATCGTGCAGCGTAATGGTGGACGGATAAAAGCGTTTTTACCTATTTACGACCTTTCCTATGACATGACAACATTACTTTCGCCTGAAGAACGTAATGCCATGCGCAAAGGTGTAATAAGCCAAAAAGCGGCTTGGATCAAACAACAAGCTCATTTCTATCTTGAAGCGGGCATTGATATTGAAATTAAAGTTATTTGGCATAACAAGCCATATGAAGCCATTATTCAAGAAGTGATAAGTGGTGAACATGACTTATTACTCAAAATGGCACATCAAACAGATAATTTTGAATCTATTATTTTTACCCCACTTGACTGGCACTTACTCCGAAAATGCCCCGCTCCCGTTTGGATGGTAAAAGATAAAGTATGGCCTGACCATGGTTCAGTTGTTGTTGCTGTTAACCTATCGAATGAGGAATCTTATCATGATGACCTCAATATCAAATTGGTTGAAAAAACAAAAGATTTAGCAACACGTATTATTAAAGAGCAGGAAATCCATTTAGTAAGTGCGTATCCTGTTGCCCCTATGAATATTGCCATAGAGTTACCTGATTTCGACCCGAGCCTATATAACAACGCACTACGCGGCCAACATTTAATTGCCATGAAAGAGTTACGGCAAAAGTTTAGTATTGATGAAAAGTACACCCATGTCCGAGAGGGCCTACCTGAGAAAATTATTCCTGATATGTGTGAAGAGTTACATGCGGGGGTTGTCGTACTCGGTATTTTAGGCCGTACAGGCATTTCAGCCGCCTTTTTAGGGAATACTGCGGAACATGTCATCGATAAACTAAAATGTGATTTATTAGCAATTAAACCTGACGGTTTTGTCTGCCCTATCACTCCTGCTGATGATGATTAACTAGTGACTTAAAAATCAAGAATGGGTTACTGATATTAACCAGTAACCCATTCTTATTTATATCATTTTGACATGAATTAGTGATTCATTAAATTACAATGCACGTAAGATCGCATCAACGCTATCTTTCGCATCACCAAACAACATCTGTGTATTCTCTTTGAAGAATAACGGGTTTTGCACCCCTGCATAGCCTGTATTCATTGAACGTTTAAATACAATGACATTGCTTGCTTTCCAAACTTCAAGAACTGGCATCCCCGCTATTGGGCTGTTTGGATCTTCTTGAGCCGCTGGGTTAACCGTATCGTTAGCACCAATGACAAGAACGGTATCGGTATCAGAGAAATCATCGTTAATTTCATCCATTTCCAATACGACATCGTAAGGCACTTTAGCTTCTGCGAGTAATACGTTCATATGCCCTGGCAAACGCCCAGCGACAGGGTGAATACCAAAACGCACTTTGACGCCACGTTCACGTAATTTAGTCGTGATATCTGCAACAGGGTATTGTGCTTGTGCCACTGCCATACCATAGCCTGGAGTGATAATCACTGATGTTGAATTTCTCAACATTTCAGCGACTTCTTCTGCAGTGCTTTCACGGTATTCGCCCATTTCTTCTTCTGTGCCTGTTGAAGAGCCATCTGTACCGAAGCCTCCTGCAATAACACTGATGAATGAACGGTTCATCGCCTTACACATAATATAAGACAGAATCGCACCTGAAGAACCGACCAATGCCCCTGTAACGATCAGCAAGTCATTACTTAACATGAAACCTGCCGCTGCAGCAGCCCAACCTGAATACGAGTTCAGCATTGAAACAACCACTGGCATGTCCGCTCCACCAATTGATGCCACTAAATGCCAGCCAAAAGCTAAAGCTATCGCGGTCATGACTAGCATCAAGAAGACTTGTAAGCCGACACTTTCTGTTTTAACGAAAATGACTAACAGAATAAATGAAACAACTAACGCTGCTAAATTCAGTTTATGGCGATTAGGTAACATCATCGGTTTTGATGACATTTTCCCTGATAATTTACCATAAGCGACTACTGAACCGGTGAAGGTCACCGCACCAATGAAAATACCTAAGAAAACTTCAGTTAAATGAATGTTTTCCATCACAACATCAGCATGCCCTTCACTGGCAATAAAGCTGTTAAAACCAACCAGCACTGCAGCTAAACCGACAAAGCTATGTAAAATAGCCACCAGCTCAGGCATTTCTGTCATTTCAACTTTTTTCGCTAAGCGAATACCAATGACAGCACCAATGACCATCGCAACGATCATCCAGCCCACATTAGCACTGTGAGGACCTAAAATGGTGGCTATCAATGCAATAGCCATCCCGATGATGCCGTAAGTATTCCCTCGTTGAGAGCTTTCATGACGTGATAGCCCCGCAAGGCTGAAAATAAACAGGATAGCAGCAACTATGTAAGCTGCTGTCACAATTCCACTCGACAACATAAGTTACCCCTTATCCTTTACGAAACATTTTTAACATGCGTTGAGTTACAGTAAACCCACCGAAAATATTGATACTCGCGATCAATATGGCGATAAAGGATAAGAAGCTTACCCAGCCACCGCTTCCAATCTGAAGCAAGGCGCCCACGACGATGATCCCTGAAATAGCATTAGTGACTGACATTAGCGGTGTATGCAATGCATGAGTCACATTCCACACCACGTAATAACCAACCACACAAGCTAATGCAAATACAGTAAAGTGCGATAAAAACTCTTTTGGCGCTGAATTAGCGAACCAACCAAACAAGATGATAGCTAATGCCATCAAGCCATATTTTACCGTCGGTGACATCTTTTTCTCAGGTGCTTTAACTTTTTCCACCGCTTGCGGTTTCGCCTGCGGCTGAGCAGATACCTGAATTGGGGGCGCTGGCCACGTGATTTCACCTTGTTTAATCACCGTTACACCGCGAATAACCAAATCGTCGAAATCAATATTAATTTCGCCATCTTTTTCTTTGCACAGTAGTTTCATCAAGTTAACAAGGTTGGTACCGTATAACTGGGATGATTGTGTTGGCAAACGGCTTGGCAAATCTGTGTAACCAATAATTTTCACACCATTGTCGGTCACGACTAATTTGTCAGCTTGGGTTAATTCGCAGTTACCACCCGTTTGAGCCGCTAAGTCGACAACCACACTTCCCGGCTTCATTGATTCAACCATTTCCTTGGTAATCAATTTAGGCGCTGGTTTGCCTGGAATAAGTGCCGTGGTCACTATAATGTCGACCTCTTTCGCCTGTGCAGCGAACAGCTCCATCTCCGCTTTTATAAATGCTTCTGACATCACTTTGGCGTAACCATCGCCACTGCCAGCCTCTTCTTTGAAATCTAGCTCAAGGAATTCAGCACCCATACTCTGAACTTGCTCTTTTACCTCAGGGCGAGTGTCAAAGGCACGTACAATGGCACCCAAGCTACCCGCAGCACCAATTGCAGCAAGGCCAGCAACCCCAGCACCAATGATCATGACTTTCGCTGGTGGCACCTTACCTGCCGCGGTGATTTGCCCCGTAAAGAAACGGCCAAATTCATGAGCAGCTTCAACAATTGCACGGTAACCTGCAATATTTGCCATTGAGCTAAGCGCATCAAGTGACTGAGCACGTGAAATACGTGGTACCGCATCCATCGCCATCACGTTAATATTTCTAGCCTTTAAAGCTTCCATTAGCTCAGCATTCTGTGCTGGCCAAATGAAACTCACCAATGTTGCTCCTTCTTTTAACAAAGGAATTTCATCATCCAGAGGTGCGTTGACTTTAAAAACAATATCCGCAGCAAATGCAGTATCACGATCAACGATTTCGGCACCCACTTGCTCATATGCTACATCATCAAAACTGGCTAAATGACCCGCATTTTGCTCTACACACACAGAAAAACCCAATTTAAGTAGTTGAGTCACTGTTGATGGCGTAGCTGCAACACGCGCTTCATTGGCAAGTCGTTCTCTTGGTATACCAATACGCATAATGTTCCCTTTTTAATGCCTGAAGTAATGTTGTTAATAGGGTGTTTGCTAAAATAATGACCATCATCACAGAGAAAAGTCTTATTTTGTGCATAAACAGATTTTTAATGTTCTAATAACCTACTGAAAATAAGCGTCTTGATCCATAATTGATCTCGATTCTTAGACAGTAAATGGAATTCGCAGTGAAAATCTTAGTTTTAGGTCAATAAAATACTGGATACTTTAAAAAATCTGGTAAATTTAACTAGTCAATAATTATTTATTTCTCATAAAAATAAAATCATGAGACAACAGGTTCTGTTACGTGTAATAATCACGTACATGTGATACAACTAAGATTCAGCATGTTTATAATAAATTGCGCAAGGCGGAAGGATTTTGTATGAAGCTGAAAACTACGGTCATCGCAGCCGCGGTGCTGTCATTAACTAGTATAACTGCTACTCAGGCGGCTGTTGAATTGACGCCAAAACAGGCTACTGAATTAAAACCTTATGAGCGTATAACAGTTACCGGGCGCTTTAATGCTATTTATGAAGCATCTGATGCAGTTTCCCGTAGGGCTGATAAAATGGGGGCGTATGCCTTTTACATTCAAAGCCTTGATGATGTAGGTGATAGTGGCAACATGCGTGTTGTTGCAGACGTCTACGCAAAAGATGCACCAGAAGTTGATTCACCGAAGCGTCGTGTATTCGGTGGTGTTGAGGAAATGTCAAAAGCGGATGCAACCGAATATGAACCTTTTGATACTGTTACGGTAAGTGGTTTTTACCCTTCTCAACCAGACCTGTATGAGGCTATTGCAAAAAAAGCCCTTGAGAAAAATGCAGCTTCGTTCTATGTGGTTCGTAATATCGCAATGAATGATGGTGGAAACACATTAGCGACAGCTTATATCTATAAGAAAGATGCGCCGAAGCGACAAGTACTGAATGAAGACGCAGTGGTTCCTGCTGATTCAGATGCTGGCCGTGCTCTATTAGCTGAAGGTGGTGAAGCTGCTAAAAAAGTTCGCATTCCTGGTGTTGCATCTTCTGAAGAACCAACAACCGCAGTCGGACGCTTCTTTGAAACCTCTAGCAGTCAACCGGGTCGTACTAGTGTGACCCTGCCAAGTGGTTATGTTATCGAAGAAGTCAACAAAACAGCCGCGGCTCAAATGGTTCCATTTGACTCTATAACATTCTCTGGATATTACACCAATACGCCTGAAGTACGTTACCAAATAGCAAAACGTGCGGAAGCAAAAGGGGCTAAATATTTCCATATTACAAGAGAATGGCAATCTAATGGTGGAAGTGTCACCATTAGTGCTGACTTGTTTAAATAGTTCAATATTCTGTGATACTAAAACCAGCCTTCTCGGCTGGTTTTTTTGTTTTTATTCACTTCGTTTCCGTTAAATCACATCTCACACACTATCCACCTTCATTCTTTTAAGAAAGTGCATAAAACACCTTAAAAAATGCATACATTACCATTGCATATCTCTCATTTCGTTCGTAGAATCCACACACTGAAAACATGCAGTCATTCTGTCTACTTTTTTTATGGCTTCTAGTTAAACTAATTATTGTAATGGCATTTTAACGTCATTTTAACTTTTGATTTCTGAACGTTCAGGATTTACTTTGAAAAATACTTTGAGTCTTACCGCTCTAACGGCGCTAGTTCTTAGCTCGATGGTTGGTGCCGGTGTTTTTAGTCTCCCTCAAAATATGGCTGAAGTGGCTAGCCCTCTCGCATTAATAATCGGCTGGTCAATTACTGGTGTGGGCATCCTTTTTTTAGCATTTGCCTTATTGTTGCTTTCTCGTATACGACCTGACCTTGATGGTGGGATATTTACTTACGCCAAAGTCGGCTTTGGGGAATTAATTGGTTTTTGCTCTGCGTGGGGTTATTGGCTATGTGCGGTAGTTGCCAATGTGTCTTATCTTGTTATCGTATTCGCAGCAATCAGTTTTTTTACTGATACCCCTGATAACATCATTTTTGGTGATGGGAACACATGGCAAGCCCTAATCGGAGAATCAATACTTCTCTGGTTTGTTCACTATTTAGTGCTTCGTGGAGTACAAACAGCCGCTGGAATTAATAAACTCGCTACAATGGCAAAATTAGTTCCCCTTGGCTTATTTATTGTATTAGCTTTTTTGGCATTTAGACTTGATATTTTCAATGCAGATTTCAGTGGTATCGAATTTGGCGTTCCTGTTTGGGAGCAAGTCAAAGATACTATGTTGATTACCCTGTGGGTATTTATTGGTATTGAAGGGGCTGTTGTCGTTTCAGCTAGAGCTAAAAACCGCCGTGATGTTGGCTTAGCAACAATTTTTGCTGTCAGTTCCGCCTTAATTATCTATATACTCGTTACCTTACTTTCTCTTGGTATCATGCCTAGAGCTGAACTTGCAGAAATAAAAAATCCATCCATGGCTCCTCTCATGATAGATTTAATTGGTTCGAGTGGTGATATTATTATTGCGGCTGGCCTCATTATCTCTGTTTGTGGAGCTTATCTAAGTTGGACCATTATGGCCGCTGAAGTGCCTTATATCGCCGCGCAGTATCAATCATTTCCTAAAATATTCAACAAACTAAATAAAAATGATGCGCCATCCTCTTCTTTATGGCTCACTAATGGTGCTGTGCAACTCTCTTTAGTTCTTATTTGGCTTAGTGGAAGTAATTACAATACATTACTTACTATAGCTTCCGAAATGATTTTAGTCCCCTATTTCCTTGTCGGTGCATTTTTAGTCAAAGTGGCTTTTGAGCGTCATAATAAAGCATTATTTGCGGTTGGAGCTATTGCTAGCCTTTATGGTTTATGGCTGATTTATGCTTCAGGGTTAATTAATTTACTATTATCCGTTGTTTTGTATGCCCCTGGTATTTTGATATTTTTCTATGCTCGTCAGCAACAAACCAACCAAGTACCATTAAAGATGATTGAAAAAATCATGGCTTATGCAATTGCTATCGCTGCTATTCCAGCACTCTATTATTTAGTTGTTTAGCTTTGTACCAAAGGGCTTAATTTTGATGCGTAAATTTAAGCCCTATTTACTGTAATTTCCTATTTTCCACACACTCAAAACCTCAAGATCTCAATACTTCAATAATCTTCTAGCATTAATCCTCTATTACCATTTCACTTCCCTTATACTGGTGAAAATTACTGTTGTACGATCTCAGATGCTTATATTTTTACAATCTATTTGCATGTTGTAACTAAAAAACCTAAACTGACTAAAAAAGGAAAAGCGCTTCACATAAATAATATGTGAAGCGTCAACGAGTAAAATAATCATCCTTACAGTTGTTGAGACAAGTGCTCCATCGTCTGTATGATCCGCTTATCCGATATTGGGTACGGAGTTCCCAATTGTTGGGCAAACAAGCTGACACGCAGTTCTTCAATCATCCAACGAATTTCTTGCACTTCTGGCATATTTCGCTGAACTGGAGATAATTTAGCTAACCATTGTTGCCACATATTCTGAACATGCTCTACCTTACTCAGTTGTGCACGATCTCGGTTAGGATCAATAGCCAGTTTTTCTAATCGCCGCTCTACCCCATTTAAATAACGAAGGATATCAGGCAAGCGTTTCCAACCATGAGTGGTCACAAAGCCTTTAAACACGAGATTCGACATTTGTGTTTTTATATCCGATAATGCTATTGCCATCGAAAAATCGACCCGCCCTTTTAGACGTTTATTGATAGCAAACACCGCTGTTAATATTTGTTCAACTTGCTTAGCAATATTAACAACCACATCATTTAATTCTGCTCGTGCAAACTCTTTCAATTTTTCAAACTGCACTTCATTCCAAACTGCACCACCAAAATTAGCAATTAATTGGTCAACACCACAAGCAATACAGTCATCAATTAACTCTAACACCTTGCCATAAGGGTTAAAATACAAACCTAATTTTGATTTGTTTGGTAGTTTTTCATGCAAATACTTAATTGGCGATGGAATATTTAACAGCAACAATCGACGCACTCCGGCCCACATTGCTTGCTGTTGTTCCAGTTCTGTTTCAAATACCTTGATACCTACGCTATTTCTCTCATCAACTAATGCAGGATAAGCTTTAACGGAATATCCGCCTCTTTTTTGTTCATAACGTTGAGGTAATTCGCCAAAACTCCAAATATGTAACCCGTGTTGCTCAATACCGTCATCCACAACTTCAGATAACGTTTCTTGCACTTTTTCTTTTAAGCTATTTTTTAGCTCATCAAGATTTTGCCCTTCAGCAACGGTTTTATTTTTGTCGCCTACAACACGATACGTCATTTTTAAATGGGCTGGAAGCTGCGCTAGTTGCCATGATCCGCGTTCAACAGTAACACCCGTCATACGGCGTAATTCACGTTCAAGTTTATCCAGTACACTGCCTTCAGGCTCTGGCACTCGTTCTAAAAATGCAGAAGCATAATTAGGTGCAGGGACAAAATTTCGTCTAATTGGTTTAGGTAATGATTTAATTAAAGCAACGATTAGCTCATGACGCAGCCCAGGAACTTGCCAATCAAAGCCAATATTCTGAACCTGATTTAATACAGCAAGAGGTATATGTACCGTCACACCATCAGCATCAGTTCCAGGTTCAAATTGGTAACTCAACCGAAATTTTAAATCCCCTTGATGCCAATAGTTAGGATAATCAAGTGCCGAAACATTACTGGCGTCCTCCTTAATCAGCATGCTCTTTTCAAAGCTTAACAAGTCAGATTGTTGCTTAGATGCCGTTTTCCACCAATTATCAAAATGACGGGAGGAAATCACATCATTCGGGATCCGTTGGTCATAAAATGCAAATAATGTTTCATCATCAACTAAAATGTCACGCCGACGTGATTTATGCTCCAAATCTTCAACTTCAGATAATAACTTCAGATTTTCTTTAAAGAATGCGTGACGAGTAGCCCAATCCCCTTCAACTAATGCATGACGAATAAACAATTCACGGCACAGTAATGGGTCAATATTCCCATAATTAACCTGCCTTGATGCAACAATAGGTAGCCCATATAGCGTCACTTTTTCTGATGCCATTACCGCACCTTCAGATTTTGACCAATGAGGTTCACTATAACTATGTTTAGTTAAATGTTCAGCTAAGGGTTCAACCCACTCAACATCGATGGATGCGGCAATTCTTCCCCATAATTTCGATGTCTCAACAAGTTCCGCTACCATTGCCCATTTGGGTGGTTTTTTAAATAGACCCGACCCTGGAAAAATAGTAAAACGTGCATTCCTAGCCCCAGTGAACTCGTGTTTATCCGCGTCTTTTTGGCCAATATGTGAAAGCAAACCAGCCAATAGCGAAACATGAATACTCCGAAAATCAGCCTCAGAGCTATTAATGGCAAAACCTTGTTCTTTCACCACTTGTCTCAATTGGGTATACAAATCTTGCCATTCTCGAATACGTAAGTAATTTAGAAAATCTTGGCGACACATTTTTCTAAATTGGGCGTTAGAAAGCTGCGTTTGTTGTTCTTTTAAATAATCCCAAAGGTTTAAAAAGGCTAAGAAGTCTGATTGTTTATCATGGAAACGCCGATGTTTTTCATCAGCAGCTTGCTGTTTTTCTAACGGTCTCTCTCTCGGGTCTTGAATTGATAATGCAGAAACAATCACCATTGTTTCACGTACTGCACCATGTTTACGAGCTTCAATCACCATCCGAGCGAGCCTTGGGTCAACAGGAAGCTGGGCTAGTTGCCTACCTGTATCCGTTAATTGATAGCCTTTATCCGCCTGTTTGTGGGACTTAATTGCACCTAGCTCTTCCAGTAATTTCACACCATCTTGGATGTTACGTTTATCTGGAGCCTCCACAAATGGAAATGCAGAGATATCACCAAGACCAATAGAAGTCATTTGTAATATAACTGATGCCAAATTCGTCCGTAAAATTTCAGGATCCGTGAATTCTGGACGTGATAGAAAGTCATCTTCTGAGTATAAACGAATACAAATCCCATCAGAAACACGGCCACAGCGCCCTTTACGTTGGTTAGCTGAAGCCTGAGAAATAGCTTCAACAGGAAGGCGTTGCACTTTTGTTCGGTAACTATAACGACTAATTCGCGCATAACCGGTATCAATGACATATTTGATACCCGGTACAGTTAATGATGTTTCTGCTACGTTTGTTGCAAGAATGATCCGCCGCCCCCCATGAGGATGGAAGATGCGATTCTGCTCACTATTAGAGAGCCTTGCGAAAAGAGGTAAAATTTCAGTGTGACGTAAAGAAAGTTTTGATAACGCATCAGCAGTATCACGGATCTCCCGCTCACCACTCATAAAAATCAATATATCGCCATTACCTTCAACCGACAGTTCATTTACCGCATCTATGATCCCATCAATTTGGTCACGGTCACTATCGTTTTGCTCTCCAATAATAGGGCGATAACGAACTTCAACGGGATATGTTCGCCCAGATACTTCAACAATCGGAGCGTGACTAAAGTGCTTCGAAAAACGCTCAGGGTCAATGGTTGCCGATGTAATAATCACTTTTAAATCAGGACGTCTCGGTAATAATTGACGTAAGTAACCTAAAATAAAGTCGATATTAAGGCTTCTTTCGTGAGCCTCATCGATAATAATAGTGTCATATTGCAACAGCAATTTGTCATTTTGTAATTCTGCAAGCAAGATACCATCAGTCATCAATTTGACTTGAGTCGTTTCACTCACTTGGTCACTAAAACGGACTTTATAACCAACATTTGAACCTAATTCACATTCAAGCTCTTGAGCAAGACGTGTTGCGACTGAGCGTGCAGCTAAGCGTCTTGGTTGTGTATGCCCAATAAACCCTAGAACCCCTCTGCCAAGTTCCAGGCAAATTTTTGGGATCTGCGTTGTTTTACCTGACCCAGTTTCACCTGCAATAATAACAACTTGATGCTTTTTAATGGCATCTAAAATAACGTCTTTTTTCTGGCTAACCGGTAAATTATCTGGATACACAATTTTAGGTGAGTTTAATCGTTTAAGTTCAACTCTTTGTTTGGCTTTCTCAATATCTATTTTAATAGCGTCAAGTACCGCAGAGCGCGATTTTTCGTTCTGGATCTTTGCAATACCTTGCACTCTTTTTTTCAGTAACCATTGGTCACGTAATGAAGTTTGTCCAATATCAGCGGTTAATGCTGTCAGTATGGATTTCACCTGTTAAATCCTTATCTTTAATAAGTTTCAATGCACGCTAGCCAATCCACTTCGCAATTTGTGAGGGCTAAATTTTGTTTTTATTTTTAATTGTTGTTATCACATGAAAATACCATCAATTTTTTTGAAGAAGGCTATCTAATTTTTTTCCTATCAATCAGTTACACCTCACGTATCATTACCAATAAAATTTCACCTAAACATAGAGGAACACATGAGTAAAGTATTACTATTGAAATCAAGTATTCTGGCTGACTATTCACAAAGCAATAAAATGGCAGATTACTTTATTCAACAATGGCAGGAAAAACACTCAGCAGATACAGTAACTGTACGAGATTTAGTCAAAGAACCAATTCCAGCGATTGACGGTGAAATTTTAGCAGCTTTTGGCCCAAGTGACACGAAAACAGAACAACAACAAGCACATTTGGACCTGTCAAATACGTTAATTGAGGAAATTAAAGCTCACGATATAATTGTTATTGCAGCCCCAATGTATAACTTTACGATTTCTTCCCACTTAAAACATTACTTCGACTTTATCGCTCGCTCAGGCCACACGTTTAAATATACAGAACAAGGTTCTGTCGGCTTATTAAAAGACAAACGTGCCTATATATTAACGAGCCGAGGCGGTATCTACAAAGACACACCAACAGACACCATGGTGCCTTATTTAACACTATTTCTAAATTTCATTGGTATTACCGACGTTGAGTTTATTTTTGCTGAAGGCACGTCGTTAGGCCAAGAGTCAGTCGAACGAGCGCATCAACAAGCACAAAGCCATATCAATACGATTATCGCTTAAGATCTAGACTTTCTAAGTAATATATTATTAAGACCCAAAACTACCATTGTTATATTTTGCGCACTTTCTGAGTGCGCTTTTTATTTCTTTTGTAGCCATTGACCATTAATTCCACGTACAAATTCCCCAGAGTTCGCCCTTTCTACGAGCTTCTGTCCTGCTATCCTTGCAACGTCATTAGTTTTTAGGTTATTTTTTGCAGCAATTTCGCTATATCTTTTTTCCCGTTCTTGGTTTATTTGCGCTGCTAGCTTGGTGGCCTCCTGATTATTTGTATTAATTGGAGCTAAATACCCTGACAATGTTTCCCCCAATAGGCCTGTTTCTTTGGCTTCATCCACTGTAATTGCTACAGCCTGAAAAGTAGTCAATAATGAACATAGCGCTAGTACTTTGATAATTCGACTCATTTGGGATTTACCTCTCCGAACAAATCACTATTTTCTTTTAATAATTCTTCTACTTGCCTATCCGCTTTTATTTGGATTTCATGTTCAATTTTTACGTTCATATTAATATTGATGGGCTTATCCGGTGTTGCGACCTCAACTCGTAAGCAAGCTGATAACAATAACGCAATCGATATAGCTGTAGTAAATTTTAATATTTTCACGTTCATTCTTATGCTCATTATAAATTTTTTTCCAACCACTCTTCTAAGGAGCTACCAAATCGTAAACTACGCCATAATTGAAAGATATTTTCTTCATGTTGATAATGCAAATGAACTTCACGTTTTTTCTTTTCTTGCGTGTTATACCCTTCAAGGATTGTTTTCATATTTAACAACCCTAAGTTTGTAACATTAACGTCTGTACGGCTGCGTTTTATTTCCAAATATTGTAGCCACCCCATAGCGGAACCCGCAGATATATTATCCTCTCGGATGGAATCAACAAATTGAGTATCTAACCGTAACGTTAATGGCCCACTATTTTCTAACCACCCATCTTTAACTATCCACTCTGGATTATTTAAATAAAAAGGTAACTCACCATTAACTTTACCTGAAACAGCAAATTGTGACACTTTTAATATGGTAAATAACTGACTAAGTTCAATCTGTCTTAATTTTATCGAGGAGGCATGGATTTGTGGCCAGCGCAGTAAATCCATCGATACCTCACCCCCTAAGGTTTTAAAGCCCACATTAGTCAGTTTTAACGGCATATTTTCCGTTGGTGGATATGAGCCAGAAAGATCGGCTTTAATATCCGTCAATTCAAATAAATTATTGAGCTGTTTAATACGTAACTCAACGGGCGCCTTCCCCCCTAAAGTCCAAGTACTTTGTTTTAAACGCCATGGTAAAACAAAGTCTAATCCTGATAACTCACCATCTTTTAACCAAAGGCTAGTATTTTCTACACGCCAGTGTCCTCCTGCAATAAAACCATCTTCTGGTGTTATTGAAAAAGCAGCTTGAGAAAATAATTTTCCTTGTTTTAATTCAATTCCAAGATCAGCAGGAATTAATGTTTGAAAAGCCGTGACTGACTGTTCAGGCCAACGCGCTTCCCCTCTTAATCTTTCTCCGTCCCAGCGCCCAAATATGACGATTGGCCCGACATCTTTAGTGCTTAAATCACCTTTAAGTTGAAATTCAGCGGGAGATTTTCCACTAAGGTCCGCATTTAATGTAATTTTTGGTAGATAACTTTCAGTACCAAATTGCATTCGTTCACTGGTAAGCTGTAATTGTCCATTAAAATTGGCTTTATTCTGATCACGTTGCCAAACTAATGGCTTACTTAGTTGTAAACGCGGAGCCCTCATCGATAAGAGCCCATATTGTATTTGGTCAAACCCTGTATTTAAGCTATTTAATGTGATTAAAGTGTCCTGCCAACTCCCATTACCCTTAATATCCCAATTAGCCGATAATGACGGCAAGTTGGCATTTCCCCAATAATTCCAAAACCATTTTCCTTTATCCAAGGTGAATTTATTAGCTTTACCATCCAAATGAATATCAAAATCCCCCCAATATTGCTCTTTAATTTTTAGAATAGCTTGCAAACGCCCTGAAATACCATCTTCACCTAACGATGTCCCCGCGAGTGGTAATCTAACTTCGTTAAGAACCAATGTTTCAGAAAGGCGGCCATAAGCTCTTAATAATGAACTGGATAAAAAAGAAACTTTTGGTGTGGCTAACTGGCCTGAAACCTTGGCTGGTAAATTAATATCCAGCACCATATCATCATATTTAACTTGGCCATGTAACCTAAAGTTAATATCAGCATCGAGTAAATTTATCTGGGTAGATGGCACAGTTAAGACAATATTGGCTTTCCCTTTCTTTGCTTGTGTGAGCATATTAATACGCCCTGAAAATACCATTTCACTTAATGTATTATTCCAGTTATCAACTTGAAGGCTGATACCGCCTTGTAAAGGAATATCTACTTCTTTCCATTGCCACTTCCCTTGCGCTATTTGTATTCTAGAAGGCGATAGTAACCATGGTAAATAAAGCAATTCTTCCTTTGTGTCTGTATCCATGACACTAAAGACGCCTTGGTCATTCAACCAACTGAATTTAGCTTGTAAGAATTTTTCTGGGTTGATTAACTTAAAATAAGCATTCAGCTCGCCTTTTTCTGGAAGCTGATTTGCCATTAAGGGGAGTTGCACATCACCAAATAATTCTATTGTTTGCTTTTGTTCTGGTAGAAATGCTAAAAAATTTTGAATGACTAATTGGTGTTCCCTGTTTATTAAAGATGACAACCTTAAATTATCGCCGCTAAAATCAAATTCTAGAGGGTTAGCCTGATTTTTACGTAACCAGATACTGCCTTGGTAATCACTCCATGGCTGTATGTTGGCATTATTTATGACTAATGAAAAAACAGGAATATTATCGATAACGTCTGCAATATTAATCGGATCATTATCTGTTTCATTCGTTGGCTCAAGAGCACTCAAACATTCAGTTTTAACATCAAGGCCATCCACAATAGCATGCAAGGGAAAGATTGAAAGCCTTGTGCTATTCAACTGAACTAATGTGCAATCATTTGCTGTTATACTGATATTTGCTATACCCAATTGGCCATGACTAATTCTTGGTTCTGAAAACGACAGTTTAAATGGCTTAGGAAGATAGTATGATGCAACAACAGGAGCCCAATGGGATATCGTTATCCATAAAAGTATTAAGAGAGCAATGCTTCCACCCAAAAAGCAGAGTAATATTCTGAATGCTCTTTTCATTAACTGCATTACTACGTCCCTTGTCTGAATTGTTCTGTAGCGCAAATGATAAATTTCAGCAAAATCGTCTCATTAAACGCGATACTAACAAAGATAAACCACATTCAATCGTAAACAGATACCTATTTTCTTAATTTATAGGTGATTTACAAACTTAATTGTCTTATTCTGAGTTTATATTTTGTAGGTACACCTTTTTACCTACTCTTTTCTAATTGGTTCCTAAAAATTGGAGTCTTTATGATGAAAATTGTTTCTTATAGTACCAAACAGTATGACCGCAAGCACATGGAACAAGTTAATCAAAATTCTGGATTTAATTTTAGTATTGAATATTTTGATTTTCCATTGACGGTTCAGACAGCGAAAAATGCTGTTGGTGCCGACGCTATCTGTATTTTCGTTAACGACGAAGCTAATCGTGCTGTTTTAGAAGAACTTGCCGCACTCAATATTCGAATTTTAGCTTTACGTTGTGCTGGCTTTAACAATGTTGATTTACAAGCAGCTAAAGAATTAGGTATCCAAGTTGTTCGAGTCCCTGCTTATTCTCCTGAAGCCGTTGCAGAACACGCAGTTGGGATGATGCTATGCCTTAATCGCCGGATCCACCGGGCGTACCAGCGTACGCGAGATGCAAATTTTTCTCTCGAGGGATTAACGGGGTTTAATATGCATAACCGCACTGCTGGCATTATCGGTACCGGGAAAATTGGCCAAGCGACACTACGTATTTTAAAGGGCTTTGGAATGCGTTTACTCGCACATGACCCATACCCGAACCAAGCTGTTTTAGATTTGGGTGCTGAATATGTTGACTTAGATACTCTATATGAACAATCAGATATTATTTCTCTTCATTGCCCATTAACACCTGAAAATCATCACCTACTCGATGAAAATGCATTCAAGAAGATGAAAAATGGGGTCATGATCATCAATACAAGTCGAGGTGCGTTAGTCGATTCTGTTGCCGCCATTAATGCACTAAAATCACAAAAAATTGGCGCATTAGGTATGGATGTATATGAAAATGAACGTGATTTATTCTTCGAAGATAAATCTAATGACGTAATACAGGATGATGTTTTTCGTCGACTTTCTTCTTGTCATAATGTGTTATTTACTGGGCATCAAGCGTTTTTAACAGAAGAAGCATTAACAAGTATCAGTCAAACTACGCTAAATAATATCCGTCAAATTAGTTGTGGGGAAACTTGCCCTAATATTGTTAACGCATAGTTGGATCTGGGATTATGAAACGCCTAATTCCACTTACTATTTTGGGTTTATTGCTAGCAGCATGCCAAACTCATCAAGTCAATGCGCGTAATGATGACCAAGCACTTGAAAATAAATTGATGCACCACCGTTTTATTTTAACTGAAGTAAATGGTAAGACGATTAACAGTAAACAGACCGCCCCTTTCCTTGCTTTTGGCGAAAAAATGTTTGTTTCTGCATCAATGTGTAATGATTTCAACGGATTTGGCAATATCAAAAACGCAAAAATTACCGTAAAAAATTTAAGTAGGACTGAACTCGAATGCGTTGATGAAGATTTATCCAAATGGGATTCAATGATAAATCGAGCACTGTCTGAAGGTGCGATAATTTCATTGAAAAACAACAAACTAGTGTTAACTCAAGGCCATTACAAGTTAGTATATACACTACGCGACTACGTCAATTAACGAATACAACCCGCCTCTTTTAGAGGCGGTAAACGTTTGCCAAAAAACACTAAACTGGCAGCTAGATAGACTATTTAGCCTTATCAAATAACAAATTAATATTCGAAGATTTTGCAATTCGTTCCATATAGTTGCGAATGTTTGTGCTAAATGCTAAGTGCTCAACTATGCTCAAACTACGTAAAGTTGGAAAAATAATAAAATCATTAATATCAATGACCTCCCCCCGTGTTTCTAGCCACGCATCTAATAACGACAGTTGGGGCTCTAATTCAACTAGCAGCGTATGCGTTTCTTTTTTAAGCTCGTTTAAATCACCATAAGATTTTGATGTTCTAGCGATATATGCAGCTCTGGCTTCTGCTGTACTAATTTCAGGGAAATCAGTTTGTGTAAAACGTGGTGTCACAAGCTTATATACCACAGCAGAAACCGCTTTAGACCAAGCCTCTATTTCAGGGGTTATGTTTCCTCCTGCATATTTAGGTTCATTAATGCTATCTACATAATGCACAATATCTAAGCTTTCAGGTAAATAACTCCCATCATCTTTTTGTAGAATAGGCAGCATTTTCCGACCAATCATTTTTGTCGGTGTTTCGATGTCATCATCGAATAACACAATTTGCTCTACCGCTAACTTTTTTAAACCAAAAATCATTCTTGCTCTGACACAAAATGGACAGTGATCATAAATATATAATTTCATTGTTAACCTCGCTAGTTTGGTATTAAAAGCCCAATAGGTTTTATACAGTATACTTCAGTGCCCATATTTATGCTTTATCACGCTTATGAAATTTTGTTTATCACTAAGTAATATAAGTATATTAGAGTGCACAAAATCCCAATCATAAAATATATAACGTGGCACAATATACTCAACAATGACAACATCTGAGAAAAATATGTCGCTAAATTCTATCGCAATTATCCTTTTTGATAATTTTGAAACCCTTGATGTCATGGGGCCTGTTGAAGTATTTGGTAGCTTAAAAGATTGCCAAATTGTATTTATCTCACCTTCAGGAGAGCCCATGCGCAGTTCTCAGGGAGTTACACTTAATACCTTACCTATTCAGACCCCTTGCTATCAATGTATTTTGATACCTGGAGGGCAAGGCACTCGCTCATTATCGAAAAATGATCAGTATATTCAGTGGCTAAAAAAACAAGCCGAGTTTGCAGAGACTGTCATTTCCGTTTGTACTGGCTCCGCACTTCTTGCTCAAACGTCTCTTTTAAATGGCTTTAAAGCTACGACAAATAAGCTATCTTATCAGTGGGTAACTTCTCTTAATAACCAAGTGTTATGGCAACCGAAAGCTAGATGGGTTCATGATAATAAGTTTTATACTTCATCAGGCATTAGTGCAGGTATTGATATGTCATTACAGATTATTTGCGATTTTTATGACCAAAGTATTGCAAGTAATATCGCACTTAAAATGGAATACATATGGAATCAAAATGCTAAACATGATCCATTCTCTAAGTAATCATTTAAGATGATTTAAGATTGTATTTAATATCAATTAAATTGGTATATGATTAATATTATTGATCTGTACCTTTATTTTTAAAAAACGATTATTTAGATCAAATCAGACAAAACAAAAAATTAACATTTTAAACGATGCATTAACTTTACCACTATAACACCAGCGTTATAATGAAAATTATAACTAGCTGATTTTAAATAAAAAATCCAACAAAATTGAGAGGCGTAAATAAGATATTAAAAATTAAATTTAAAGACCTCACCGTGGGGAACAATAAATATAGATATTTTTACTTATGTAATTATAATAACCACATCATAAATAATGTTATTATACTGCAAATGAACAAGTTATAAATAGAGATTCTCATCATAATTATGTTCATAAAAACTTTTAAATTCATTTGTTTTTTAATATACTATCGAGCGTAATTTAAATTAAGTGCATTGAATAATAATCTTTCCTATAAATTGAGGATGTTATATGGACATTCATACTATAATTGGTATTAAAATAAAAAACCGGAGAAAAGAACTCGGTCTATCAGGCGCTAATTTAGCTGAGAAATTAAATTTAAGCCAACAACAAATATCACGTTATGAAAATGGTATTAACAAAATTCCAATTAATCATTTAGTTGATATCGCTGAAGCATTAAATTGCCCGATTGAATGGTTTTTTCAAGGTTATACAAGCGGACTAAAAATTGAAAAAAATGATGAATTTGAACAATCAAATAAAGAGCGACAGTATACTGCAGAAAGCATAATCGTTGATTTAAAATGATTTTCCTATAATAATTACGTATTATCATTTTGAATGACAGAATAAAGGTTGAGTCTAAATATGAAATCAACCTTTATTATTGAATAAGATATTTTTAATAATTAATCATATGTAATATCAAAGCGCATTTGAGCATAAACCTCTCCCGGTGTAGTTCTATCTTCATATTGAAAATAACGAGCAGTAAGTTCTATATCGATATCTTTAGTATCATTATTATTTAATGATGCTACATGATATGGACGGCCAAAATTGATTGGGCTTTTATCTTTTCGCTGTATAACTTGAACACCAATTCCTTTTGCTGGGCTATATGTGCTTTGGTTTGCTAAAACACCATTGACTTGAGTACCCGTTGCTTTAATTCCGCTAAAAGTCACATCAATATTAGTTTTTCCTGTAAAACTAGTACCACCACTACATTTCAATTTTATTGTAAAATCTTTTTCACCTGCAGGTTGGTCTCGCGCTGTTAATTGAACTCGTTTTATAGGGTCTAACATTACATTTTGATTTTCACCACTTGTCACTTGGCAGGATGGCGAAACGATAGTAATAGCATTTGCATCTAAATAACTAACTAAGATTGGACTGTTATTAGGTTTATATCCATAAGTAGTATAGATACCACTTGCGAGTGTTCCGGTTCCTGTATATTTAGCCGTTTTTATTATACTTAACGTAAAAGTAGAATCATTTAATGACATTGGGGTACTATAATATCCCACATCTATAGGAAAAGTACTTGGGTAAGTCATAGAATGCTGCCGACCCGATGAGCGGTGGAATTTTAAACCAATACCTTCAACATTCGTTTGATACACTTTTCCACCAATATCACGTAGGTCAGGCATCACGACTTCAGCCTCAATATTCACCTTTCCACGGCACCAGAGGTAAGTTTGATTGGTATTCATTGTATAATCTTGCGTTTTAATTACACTACCAACCGGAAGGTTAGGATCAACAACTATTTTTCCTAGCCTCATATCTACTCTATATGCAGGCTGGTTCGTTCTTTCGCAACTATGCCTATTGATACGTTCTGTCCACCAATTGTTTGCAGATACTCCATTTGCGGTAAATAGTAACCCTACCCCAATATACCAAAACCATTGATTTTTTATTGACATAGAACTTCCTTACTATTTCCTGCAGCTAATGAGAATGTACATTGACCTTTATCCCACGTAATAATGGCATTAGTTGCAATTTCACTGCTAATGAACACCATACCACCTTGCCCAACAATACCGATTGACTCACCTTTTTGGTCTGTCACATTAGCGCCAAATGGTAAAGGTTTGTTATTAGGCCTTTTAACGTTATAAATCACATTTTTTTCAATCTTAGTACCAAATTTAACCTTAACAACACTACCTTCATAAGGAACTATTTGTGATGACATATTTTCAAAAATAATATCTTCGGAACTACCTTTCGGGTCAATTTCGATTTTATTAGTGCGATAAGCTCTTACATAAGGCGCAATAGCATAACCATGACTATCAATTGTCGTCCCCATCGCCCCTACCACTGATGCACCTTCTGCGCCTTTCGCCTCAATCAATGCAATTGTGGTTGCATTATTCGGCGTTAGCGTTATTCCACCGGAGTGCAAAACTAATGACCCATTTGCGCCTACACCATATTGGCGATAACCTTCACCTTGGCTGTAATTCGCATTTGTATTGGCTGACGATGTACGGTAACTAGTATTAAGACCGATATTTTTCGCACCACCATTTGCAACTGAGGTATTGATACCGTATGTCCAATTATTATCACGGTCAAACGTACCACTGGTACCTATTTGGCTACTTCCGAACTTTTCATTATTAAATGTAGTATTTGACGTTAAGGTAGATACCTGATTCTCTCCCCAATAAAGAGGAATACTCAAGTTCACACCGATCCTGTCATCTTTTTTATCATGACTATTTTGTGTATACACCCTCATAAATGACAAACCATATGAAAGGCGATTGATGCTATTGTTGTAACTTAGTTGATATTGTTTTTCTGTTCCTGACTTATCCCAATAACTTGAAATACGCCCCATGAAATAAATTCCACCGTAACCTTCAGGTAAATTTTGGTTAATAGTGTAACTGAAACCATTTTTTTCACGCCCTAATGTATCGACAACGCCACGTTTATCGTTATCAATGGCATAAAGTGCATTATTAATATTGTAATAATCTTTCGTAGAATATCGATATGCTGCTAACACAAGGTTTGTGTCTGTTTCAGTGAATAACTTATTAAATGTAAAACGATAACTTTGCCCATAATCTGTACGATGATTAAATACAATACGAGATTGCGTTACATCAATTGCAACCGCACCAACCCCAGTATTAATACCGCTTCCTAACAAATAAGCTTGGTAATCATCAAAAGCAGTGACCCCACCATAAAGAGTAAATGTATTATTAATCCCATGCTGAAGAGTCGCTTGCATAACAAAAGGACGATTTTTTAAATTTTCAGAATCAGATTTACCGCCCGCTATTTGGTAACGCGTAAACCCTGGACGTAATAATTGTGCTAACGAAGAATATGGCACACTAAAATTAGTCTCACTACCATCAGCCTCTTTTACTGTAACATTCAAATCATTACCATAACCCGATGGATAAACATCATTCAAACTAAATGGCCCAGGAGACACGGTTGTTTGATAAATAATATTGCCATTTTGCCGAATCGTCACTAAGGCATTACTTTGAGCGATCCCTCGAATTTCGGGCGCATAAGTTGTCATCCCATCTGGATACATATTGTCATCAGTTGTTAGCTTTACACCTCTCAAGCCAAAACTATCAAATAGGTTACCATCCGTATAAAACTGCCCAACCGTCGCTTTTGATTTTAATGCAGCAATGGGTCGCTGAAGATAGGTTTGATTACTGTTCCAGTCCGACCCCGCAGAGCGCTGCCAACTCAAATTTCCTATATGTTTCAGTAGCCAACCATCATAGCTCAAGCCTGCATTAACGCCTAAATAAGCGCTAGAGCTGTCTGAGCCTTGGTTTCCACTGATATGGCTATCATAGTAATTAGCCATATAACCAATATTTAACGCAGGAATTCCTGTTTCCCAAAATTGGGGAGAGACATAACCACGAGAAATTTTTTGTTCATATATTTGCGGTACAGAAATATCTAAACGAAGTGTCGACGTATGAAATATATCTTTAACTTCTTTGTCACTGTTCCACTCATCCAATGGCAGGCAAGTGTCACTATTTTTATCAATTGATGAATTAAATTTTTCAGTATCAATACCTAAGTTTGAAAGTAACTCTGGGGTGTAACAAACCCCTAATTGTTTATTTTTTTGTTCTTCAAAATTAAGTTCGTAACGCCCTTTCCAATCATTATTCGTGTATACATCAACTGAATACTTTCCTGGGCTAATCCCTGTGGCATTAAAGCGATCTAAGTCAACATTGTCTTTACTTCCCATGATAAAGCCACTGTTGAATTCATAGGTTTCTTCTTCCGCTGATGCATAGAATATGGGAACAATCCATGACGTAATAAAGCAGACTACAGAGAGTGTATTGCTATATTTATTGTTTAACTCTCGCTGTTTCATTATATATTCCTATTTTGCAGTTAGAGTCACCGCAACATCTGAACCATAGTCATTAATATTGTTAACAACAACCTTACTACCTGACTTAATTGCCTGCTTTAATTCAACTAATGTCTGATTTTTGGGTTCTATCAAAACAGTCTTATCTGTGAGGCCTACTTTTCCATCGGTGGATATTTTTGTAACCGTAATATAAAAAGGTGTTGGATTTTCAATAACAATATTCTTACCATTTGTTTTGATAACTAACTGTTCAGGTGCTAATTCTCGGCTACCTAGCCCAACAGGTCGGTAAAAGAACTTAAAACGAGAGCGAATTGCTAGTTGTAAAACATTCTGCATTTCTCCATCTTTGCCTTTTACGGTAGGCGGAATATCGAGAATATTGAGCCACCATAAGCTTTCCCTATCTTGAGGAATTTGCCCTTTATCCATCAACTTTATGCGTAAATTTTGACCACCCTTTGCTTCTACTCGAGAAACAGGAGGGGTAATTTGAAATGGGGTTTTTATCGTATCAGGTGTTTCTGATGCATTACCTGTATCAAGCCAAGCTTGAGCAACCGCTGGACGTTCTGCCGTATTTGAAAGTTGTACTGTGATCTCTTTCTCATCTCCAGGGTAAATAAACCTCGTACCATTAACAATTATATTGTTAGCAAACGAATTAATACTGAAGATAAAGCAACATGCTAATACGATAGCTTTCATTTAAACCTCAAAACATAAAAGCGGCAGTGTTCTACCGCTTATTGCAATAATATCGATTAGTGTTTCACTACAACGTTAATAACACTAATTTAAAACAACCAACCTATTCTTATTGGTAAGTGATTTCGTAAGTTGCGTAGCTTTTTACTTCACCCGCAGTAACTTCTGTTGGCTTGTCAGTGATGTAACCTACGTAATATTGGAAACGCGAACCATCAGTAATTTTGCTTATTAGCATGGATGGCTGTTGTTCACCGGCCGCAGTACCTGGAACGATGAATTTCTTCGCATCATCAGCAGACAGAACGAATTGAATGTTTTTTGCACCATTAATATCAGTATTTGCTAAATAACCTGATTTTTCACTACCACTTAATAAATTACCGCCAGTCCACACTACACCGATCGTCTTAGCATCTGCTGAAGTTGCTGAACAGTTAGTCACATCAATTGCAAATGTTTTTGGTTTTAATAATGTACCTTTACCACCTGCTTGAACTTCTTCTAATGAAATTGGTGCTAAGTATACGCTTGCATCGCTACCTTGACCGTCAACAGAAACAGTACAAGAAACATCAGTTACTTTACCGTTAAAGTTAACTTGGCCACCGCCAACTTTATTTGCTGCGTTAGCTGTTGATAAGCCGATGATTGTTGTAGCAACCGCAGTCAGTAGTACTTTCTTCATTTTCATTTCCTAATATGAGATTTTTATTCTTACATTTAAACGAACTTATTAAGCTTTCATTTTGGTAAATAAGGAAAATAGATGTTCTACCGTATATTGAATACAGTTAGTTATTTATGTTTCATTTTTAAACCATTTATTTAATGCAAGTAAATGTCTTTCTTAATTAGTCCTATTTAGAATTTATAATCATATGCTCTATATGATTTCGAAGAGAGGATACATAATAACTTAAGTTTTATTAAATCGTTTTTTCCATCACTTATTTATTTTTTGATAGGTACAAGCTATCAAAAGCGATCTATTGATTGGGTTGCTTGATGTTTAGATTTAACTAACTTACTCGCACTAAGATTAATATTTAGATTTTAATGTATTGAAATTGGCCATTGCATAACATTAAAAACTAACAAAATAGAAATTACAGATTATTAGAAATAACAAAAATCATTATATTTACATTGAATATATAATTTCATTCATACTTTGATACTTTTTGTTGCAGAATGACCATGAAATTCATCAATTACTGAACATCAACTCAAGAGACTAACATTAATTAAATTAATGATTCATTCTTAATAAGAGTATGGCATATCTAAAAATGACAAATATTGAATTCCGAATTATTATGCTTGAATATCAAAATAACACAGCAAGAGTGTATATATGTTCTTTTGTATTAACAGTCAGCTTTGGTTGTTATTAAAATTTTAAAATATGCTTTTTAACGAGGTAAATATCTATTTTAATCAAAATTTCAAAATAAATGAAACGGACGAAATAAATCTGATAGAAGAATTAGTGATAAAATCGCAATATAATTCTTTACTCATTCAACTTGATATTGTAGTGAAAACTGAAATATCAAATTATTTAGTTGAGCCTATGTTAAAAAAAATTATCATTATTTTTGATATAGAATAAGAAAACTTGATTAACTGTACAAACTATAAACTGCGTTACGTCAATTTTCTCTTTTTATAACCATATGAAATCAATGATATTTTCTTAAAACGAACACTTTATAAAAAGGTGATCTACATTACAAATTTTGACATTAGGAATATTCCTAAATCACTCATTCCGTGTGTTAAAGTGTGACCTAATACAAAAAGTCATCAATAAAAGATGCTTTTTCCTTCTGCTATTTTTCTACTATCAGGCAGTTTAGCGTCTTTTTAGTGAATCAATCGTTCTAATAAGCCCACTTTATTTAGCAATCACATAACATAAGGTAGCTGTTTCTGTTTTCGTACTACAAATTACCGATTATGTGACATTAAAGGATAAAAATATTTTATATCAATAATTTACCATAAAAACACGATGACTCCCTTACCAAATCCATATGAGGCCATCAAAATATCGCAAAAAAGCCTTATGATGTGTCTACTAAGTATTTTACATGTATATAAACATAGTTATCTCGTTGATCAAACTATGAAAACACACTTAACACTGGCAGTTATACTGGATAATAGTAATATCGGCTAATTTCAAGAAATGATTAATATAGAATAGAAAAATTATTAGAGGGGAACTACAGCAAAAATCTCACAAAATATTTCTGCTGATGGCAGTTAAGAGGTGAAAGATTGACTAGTGTTTGTTCTGGCGGTATAGAGCCCATTCTTCTACTCTTTCACCTGATGGTAAAATACAGTACCCTACTTGCCCATCCGCTGTATTTTCAATTTCTACTGTCCCCCCAATTTGCTCACAATATACTGATGCAGGATTTGCTATGCCTACACTCTTTGACTCCATTTCAGTTTCATTGGAAACACATCCAGAAATAATAGCCAAACCAGCTAACACAAGTATTTTTTTCATAAGAAATATTCTCTAGGTTAAATTAAAATATTTATTTATTATAACTGAGTGAAACTAATATAAACTCAATTTTATTCGAAAATAAAACAATATCGCATTAAGTGTTCAATATTATATCAGCAACGGCTAATAAATTACTTTAGCCTAAAATTCTTTATCATTATCAGCTATTTATTACTTCAACACCCTAAAAAATATGATTTATTTCATTACTTACTTGTTACTGCTTGTCTTAGTTTTATCTGGTTTAGCATACTGGAGCTTGTCAGCATTATTACCTAGAGCTTTTGCTATCAGCTACTTTATTTATTTTTAAGAGTAATTATTGGTGTTCTGCTTATATCTATCAATATCTGGATTATATTAACCATATTAGCTAACGTATTATGACCATCCGTCTATTGGCAAGACATCCCCCATTTTACTTGCGTCGTTTATTGTCAAATAGGACAATTAGAACGCCAAAAAATGCGACTAACAAACTACCAATGATATAATTCTGTCTATCAAATGCCAGTCCTGTATCTTTCACACTCTCCCCATATACAATAGGAATGCTGACATCCATATTGTAAGAAATAATTGCAGTAACGAGACCAATAATTGTGAGCACCACCCCAAATGTTTTCATTTCTATCCCCTTATGTCGCTTTTACCAAAACAGATTAGCCAAGTATTTTGAGAAAAGCAAAATGAGAAGTCACAAATTATAATATTTTCTTAAATGAAAACTTTGCAGCTTAGCCTATAACGCGTAAGAATTAGTGGGTGGACAGTTTTAAAGATAGATTTTCATATACTCAAACTTTATGTCAGGAACGATAATATTAGAGGGTTAACATCGAGTATTTATTAGAAATAATTCTTATTATTAATAACGCAAATAACCACACCCAGTCTGAGTGTGATTATTATTACTATTTATTTTCGTATAAAACAGCATGATACCGCGATTAAAATGTATAGACCATCATCAATGCAGCTTGGCTAAATTTTTCAAAAAAAGAGAATATTGCAGGCAAAATGGCAATATTTAAAATGGCAAATAAGCCTACTGTTGGCAAAGATATTTCCATAATGATTTACTGTATATTTGAGATATTACTACTAGCCTCTTCCTATCATGGGTCTATTCATTATATGTTCCTCCCAATCCACCACGTCAATTTCTCTAACAGCAATATGACGAACAGACACACCTTCATTATGCATTGCCGCTTTAGATCCTGTTTTTAATGGGTGCCAGGCAGGAAGAGATTTTCCTTCTAATAACAAACGGTAAGCGCAAGTACTTGGCAACCATTCAAATGTTTCTAAGTTATAACGGTTAAGCTTTATGCAATCCGCTTCATAGCTGAAGCGGTCTTCATAATGCTTACACTGGCAAGTTTTTAAATTTAGCTGATTACAGGCGACATTAGTAAAATAGATTTCATCTGTATCTTCATCCATTAATTTGTGCAAGCAGCATTGCCCGCAACCATCACAGAGAGATTCCCATTCTTCATCTGTCATCTCATCTAAAGTTTTAACTTGCCAGAACTGCGACATAATACTTATTAATCCTATACTTAAATAACCCGTGTAGTCAGCGAGTGATCATTAATTGATAATTTTAGCATATCACCAGAAGCTAATGGGCCAACACCTTCAGGTGTTCCCGTTAAGATGACATCCCCTGCTCGTAATGTAAAAAAGCGGGACATATAGCTAATCAGCGGTAAAATTGGTGTGATCATATCACGCGTCGAGCCCTCTTGGCGAACTTCACCATTAATTTCCAGTGAAAGCTGAACATTTTGTAAGTCATTCGGGCTACTAACAGGAATAAAACCGGAAATTGGGCATGAACCATCAAATGATTTGCTTTTTTCCCATGGCTGACCTGCTTTTTTAAATTTAGCTTGCAAATCACGTAAGGTTAAATCCAATGCAACTGCATAACCTGCAATAGAGCGTGATACGCGGTCTTCATCTGCATTTTTTAATGGCATACCAATTAAAATCGCCATCTCAATTTCATGATGCACAGCACCAAAATCTTTTGGAATAACAATTGATTGAGTAATATCACACAAAGCAGTCTCTGGTTTAATAAAAATAACGGGTTCTTCTGGTGTCGCAGACCCCATCTCTTTTATATGCTTTGCGTAATTACTACCAACACAAACAACTTTATTTGCAGGGAAATCAAGTAACGCACCTTGCCAGTCACGATGTTGATACATAATAGTACTCCTATTATCGTTATTGTATTTTATTAGTGATACCATCTGCCATCATGCATACACTCAATGCAAAATAATATGAGCGGTTCCAATGCATAATGGTACGGAAATTTTCAGTCACTAAAAATGCTCTACCTTCAGGATCATCAGGGATAACCACCCAGGTTTTTACGTCTGAAGATAATTGAGCAAATGCAGGTAATGTAACGCCTAACTCTTGCCATTCACGAACAGATTTCCCTTGTTCCGCTTTTACGCCTTCCAACGTTTTATTAAAACCTGTGGGTAAATTAACTTGGTAGCCCCATGGTAATTGAGCTTGCCAACCTTCTGTTGATAAATAATTAGCAATAGATGCAAACACATCTGATTTATTATTCCAGATGTCCATTTTACCATCACCATCGCCATCTGCTGCGTAAGACAAATAAGAGGTTGGCATAAATTGGCTTTGGCCCATGGCACCAGCCCATGAACCTTTGAGCTGTTGATCTTCTGGAATATAACCTTTGTCCATTATCTCAAGTGCAGCTAATAATTGCTTGCTAAAAAGCGCTTCTCTACGGCCTTCAAATGAAAGTGTTGCAAGTGCAGAAACAACATCTTCTTTACCTTGCGAGCGCCCAAAACCACTTTCTAATCCCCATAACGAAACAATGAACTGAGGTGGGACGCCATATTTATCACTGATAGCATCTAGAGTGGATTTATTTTCTAAATATTTGTTATAGCCAGCATTGATACGCGATTGTGGGAGTACATTTTTTAGATAGCTTGCTAACGTAACCGTCGCCCTTTTCTCTGGTTGGCCTTTATCAGCTTTCACAACACGCTCAATAAAATGAATATTAGCAAAAGCGCGTTCAATGGTGGCAGGTTTAATTCCCTGAGCAATAGCATGTTCTTTCAGTAATTCCACATAAGCAGGAAATTGTGATGGTTCACGTTGTTCAATAGGGAATGCTTTATCTAAAGCAGCGACTTCTTGAGCTATAGCCGCATTTTGTTCTGCGGTAATCGGGTGAGTAACAACTGATTCATTCCGTGTTGCAGAACAACTTGTTAAAAATAAGCCAGCGACTAATGTATATAATAACGTTGGTTTCATTCGTCTCCTCCAGACTATCTTTGCTTTTCAGGATTTTCTTAATTTGCTTTAGTTATTCAGTTCTTTATGTTCTGAAAGCAAATCCTCCACCGGAGGTGGGAATTGTAAGTAATAACCAACTTCTAAGAGGTCTAATTTAACCTTTGCCAAGTCAGCATTGGCGAGCCTTTCACGCTTATCTAATGAGATAAGCATGGCAAATTGAGGTGTTCCAAATTGAGCTAATAATTCATCAGGAACACGTGAAAAATCATCTTTCTTCTCAATATAAAGATAAGTTTGGTCACGCTTAGGGCTTCTATAAATTGCACAAATCATTATATTTAACTCTTTTTCTTAGTTCATTAGCTTGCTTGAAGTATATAGTAACTATAACATGCTATTGTTTTACAGAATATCTTCACCCGAGGATTGTTTCGGAAATTTTAATTTGCTGAGTCTGGATAGATGCCACAATCGCCAATAGAACTTAAAGGCAGCAGTTTTACTCTTTCAGTTATTCACTTATACAGTGAAGAGCCTAAACTCATCAAAAAAGCGCTGCAAGATAAAGTAAATCAGGCTCCTGATTTCTTTAAAAATGCCCCTGTCGTGATTAACATTGCTGAATTATCCCCAAATGCCGATTTACAGAGTATTCATAAATCTGTTATTTCTGCGGGATTACGTATTGTAGGGATCAGTGGATGTACTGACCCACAGATACGGCAAAAAGCAAACGATGCGGGTTTACCGATATTAAATGAAGGTAAAAGTCAAAAGCCTGTTGAAATTCAGCCTGAACCTCAGACTGCTACAGTTCAAACTGAACCTTTATATCGTAAAACTCGCATTATCAATACTCCTGTTCGTTCTGGGCAACGTATTTATGCACCAAATAGTGATCTGATCGTCACAAGCAATGTTAGTGCAGGTGCAGAACTGTTAGCAGATGGTAATATCCATATTTATGGCGTGATGCGAGGCCGTGCTTTAGCTGGAGCCTCTGGTGATATTGAAAGTCAGATTTATTGTACTCATTTGCAAGCTGAGCTGGTCTCAATTGCCGGTGAATATTGGCTGAGCGATCAAATCCCTGCTGAATTTCTCGCCAAAGCAGCTAAACTTTGTTTAGTTGATAATAAACTTAACATCGAATATTTAAATTAGACCTTATTTACAAGGAATTATTCATGGCACGCATAATTGTAGTGACTTCAGGTAAAGGTGGCGTTGGTAAAACCACTTCAAGCGCGGCCATAGCTACTGGCCTGGCACAAAAAGGGAACAAAACGGTAGTGATCGATTTTGATATCGGCCTACGTAACCTTGACCTTATCATGGGGTGTGAACGTCGAGTAGTCTATGACTTCGTAAACGTTATTCAAGGTGATGCAACCCTTAATCAGGCTTTAATCAAAGATAAGCGCACCGAAAATTTATTCATTTTACCTGCTTCACAAACACGCGATAAAGACGCGTTAACTCGCGAAGGCGTTGGCAAAATTCTTGACGAATTGAGTGATGACCTTGGTTTCGATTTTATTGTTTGTGATTCCCCTGCGGGTATTGAAAGTGGTGCCTTAATGGCACTCTATTTTGCTGATGAAGCCATTATTACTACCAATCCAGAAGTTTCTTCCGTTCGTGACTCTGACCGTATTTTAGGTATTTTAGCGTCAAAATCACGTCGCGCAGAAAAAGGCGATACGCCAATTAAAGAACACTTATTATTGACACGCTATAACCCTGGACGTGTAACTCGTGGCGATATGCTAAGCATGGAAGATGTCCTCGAGATCCTCTGTATTCCTTTGATTGGCGTTATTCCTGAAGACCAATCTGTACTGCGCTCTTCTAACCAAGGTGAGCCGGTCATTTTAGATACAGAATCTGATGCAGGCCAAGCCTATGATGATTGTGTTGCGCGTATTTTAGGTGAAGATCGCCCTATCCGTTTCATTGAAGAAGAGAAAAAAGGTTTCTTAAAACGCCTATTTGGGGGGTAAATAATGGCTTTATTGGATTTCTTTCTGTCGAGAAAAAAAACGACAGCGAATATCGCAAAAGAGCGATTACAAATCATCGTCGCTGAACGTCGCCGTGGTGATAGTGAGCCCCCATATCTTGCTGATATGAAACGCGATATTTTGCAGGTTATCTGTAAATATGTGCAAATTGACCCTGAAATGTTGTCATTGCAATTTGAACAAAAAGACGATGATATTTCTGTTTTGGAATTAAATGTCACACTTCCTGAAGGTGATGAAATTAAAACCACGACAGTAGAAAAATAATTCGCAAAGAAGCCGCTATACATTATGGCGGCTTGCTTTTTTACTATGTAATTTGCCCTGATTAGCCAGAAGTTATGTTTTAATCCTTTTATAGCTTAAATTTAATTTCCAACGTGTGCTGTTTTCTTAGACCTTCCGGTGGCACTCCAACAGAGCGGCTCTTTAGTGTTGCAGCTAATGCGGCTTCGTCCAGTTGAACATGCATAGAAGACTTTTCAATACTCACCTTTGTGATCTCCCCCAATGGCGTAAGCGTAAAATTCACCAGAACCGTTCCTTGAACATTGGTATTTCTCGCTTTTCTTGGGTAACGTTTATGTCGTTCAATTTCACTACGTAGTTTATCAATATAACTTTGGTAGTTTGAATCTGTTGCGTTTCCTACCGAGGTCGTCCTTTGTGCTCCCGCTTGGCCTGCTGCATAAGATTGGCTATCGTTTTTACCTACACGCTGTTCTTGTTTTACATTATCACTTTTTTTTTCCTGTTCTTTCTGCTTAATCACTTTTTTATTTGGCTGTTTTTGTTCTTTTTTCTCGATAATTTTTTTTTGTTTTTCTGACGCTTTATTTTCATCACTATGCGTATTTTTTTTATTAGCAACTTTAATTACAGCATTTTCATTTTGTTGTGACTCTGCAAGTAAGCCTCCCACTAGCTTATTATTTAATGTGACGTCATTTGTTTGTTTTTCAATTACATTTTGTGTCAATGCAACAGAGACGATAGCCGCATATATTGGCGTGTAAATTTGTGCAGAGCGTGTTTTCTCTATATTTAAACAATAAAAAACGATGCCAAAATGAAATAATAAAGAAACCATCACAGCAAAATTAAAACGTAAAGTAATCATTTTAATATCCCTAATAGCCCCCTCACCAATACATAAATGCAACAGTATCAGCGAAGGGGGATCCTTTTTAGAAACGACTGGTGATATTGAAACGCACAGTCCTACCCGGTGCAGGCATCATACTGCGGGTTAATGGGTCTATATAATATTCATCAAATAAATTGGTGGCTAATAATTCAAATGCTAGGTCTTTATTAAACTGATAATTAACATAAGCATCAGCGGTAAAAACAGCATTCCAACTCATCGGGTCATTGTTTAATGGCGCATACTGGTACGGGTATTTATCCATCATTTCCGCTTCATCTTCATTTTTTGCTTTGCTGTGATAACGCAAACGACTCCCCACTTCTAAACGTTCATCTAAGAAACGCAGACCAAGGTTGGCATGGATGCTGTACTTAGGCTGCAGTTGAGTACGCAAATAGCCACCAGGGAACCCTGCTGTTGTACACTCTGAGCCACCAAATTTGTTATAGGGGTCCATTACCATCAGTGAAACTTCATCACAAACCTCATTTTTCAAGCGGTAATCCACACCTAAGTCACCGAATACCCAGCCATTATCATAACGCGCCAACAGTTCCAAACCGGCCGTATTATGTTTATCAACCTGCGTAAAGACTAATCTGTCGTTCCTATCAAATGCGTTTGTGACAACCGTGTTATAGTAGTTTATGCGTAAATCAGCATGGTTTTCTGCTGCGACGAGACCTTGGAAATTACGCACATATCCCAGTTCTATCGTATGGCTGCGTTCTGGCAAATAAACCGGTGGTGTGTAATTCGGCTCTCTTCCCCCCGAAAAACCAATAGTGTCTTCAAAGATACTTGGCATCCTAACGGTTTCTAAATAACGCCCAAATATTCGATCGTTCTCTGTTAAGTAAATTGTTGCCCCTAATGCCGGAGCCCAAGCTGATTCTTCATTTCTTTTCGGCGATTTAAATTTTTGTTTATTGGAATATTTCACTTCATCATACCCGTTATTAGTAATATCTGCTTTTCGGTATTTTTTTGCTTTTAAGCCTGTTACGGGGTCAATTATTTCTTCTTTTAAATCAATCTCGCCGTTATAGAATGGATTATTTTTTCGTATAAACCGGTTATTTTCATCCACCTTCCATTTTACTATATTGTTTCTTTCTGTAATTCTAAACTCTGAATTTTTTCTATTTACATCCATTCGATAACGAGCATACATTAATGAATCTGCTTTCATATTTAGTGCTTTTTCGATAAAAATTCGCCTTTCATAAGGTCTTTCTGCTGTATCTTTAAATGTCTTCCCTTTATCATCAACATACTCTTGTATGACTTGGTACTCTTTCTCACTTAATACACGAGAGAGTCGAAAATTTCTCGCCGTTATATGGCTATAAGGTGCATAATTTATATCTTTAGCCACAATGCGTCTCTCTTTTAATAAATCCCTTGACCAGTAGCTAATATATTGAGCGCCTGCATTCAGACTTAACCAATCAGTAGGCTGCCAATCAAAGCGAATAGTCCCATTATATTCCCGACGTTTACCTTCCCTAGGGATAGCTCGGAACATGTTACCCTTTGGGCTAGAATCCGAATTAAAGATATCTTCACGGCTACCAATGGTTTCATCAATTAAGCTCCCCATTAACGTTACTTTAAATTCAGGTGTAATTTGAAATTTATTAGATAATGAAACACCATAGCGATCGTTTAGTTGGTTTAATTTAATCCCATCAACTAAGGTGCCATTGATAGCAGGATTTTTAGCTACATTTTTATCTCGACCAAATTCATAATTCCAATCCCTTTCCATTGGTTCCCTAGGTTGGCCACCTGCGGTATTTGAATTTAAATCCGTTTTTGTCAACCAATAGCCTAATCGAAAGTCAATCCAACCAATGGACTCAGGTTTGAACGAATAATTGGCGTAAAAAGTATTTAGCGCCAAGTTAGCTAAAGGCCATTGTGGAATTTTTCCCTCTAAATCATGATACCGAATTTGCGATGGCATGATTTCGCCATAATGACTTGATGTATGCATATAACCAAGGGATAAGTCCTGTGAATTAGGTAGCATCACGTTTAATTTAGCCAACAATGTCGACATTTCATTTGATGTATTCGCCACCTCTTTGTTTGGCCCATAAATCCTAGCAACGAAGGGCATATATGGGTCTATCGCTTTATTTGGGCTATTAGGGTCATAAGTAATGATGTCGTCATAAAATTTACCCGCCCCTCGGCGCCCAGCAAAATAATTACCTTGGTTGCGATAGCTGTATGCCAGCATCAAATCAAACTTTTCTTGCCGTGTCCCAATGGCAATACGCGCTGCGTTATCTTGCAGATTAAAGAAATTAGCGTTACCTTTACTCCGAGGATCAACAAGCATTTCGTGATCTTTAAAATAAATCCCACGAAATTTCTGCATGTCTAACGTATTCAATAGCCGCTTATCATCACGGTAATCTATACCGTGGCTTAATTGATTAACCCTCGGTTTTGTCGAGTTACTCGATGTTTCTAATTTAATATCAAAACCAAACTTGCTGTATTTATCCACAACGTCATCAATGCCTAGCGTTGTTATGGCAACTCCACCGCCTGTCGATGTACGTACATTGCGGTCTAGCGTTGCACTTTTCATTACCTTAATGCTACTAATCATATTCGGGTCGATATAGTTACGATTATTCGCGCCATTATAACCACGCCAAACAGTGATAGCTTGCTCTGTACCATCTACAGTCACCGGGACACGCCCTTGCCCCTGTATCCCTCGTACATTGGGGTCTATTGCCCCGCTATTACGGGCGTCACCACTATATACCCCTACTGCATGATTAATGGTGTCTGCAGGGTTAGTGCCTTTATAACGATCAATTTCTTCTTTACTAATATAAATATTTGACTCGTCTTTATCATATTGGTCATCCGCCCCTTTTCTATCACGCTCTTTGATAGTTGTTGCTTTATCATTAACTACAATAGAGCCAATATTTGCACTTTGTTGTCCATAGACTGAATTTGCAATACTGCCAATAGATAACCCTGTCGCGATATTAATGGCTATCACTGTTTTGATTTTCATTATCTGTTCCGGTGAAAATTAAAATTTCTTGGTGAAATTGACACCGACTTCACTTTGCTTAAAAGAATAAATAATATCTGCCGTGCTCTTATTCACTTGGCTATTAAAATAAATAGAAGGCGTAAAAGTTAATATCTTATTTTTATCAAACGTTAATTGGCTATTTAAATACCCATTATGATCTTTTCTTTTTACATTCAAAAATGCATCAAACCGTTCAAAGTTTGTTTGCTTATAACCTATTGCAATAAGTAGGTCACACAGTTCGGTTACTTTTAAAAAACCAGCTCTAACCCCATATTGTACATAGCTATCACTATCGTATTGCTTTTTCCTATTAGCTCCATAAAAACTGCCAAAAACCATTAATCGAGGGTTTATTAAATAGGTACCAGTAACTGAATAAACCCATTTATCGCCGTTATTAAAACTATACTTATAAGGGTAAGTTTTATTTTTATATTCAATATTACCTAACAAGGTCACCCGATGATTTAACGTGTATTCTGTCGCTATTTTTCCTCCTAGGCTTAAATTATAGTATTGGTTATCATACCATTTAGCCTCAAGGGTGGGCTGTATATGGAACGTTGTATTCGCGTTATCAAATTGATACTCCCCAGTAGCATATATATTTGTTTTTCTAACCGCGACTGTTTTCATTGGCTCTACCCCAACTATACCTAATGAGAGTACCGTTGAGTGGTTTCCTACTAGAGGAAAACGCTTTGATAATTTAGTATAATAATGCCACTTTCCACCAGCGATAGACTGGTTACTACTATTCATACATTTACGACGAAAACAGTACATCTCACGGCTATTTGATGCTTCATTTAAATTAAAATCATAACTTGAACCTAGCTTAATTGTACCTTGCCAATGATTTTTATTTTCTAAATCTATTATTTTATTTTTAATAAATTCAGTTAATCGAATTGATATTCTTCCTTTATATTTTGTTTTTATATTTTGATATATTGACAATGCTGATTCATAATGTTTAACATAGATTAGTGCTTGTGCAAATTTTAACTCAACCAACAACATATTAGGTTTGTGAATCAAAATCTCATTATATAGGCTAATTGCTAAATCATACTGCTTATTTAACATTGCCTTCTCAGAATGAATGTATTTAACCAATTCTTTATCGTGGTCTTTGTGGTTAACGTAATTACCAATAATTCCATTTATTTTATCGAAATCTTTTTTCTGAATGAGATCATAAAGAATAAAACCAAGTTCGTCGATATTTTTTTTACTATATTTAATATTATTTATTTCTGATTGAAGTTTTTCGTTACTATAATCTTTTAAATTACCGATAACTCCTCCTTTTAGCTCTTGAGCTGACAATACCGAAGGAAGAGAAAAAAATAATAATAAACTCAAATATATTAAATCTGTTTTTTTATTAAAAATTAACATGATTAGGCTACCATTTTAATGACAAAAATAAAAAAGTAGACAAAATCACTTTTGCCTACTTTTTTTAGCTTATTATATGTTCAGTAATTATTCGTCTTTCTGGCCACCAAATGCCGTGTCTAACTCACGGTTATTCTCATAAGAGAGAATACCCGCCACTTGTTCTGCATTATCCCCAAAGAGTTGCCCCATACTATCACCTTGGTGTATTCCATTGGCAATGGCAGTACCGCTAAATTTACCGTCTTCTTTAATATCCCCCGCCATGGAGTGGCTATTCGTTCCTTCTAATGAACCTGTATATGATTTATCTGTAAAATCAGCATTAAACCAACCCGTCTGTTTTGCTTCACCTGCAAACTGGTTAATACCCGCTATAGTATAAGTCGCTTGGCCACTGGTTGGCACTTCTGTCGTTGCATTTTCACCGGAGAAATAAACCGTGTGCATTGCGTCATCGGCTTCCCCAGTTTGTGACCAATCACCGAAATATACCTCAGCATCTGCAACCTGGCTAAATTGGAACTTACCCATTCCGCCGTGCGGGCTACCGCCACTTTCCAAAACATAAACATTGTCTGGCTTTTGCGTGACTAAGTTTTTTAAACCTGAAAATGAAATCGTTTTCCCATCTCTCATAAAGCGAGAACCGATACCCGGTGCACCAATACTACCGCCGTGTGGCCCCATGGTTGATTGGGTTTTATCAACAATAATATTTGTTTCATTATCTACGTAACTTAAGCTTTGCGCTGATTCCGTTTCTGCCATAACACCAACAGAGAATATAGAGAAAGATACTGCGACTGTAATTAGTGATAATTTTTTCATTTATTCACCCTCTTAAATAGAAGTTTGAATTAGGTTGGTTTATTAAAGGAACACATTAAATAAAAGATTACTCTTTCCTTTAATGCTCGAGATTCAGTATATAAAAATAATTTTCATTTACAAATGTAAGAAATATAATTCAACCTTTCATTATTAAAGCATTAAAATAAAATAACTTTTTATTTTTTAATTGGTTAATTAAAAACCCTGAAATAAGTGGTTTTATTTATTACTTTTTACATTAATAATTGATTTGATTTTTAAGACTAATTACAGTTTTTAATTAAAAAAACAAATAAACATATTTAAAAACAAATAAGATATATGTTTTTATAAGTTTATTGAATGAATAATGGAGATAAAGATAAAGATAAAGATAAATAGACTCAGGTATTTAAATTAGGTACAAGGAGCACTCTTCTTGTACCTGAATGCATTATACGTTCGCTAATAACTTTGCGATGGGTTCTGCAAGTAACCGCCCTCTCCAGCCCGCCAACAGCTCAGGAGGTGTAGCCGAAGACTTTAATCCCCAATGAATAGACAGTAATTGGTTAATTTGCCGCCTAGAGGCCAATAGCTCTGCATTAAATTTTTCGTTTTCAGCAATATCTTTGACTACTGTTTTAATTTCTTTAAATACGCTTTTGTATTGGCTCTGTTCAGTAATATTCGACACAGGAGCTGGGTATTGGCTCTCATCGAGTTGTTTAGCTTGTTCGACAATTGATAATAAGCGCTTACCATGGCAACGAATTTCTTGCCCCGTTAAACCAAGCGCATCGAGTTCACCGAGCGAACCCGGTAAATAACGGGCGATCTTCCACAGGTGCTCTTCTTTTACCACAAAATTAACCGCCATATCGCGGGCTTTTGCTTGATTTAAACGCCATTGGGCTAATAATTGCAAACAGGCGAGCTGCTCATCACGTAGCTGCCATGCATTATGAATATTCATGTAGGCTTTTTCAGGCTTTAACGCTTTTTGCCGGCGGGCCACAACACGTTGGCACTCATCTTTAGCATCTTCCAAATAGCCCGCTTCAGTCACTTTTTCCATCAGAATTTCAGCTAATGGTAGTAAATACAGCACATCAGCAGCAGCATAATCACATTGTTTTTCACTCAGTGGGCGCGCAAGCCAGTCTGTCCGTGATTCACTTTTATCTAGTTCAATGCCTAAATGCTCAGCAACCAATGACGCAAAGCCACAAGAAATTGGATAACCTAAAAATGCCGCTACAATTTGTGTATCGATCATCGGCTCAGGAACACAATCAAAATCATGCATGAACACTTCAAGGTCTTCACTCCCTGCATGTAAAAATTTAAGTTGCGCAGAGTTCGTCAGAAGTGCTTTGAACGGGCTAAAATCCGTCATTAATAATGGATCAATTAACGAAACTTGTTTTCCATCATATAGTTGTAGCAAACCTAGTTGTGGGTAATATGTTCGGGTACGAACAAACTCGGTATCCAAAGCGAGCCATGGTGCATTACTCGCCTCTTGGCATACTTGGGCTAATTCGCTATCTGTAGTTACTAAACGATAATTCAAAACAAGTTTCTCTTTTTTTATTTTCATCACAATGACGCCGGCTAAAACCGGCGTCATCTATTCATAGTTTAAGACTGAACCACAATCATACTTGTGATTTTTCTCTTTGCAATTTTTCTTCATCACGTAGGTCTTTACGCAGAATTTTACCCACATTAGATTTTGGTAATTCATCACGAAATTCAAATATCTTAGGGACTTTATACGCGGTTAATGAACGACGGCAAAAGGTTTTTAGCTCATCACCCGTTAAATTCGCATTTTTCGTTACAACGAAAACTTTAACCGCTTCGCCGGTATTTTCACTTGGTACGCCAATTGCAGCACACTCTATAACATCAGGATGTGCAGAAATAACATCCTCGATTTCATTAGGATAGACGTTAAAACCCGAAACGATAATCATATCTTTTTTACGATCAACAATGCGGATATACCCTTCGCTATCTATTTCAGCGATATCCCCCGTTGCTAACCAACCATCCACTATCGTATCAGCGGTGGAATCAGGCCGGTTCCAATAGCCTTTCATGACTTGAGGACCTTTTACCCACATTTCACCTGGCTCACCAATAGCAACTTCATTGCCTTCATCATCAAGAAATTTAACATCTGTTGACGGAACAGGTAAACCAATACTTCCACTATAACTGGTTAAATTATAAGGATTACCGGTTACTAGTGGGGCACATTCTGTTAAACCATATCCTTCGAGTAAATGTTTTCCTGTGAGCTTTTGCCATTTTTCTGCAACTGCTTTTTGAACAGGCATGCCGCCGCCAACTGAAAGGCGTAAACGTGAAAAATCCAGTTTTTTAAACTCTTCATTGTGCAGCCATGCATTAAATAAGGTATTAACCCCCGTAATTGATGTAATGGGATAACGTCCTAATTGTTTTACGGTATCGGGCACATCTCTAGGGTTGGTAATCAATAAGTTAACGCCCCCTACAGTGATAAACAGTAAGCAGTTTACTGTCAATGCAAAAACGTGATACAGCGGTAACGCAGTGACAACAAATTCAGCGCCAAATTTCAATACAGGCCCGTAAGCTGCCCTTGCCTGCTCAATGTTTGCTAGCATGTTGCGATGAGTTAACATCGCTCCTTTAGCAACCCCCGTCGTTCCACCCGTATATTGCAAAAAGGCCAAGTCATCGCCAGTAATATTAGGTTTAATATATTGCATACGATAGCCATAATGCATGGCACGGCGAAAGGAGATCGCATCGGGTAAATTATATTTAGGGACTAAGCGTTTTACATATTTGACGACAAAATCAACAATTGTAGCTTTAGGGCGTGAAAGCTGGTCACCCATCCGAGTTAAAATGACGTGTTTCACTTTGGTATTGAAAACAATTTTTTCCAATGTATGCGCAAAATTCGACACAATGACAATTGCTGTTGCACCGCTATCATTTAATTGATGCTCTAATTCTCTTGGGGTATAAAGTGGGTTAACGTTTACGACAACCATACCTGCACGTAATATCCCAAACAAGGCTATCGGATATTGTAATAGGTTTGGCATCATTAACGCGACACGATCCCCTTTTTTAAGGCCAAGTCCATTTTGTAAGTAGGCAGCAAAAGCGCGGCTTCTCTCTTCAAGTTTCCGATAAGTCATCACCGCGCCCATGTTAATGAATGCAGGTTGGTCGGCAAATTGAGAGACCGCATTTTCAAGTAACTCTGCTAGAGAAGCGAAGCTATCAGGATTGATTTCTTCCGGCACATCAGCAGGGTAATTTTTTAGCCAGATTTTTTCCAAAATGTTACTCCTGAATTTAGTGAAGTTATTATACTCAACATCTCTTTTAACAAATTATTAACTCAGCGTACCAGTTTGAAAAACAGACAATGTCAAGGTTGAGAGGTCTATCACTAAATAAATTTTGTTCCTTCAAGAAAAAACTAGGCGGACTAAGCCGCCTAGTTTGTCTTAAATTAGTTAAACAGATGTAAATCTGTACAAGATTGCGCAATTATACATGATGTTACGTGATTTTTGGAGTGGTTATCTAGCCACTTAAGAAGGGATTTAGCCTATTACGTTAACCGAAGTCACTTTTATTGGAATTATATTTTAATTAATGTTTCTATTGCGTACTTTTATCTATTAACGCTTATTTGGATATTCTTTTTTGTGCTAGCAAAAAGGCCCTGCTATAAGCAGGGCCTTTAAACAGATACGGGAGTGTTATTCTGTTAAATAAGTTTGTACGGGTACTGGTCCCCCAGGGTAACCGTATCCATAACCATAACCCCATGGGTGATTATAAAAATATGGGTCTCCGTAATAACCATAACCCCACGGGCCAGATGGTGGGATCATAACACTTTGAGCAACATTCCAGCGTTGGAAACCAGTAACATCTAACGTGACGTACTTATAAGGAACTTGCCCTACTTTCCCTTGCTGCTCACCCGTGATTTTCCCCACTACAGTGATATAACGATTAGTAAAATCACTTGGTTCACGGAAGCCATTTAGATAAGCATAAATACGCCCAATAGAAGGCGCATTAAGTTCTGGCGCTGCATCATATTTATTTAATGCCATCACCGCAATTTCTAAACGTGTTCTTGCAGCTTCATTTTCAACGGCAAGGACTTTTCCACCAAAACGCGCCTCCTGACCAATATACATTTCAGGGGCATTTTGTACAGATGTTAAGTTATCTGTTGGGTTTTGAACCGAACCTTGAATTGAAGCTGGTATAGAAACACACCCTGTTAGTGCTAATACGCTTGCAACAAAAAGGCCTTTAAGTGCATTACGGCAGTTTAATTCAATATTCATAGACCACCTCCGATTAGCTATATTATAAATTCAGGTAATACAGTTTTAAATAGCATTTAGCAAACAAAAACACGATATGTTAAAAGTCGCCATAATAGTTCTATTACTGCCTAATAATACCCTAAATTATTAAATGATTCGATTTGTATTTTTTATAATCAATATTTGATTGGTTTTATGTTTAATATAAAAAAATTGGCTATATCACGAGATATAGCCAATTCGATATCAATTAACTTCCTGTATCTTATTCACGACCAGGCAATTTTTTCCATGTAACTTCATTACGTAAGTAAATCGGTTCGACATTTTCAACGGCAACCACTTTTCCCTGTTGCCATAATTGAGCTGCAATGGGTAACATATCTTGCGCATCAGGCAGCGTTATATGGCTGTTAGCTAATGTAGCTGATGCATTCAATAATGAAGGATAAGCTTCCCACCCTGTGCCTGCATAACCCCAACGCCCTGAAAGTTTGGCAAATTTACTTTCAAAATCATCGGGAAGTAAAACGGCTTCAGTGTCTTCACCTAGCCATCGACCTTCAGCTGTTCGCTGATATTGGGCACAATAGATTTCTGACATCCGTGCATCTATAGCCACTAATACCTGTTCATGGCCCTCAATACGAAAGGCGCCTTCTGCAAGTGTCATTAAAGAGGAAATGCCGATCATAGGCAAATTAGCCCCTAATGCTAGCCCTTGTGCGATCCCAACACCAATACGAACACCCGTGAAACTGCCAGGACCACGCCCAAAAGCCAATGCATCTAACTGGCTCAACCCCATTCCTGCTTCTGCAAGAACGTCCTCAACCATTGGTAAAATTTTTTGCGTGTGCTCGCGAGGAGAAATAGCAAAACGCGAAATAATGTCACCATCACTCCAAAGCGCGACTGAACAGGCTTCTGTTGCTGTATCAACAGCAAGAATACGACTCGACATGCCTAAACTCCGGCAAATTAATAGTTTTTGATTAAAAGATGCCGTTTATATTAGCACAAACGGCTGTAGGAATAGCAGAAAAACAAGATAGGATTTAGCTTGCTCTATCTGCTTCTTGCCTTTTTTCTTCAAGAAATGCAATTGCTTTTTGTATACTTCTTGTCCGTGGTGATGGCGGAAGGCTACGTAAAAAAACCTCACCATAAGGGCGAGTCACTAAACGGTTATCACAAATGACGATGACACCATAGTCACTGGTATCACGAATTAACCGGCCCACACCTTGTTTTAAAGTAATAACGGCATCGGGTAATTGAACATCCGAGAATGGATCTCCCCCCCGTAATTCACAATCTTCGATGCGGGCTCTTAATAACGGGTCATCCGGTGCCGTAAATGGGAGTTTATCAATAATGACACAAGTGAGTTCATCCCCTCGCACATCAACCCCTTCCCAGAAACTACTCGTCGCGACTAACACGGCATTCCCCGCTGAAATGAACTGAGACAATAGTTTATTCTTACTACTTTCCCCCTGCATTAAGACCGGCAATGTCAATGAAGATTTAAATTCTTCCGCCAATTCGCGCATCATCAGATGTGAGGTACATAAAAAGAAGCAGCGCCCCCGATTTTTTTCAATCATAGGTCGTAGCATTGTTGCCAATTTTTGTGCTAAACCTCGTTGATTGGGTTCTGGTAAAAAGCGAGGAACGCATAATAAAGTTTGGCTTTGATAATCAAATGGACTGGCTAATAATAACGTTTTTGCAGTAACTAAACCTAAACGGTCAGTGAAGTGATTTAGTTTCTCATTTACTGACAACGTCGCTGATGTAAATACCCAACTGGCCGGCGTACTTGCAATCATTTCACTGAATTTATCTGCAACCGTTAAGGGTGTTAGTGCCAATAAAAAATGGCGACCATAACTTTCAAACCAATAGCTGTAACCCGCAATTGTCACATCTTTTAAACGGTTTAAACGATTTCGGTATATTGTGACGCGCTCAAAAATAGAGTCTAAGCTCTGTGAGCGGCCTAAAGTGGTTTTAATCACTTCGTAACAAAGTTCAAGGGAATCATCAAGGAGCGTCAACGCCCTTTGTACTTCAGGACGTTTCAGTAAATCACGTAAATTGCCACGGAAACTGTTTTCACCCAAATTGAGCCGAAAGTCTAACGTGCTTTGCGTGAGTCTATCTGCACTTTTTTGTAGCTGCACTTGGTCTTTTAGCTCTGTTCGATAGGTCATAATCATATCGCGCGCCAGATCCAGCAATTGGCGACTACTAAGTTGCTGGCCAAAATATTGGCTGGCTATATCAGGAATTTGGTGCGCTTCATCAAAAATCATGACTTCTGCTTGGGGGATTAGCTCACCAAAACCTGTGTCTTTCACCACTCTATCAGCCATAAATAAGTGGTGATTCACAACAACAATATCGGCTTCTAATGCTTTGCGTCGTGCTTTTAAAACAAAACAGTCTTGATAACGCGGGCAATCACTGCCAAGGCAATTATCATTAGTGCTGGTTACCAATGGCCAAACTGAGCTATCTTCAGCGATATCATGGCAAGTACTTGTATCTCCTAGCTCAGATTCGATGGACCAACTGCGTAGCCTCACAACCGCTGACGATATCTCAGGCTCAAGACTACCACCCCCGAGGGATTGTTGGTCTAATCGCTCTAGACATAAATAATTCGAACGCCCTTTTAACAAGGCTGTGCGCCCAGTGTAATTCATGGCCTCAATAATTGTTGGTAAGTCCCGGTGATACAGTTGATCTTGTAAGGCCTTTGAGCCCGTTGAAACAATAACTTTTTTTCCGCTACGCAATGCAGGAACTAAATACGCATAAGTTTTTCCTGTTCCAGTACCAGCTTCCGCCACTAGCACATGCTGCTGCTCAATCGACTCGGTTACTGCGTTTGACATAGTAACTTGTGCTTCTCGAGGCTGAAAACCGGGAATTGTTCTGGCTAAAAAGCCATCCGCAGAAAAATCGTCGTGCACTACAAGACCTATTTATGAGTAATAATGAGGGCCCACACTTTACCATGAGTTTATTAACCCTGCTGAGGTAATTATTGTTTCGTTGAACAACTGATTTTCATCCTACCTACAAACTGTTATTCTTGAGCTACATGTATAATAAGGAATAATTATGACTATCAAACGCATTGACCCAGATAATCGTTGGTCGGAAGCTGTTATTCACAATGATGTAATTTACTACACCAGTGTTCCTGAAAACCTTGATGCTGACATTGTTGCCCAAACAGCAAACACGCTTGCAGCGATTGATGTCATGCTTGAGCGTGTTGGCTCAGACAAAAGTAAAATCCTTGATGCGACTATTTTTCTCGCTGATAAAGCCGATTTTGCAGGTATGAACCAAGCATGGGATGCATGGGTTGTTGCTGGAAGTGCGCCTGTCCGTTGTACTGTCCAAGCATTACTAATGAAGCCTGAATATAAAGTCGAAATTAAGATTGTTGCTGCAATTGATTGATTAGGCAAATTTTAACTTAATTGAAATGGGCGCCAGTTATGAGCGCCCATTTTATTTTGAATAGCTATAATTTGAGAATATAACTAATTACATAAGTATGCGACTAGA
>NZ_JAMPRR010000018.1:0-231465 GCF_028483405.1 Providencia sp. PROV076 | reverse complement strand
ACCTTTGCCTGCATTAATACCCGTTTGTTTATCTACCGATTGATAATCGCTGTGCATCTCGGTTTTATTAACATTCACTGAAGCGGTGGTATTTAAGCCTGTTCCAATACTACCGCTTAAACTGCCGCCCTGTTGCTTTGAGTCATACTTATCAGTAACTTGTTGGCTCGATAAAGCTAAATCCCCGCCCACATTGGCTTTAACAGTTTCCCCACTCGCGTGTGCGCCTGTCAGCGTGGTATCTTTGCCGCTGTTGAGGGTCAGTTGTTTGCCTGCGTTCACTTCCGTATCGGTGTAGAACTGGCTGTCACCTTTTTCAAAGCCGCTGCCTTTATTCACACTCGCATTGACATTCCAACCGCCCGTACTGATACCCGCACCGATTGAGCCACCTTTGCTTTCGTTTTTCCCATCCACTTTTTGCGTGTTGGTGGCACTGGTCAGGTTGATATCATTTTTGGCGGTTAACGTGACGTTTTTATCCGCATCCAGTTGGCTACCTTGTACTGTCAGATCCCCTTGGCTACCCTCTTTTTTACCCGTCGCAGTAAGGGTGATGTTATCCCCCGCACTTAAACTACTACCTGACGCCGTATGCTGCTCGGTTTTGGTGGTCGATTTAGACGAACTGCTGCCATATGACACATTAACGCCAAAGGCATCTGCCACACTGCCGCCTTCTTTCAAACCTGCTAGCTCACCCGCTTGTTGAGCCTGAACGCCTTGTAGACCTGCCTTCATCCCTTTAAGGGCCGCTAATTGTCCGTCATCTTCTTGTTTTGCCGATTTCGCGGTCTGCGCCATTCCATCTAACATGCTGCCCGCTGCACCGCCGAGGGAAACCGTCAACCCGCTGGATTTGGTTTCCACTGTGGTGATATCGGTACGGCTATTTTCAGCCGCCGTAATATTCACATCACTACCGGTCACATTGATATCTTTCGCCGCAATCACATCACTACCATGAATGCTTGCTGTACCACCTGCGGTCAATGTCACATCGCCTGCCGTACTCCCAATCACACTGCCTTTTTTCTGGTTACTATCCGTATCGGTGGTCACTTTTTGTGAATTTGAACCAACCGTGAAACCAATGCCGCCGGTGCTCATCAGGCCTGACTTGGTTGTTTTCGACATATGTGTTTCATGGGACGCTTCATCAGAAGTGGTCACATTTAACTGATTTCCAGCGGTAACATTGACATCGTTGGTTCCAAGTAAATTACTCCCTTCGATATTGACGTTGTTCCCTGCGGTCACTTTCACACTATCGCCGCTAAACGTACTACTGATAGCGGTACGTTCGTTCACCTCATCATGAGTTTCTTTTGTCGTGCTTGATAAAAAGCCTTTATCCGTGCTTTTTGTGTGTTTCGCATAGTCACTGGTTTCAATACCAGAGGTAATATTGATGTCACGTCCAACATTGATCGCCAGCTCTCCACCGCTGGTCACAGTCGTTGCACGAGCGGAAAGATCTTGCCCGGCCGATAAGGTTAAATCCCCTTTAGTTTGAATTTGCGTGCCGACTTCAGTGCTATTAGCCCCACGATAGTAATTGCTTGAATTATGCGTGTAATCAAATGCCGAGCTGACATCACGAGTTTCTAAACTAATATCGCGTCCCGCAATAATGGAAGTTTTGCCATCAACGCCTAAATTGCCGACATCTGTGGCGATCAAGTTGATATCTTGTACCGCTTTTAAGATAAGCTGGCCATTATCACCTGTGACATAAATACTGGCTGGTCGGTCGAGCCATTGTGATTGGCCATCTCCACGCTGCGCAGTTTCACTGAGAATATCGCGGCCAGCTGAAAGCGAAACGCTGTCTAATCCACGAATTTCCCCACCGATATTCTTAATATCTTTTAGGGTATCAAGTTGTACATCTTTACCTTGAATGCGCCCACTATTTTCGATATTTTCAGCACGTAAATCGGTCAGTTCACGGCTACTGATTTCACCGCTATTAAGGATATTACCGGTCATGTTGGCGGAAACATTACGCCCCGCTAACAATGCACCATTACCGTTTAAGTCCCCTTGACGGGCTCGGACATACACTTGCGGAACACTAACCATTTCAACGCGGCCATCCGGCAGTGTGACTTCTTTATTCACCATCCACACGATGTCTGTGGTTAAGTTCGCCATTTGCTCTGGTGATAATGCAATGCCCGGAGTCAGGTTAAATTGCTTACCAAACGCAACACCGTTAGTTAGCAGCGCGCGATATTGCTCTTCATCACTATTGTAGTTGCCTAATAAGCGCTGTCCTGTGGTTTCAATCAGTTGATCACGAACTAAACGTTGCTCATAGTAACCATCCCCCAAACGCTTATGGAGCTGCTCATTGGTGACAATATCAATACTCGACAACCATTTCTTGTAGTTAGTGAAACGCGGGTCGGTTTCAATCAAAAATTGGCTATCACTACCCGGTGTTAAGTTAAACAGGCTATTGTCGGGTAATTGAGTGTTTGGCCCAACGGTTCTTATCACGGTATCGAGGTTGTCTTTCCCCTGAGGCCCAGTCTCCGCAGTGATATTTTCCCCTTTGCCTACATCAGTTTGCCCTTGAATGTCAGCCCCGTTACCGATGTTGGCATCATCAGCGTGTAATGATGAGTCAACCGATTTGTCGTCTTTAACATCCACTTTGTCTGAAATTGAAGGTAACTGCGCCACTTCCATTTGTTGGCCTGGCTTCAGGTCTAATGGCGTGTTTTTGCTATCTTTTAACGCCTGCTCAGTAACAGCTGCACCTTGGTTTTCTTGTTGATTAGCGTCAGAAACACGTTCGGCTTGCCCATCCAGTTGGTTCACTTTCACTGAATCGAGCTGAGTTTTATTGATCCCCCCCGCGTTCTCGGCAACCTCTAATAGATGTAAGGCTAAATCTTCTTCGCTATTAACCCCTTGGTATTTTGACGTGCTAGTACGCGTTTTCCATTTTTTACCACCTTTATAGCGATAAATCGTATTTCCATCTTCAAAGATACGGCGAACACCCTGTGCTTCTTCGTTGTTGAGATCATAGCCTGTTAAGATCAGGTTTTGCCCCGCAACAACGCGTGAATTTTCATTGTTCAGCTGCTGACCATCAATCGTCAAGTGCTTTCCACTCGTAATCAATGCGGCATCGCGTTTGATAACTTGGGTTTCATAAATGATACGGTCGTAATCGTATTCATAAAAATTCTTAGTCCAGTTACCATACTCAAACATCCGCCAGCGATTAGATTTTTCATAATGAATACCCACTTCCTTGTTCAGCGTACCATCTTCATTAATAGCGTAACGCGTTTGGTTGCCATTACGCGGCTGAATTTTATAACGTCGCCCATTACCAAAATCGTACCAATCAAAATGTTCACGGCTCACTTCCACGGCTTCATCAGTCAGTTGTAAATGGATATCTTTATTTTCAAGTAAATCCGTTTTTAGTGTGAGGTTACCTGCCGCTTCAATGTTAGCACTATGGTTTTTCACGCTTTTAGCATGACCGGTGGCTTTTAGCTGGTCGTTTAATTGGCTACCGATAGTTAAATCACCATCACTGTAAATTAAAGCGTGATCACGGTTTAAAAGTTCACCAACCGCAAGATTGGCCTCTTTACGCCCAGCAATAACCGCTGCTTTATCTCCTTGTTTATCATTGACTAAGCTATTTACTGCGATGGCAAGGAAATCACCATAAATGCGGCCTGTTCCTAAGTTACTTAAGGAATTAGCAACAATATGGGTTAATACGCCATCAATGAGCCCAGTATTGTGTACCTGACCACTGGCTTTTATACGGGTACTTTGCCCACTGATCTCACCTGAAAGTTGGTTAATAACGGTCGTTGTGTTTAAAACCAGCTCGCCAAGACTAGAAATTAACCCTTTATTGGTAAAACCTTGAGCAAAATTAGCCGTTAGGTTTTCACCTGCCTGAATGCGTCCCGTATTTTCAAATAGTTGATTGAAGGTGAGCGATAACGCTTTTTGTGCGATAAGTTTACCTTCACCTGTTAACTGGTTCGCCGTGATCGTGGCAGAGCCATTACTGACTATCACCCCTTGCTGATTTAATACCGCTAAGACTTTACCTTGCGCTTTATCGGTTACATTCAAATCCGTTCCCGCAGATAGCATCCCTTGTATGTTATTCAGGCTTTGTGCGATATTCGCTTCAATCGCTTGCCCTGCACGAACCGCCCCGCTTTGGTTATCTAAATGTGTGGTTCTGAGGTTAACATTTGCCCCTTCAAGGCCTTTACCTGCTTGAGCTGTATTTTTGTTATCAATAGACTCCGCAGAAATATCAAGGTTTTCATTGGCTTTGATCCAGCCTTGTTGGTTTTCAATTTGCTGTTTGACTACCAGTTCAACATTATTGAGACCTTGAATAACACCACTCATATTATTGAGTTGTTGGGTATTTACGTTCAGGTTTTGACCGGACAAAACCTGCCCTTGCTGGTTATCAATCCGTTGATGAATATCCAGCGTTGTACTCCCCTGAGATTGAACAACCCCTTCAGTATTATCGAGGTTTTTTCCTGTCACTTTTAACGCCGATTGGCTCAGTAATAACCCTTTTTGGTTATCAATTTGCTCAGCATTCACTGTGAGTCCAAGTTTTCCTTGAGCCACACCTTGGGTATTATTTAAATCCCCAGTATTCAATTCAAGCTTGTCATTACTCGCTAATGTCCCTTGCTGATTTAGCAATGCCTGCTGCTGGGTATTGATATCCATCGACTGCCCAGCGAAAATTTGCCCGTTCTGGTTCTCAATACCTGTCGTGGTGAGTGATGCCGCCCCTGAGCTTTGAATTTGCCCTTGCTGGTTAAGCAGTCTGCCACTGTCAATCGATAAACCGCCCCCACTTAATAAACCACCATTTTTTTGCGTAAAGCTATTGTTTATCTGCTCACCATGGGTGTTGAGTGTGAGCTGCTTTCCTGCTTGAAGTCGACCTTGTTGGTTATCCAGTGCCCCCGTGTTTGCCGTTAAATTATTGACGGCAAGAATTTCCCCCTCCGTATTATCAACACGTTTTTTCTGACTATCGAGGGAGATTTGGTTCGCTTGTATTTGCCCTTGGCGATTGATTAACTCACCAATTGCCATCGCCAGATTTTGGCTAGCAAAAATGCCTTGATCGGCTTTTTTAGCAAGATTCGTCAGTTTCTGCCCCTGTGTGTCAATACTCACAGAGCGGCCTTTAATCACGCCTTCACGGTTATCCAATAGTTGCGTTGTCATTGAGAGTTCAGACTGGCTGCCCACCAAGCCTTGCTGGTTGTTAACACCTTGGCTGTTCAGATTAAGCGTGTTTTTCGCCACAATACGGCCTTGCTCATTATTGAGTTCCCCCGTTGTTAGGGTTAACCCACCTTGCGCATAAATGCCTTTATTGTCACCGCTTTGGGTGTTATTGAGCTGCTCACCGTGAGTATCAATCAGCATGTCATTACCTGATTGAATTGACCCTTGTTGGTTGTCAATTTGGCCACTATTTAATACTAATGTTTGCTGAGCTAATAACGAACCTTGTGTATTATCAAACCGCTGGTTATGGGTATTAATATCAATGGTATTTGCTTGTAAATAACCCAACTGGTTTTGTAGTACTTGGTTGCTCATCTGCAACAGTTGCCCTGCGGCAATTAACCCTGCTTGGTTATTGATACCATTAGCCACATCCAGTTTTGCATCACCATGGCGAGCAACCAATTTTCCTTGCTGGTTTTCGATATCACTTGCCGTTATGTTCAGCCCATTCTCACCAATGAGTGCCCCGCTTTGGTTTAATAATTCACGGGTTAAATCAATACCTAGCTGACCATTTTTTGCAGTGATAACTTGTCCATCACGATTATCAAGACTATTGGCGGTTAATGAAAAGTCGCCATTACTGCCTATTTCACCCGCTTGGTTATTCAGCTTCCCTTGTAAATTGATTTTCCCGGCTTTATCGCCAGTTTGTAATAATTTTCCGCCTTGGTGATCAAGGGTATTTGCCGTTATTAAGATATGATCTGCTTGGGTGACAGCCTGATTTAGCGAAAGTATTCCACCTTCAATATTCAAGGTGTTCGATGCCAGTATTTCACCTTCATCACCGTCTAGTGATTGACTATTTAAGGTGACATTCCCCATGCTCGCAATCACTTTACCTGTGCGGTTAATCAATGATTGGGTTTCCACAAATACACCCTGCCGGCCGGTCAATGCTCCACCTGTGTTATCCAGCACTTGTTGAATTTGTAAATCAAGCTTACCCATTCTTGCGCTGAATATTTTACCTTGTTGATTATCAAGGGTATTTGCTTTGATTAGCCAAGAGCCGTTACCACTGATATCCCCTGCGCTATTGTTAATCTGTTGGGATACCTCAATAGTACCTTCACGTTCACCCAGTTGGGTCATTGTTCCTTGCTGATGGGTTAAATTATTCGCTCGCAATTGGATATGCTGCGCTTGCGTATTTGCGGCTGTCAGGTCAATCCCTTTACCACTTAGTGATAAATCGCCTTGAGCAATGATTTCCCCACGCTGACCTTGCAAGTCTTCAGTGGTCAGCAGCATATTCCCTTGTTTACTAATTGCTTTACCGTCAATATTGGTGAACGACTGTGTGTTAAGGGTAAAGTCTTGTTCTGCAAATAAGGTGCCTTGGGTGTTATCTACGCTCTGCTTCGCATTTAGGATTAGTGACCCGACTTTTGCCGCGACCACAACACCTTGCTGGTTAGCAAGCGTATTGACATCAAGACTTAGTGTGCCTTGGCTGCTAATATTCCCTGACTGGTTATCAAGGGTTTGAGCAAGCTTGATTTGCCCTTTTTCACTGCCCGTTTGCAGCATTTTCCCACGCTGATGAGACAGGTTTTGTCCTTCAATTTGGATGTTATCGGCCTGCGTCACCGCGTCATTGAGATTAAGTTCATCCCCCGTTAAAGCCAGTTTGCCTTTCGAGAGAATTTCCCCTTTTTCACCATCCAACTGTTTAAGTGTCAATTGGTTATCACCAAAGCTGGCAATAATTTTACCGGATTGGTTAATTAAGCGTTCCGCTGCTAGCTGAATACCTTGATTGCCTAATAATGTCCCTTGTGTATTATTCAGCGCCTGTTGAATAGCCAACGTCAAATGGCCTAATTTTGCCGCAATAATTTTGCCGTCTTGGTTGTTTAGCCCGTTTGCCACAATATCAATTTGGCCATTACTGGAAATTTCACCTTTCTGGTTTTCAAATTGGTTTTGAATATGTAGCTCAGTTTTACCTTCCCCAGTTTGCAACAAGGTGGCACCCTGATGGGTAAAGTTGTTGGCTAAAATAGAAACTTGGCCTGCTTGCGTGAAGCCTTGGTTTAAATTGATATCGGCACTTTCTATGCGCAATGCATTTTGCGTATAAATAGTCCCTTTTTCACCTGCTAAACGATTTGCCGTTAATAAAGCAGCACCGGATAAACTGCTCATTTTACCTTGCTGGTTGATCAGCTTATCGGCTTTGATCATCAGGTACTTATCGGTTTGAATAACCCCACGAGTATTATTCAATTCACCAGTAGATGTTAGGTCTAAACGATGGTTCGAGCTAGTGAGGATTTTACCGTCCGTGTTGTCAACGGCCCCTGCTTGTAAATTCAGATCACCTTTGGATGCAATACTCCCTTGGTTGTTATCCAATCGATTAGCTATATTGAGTTTCAGCGTTTTATCACCCGTCTGCAGCATATTTCCTTGACGATGAGATAACGTATTTGCTTGTAAAGTGATGTGCTCTGCTTGTGTTGTACTTTGGTCAAGATTGGCCGATTTTGCGGTTAACCCCAGTGCACCACTGGTCAGAATTTCCCCTTTCTGCCCATCAAGCGTATCTGTCTTGATGATCAGGCCTTGTTTACCGGATGCGAGTATCGTGCCTTGTTGGTTGCTCAGGTTTTTGCTTTGAATATCAACCTTGCCATCACGGCTGAGTAACTGCCCAGACTGGTTATTTAACTGCTGCGTCGTGATTGAAGTATCACCTGCAAGGTTAATTTCCCCTTGCTGATTGTTTAATAGCTTGGTATTTAAGGTATTTTTTGAGTTACCCGTTTGTACCAATTTGCCTTGCTGATTATCAATTAACTCAGGTGCAATTAACGTGAGCTCATTGGCAACAATCTCGCCGCGCTGATTATCAATGCCCGTTTTAGCCGTCAATGTGGCTTTATTCGTGGCTTTTAGGTGCGCATTTTTCGTTCGAATATCGGTTGTCGTTGAGGTCAACACAATATTGTTGGCTTGGGTATTAGAATCAGACAAATCAAGTGAACTACCTGTCGCGATTAAGGTGTCTTTGGCGACAATATCCCCTTGTAATGCAAGCGATTTATCCCCTTTAACTGTTAACGACCCCGCGGAAGTCAGCTTACCTTTGCTATCGACCCCTGCCGCCAATAAAGCACTACGATCACTGTTAATTTGCTCTGCATGAACTGCTGCATCACGCCCTGCAACGATTTGGCCTTTATCGGTGTTAGTTATTGCCTGTTTCGCTTTGAGCTGGATATCGTTTTGCGCCAGTATAGTACCGGTATTATTGATAGCATCTTGGCTAGTCAGGGCAATATTTTGGCTAGCGGTGATCACGCCAGAGTTACCTACTTTCCCATCCGCTGACAGGGTAATATCCCCGGCTTGTGCCCCAATATGCCCCGCATTACGCACGCCTACACCGTGCTCTGTCCCACGCATTTTAATAGTATTGGCGTACATCCCCCCTAATGCGGCAACATCTAAAGCAAATTCAGGCTTATCATCGGCAGAGGAATTATCCGTTTTAAGAATGGTTGTTCCATCCGCTGCCACGGTATTTTTTCCTGTCGTGATCGCTAAATCTTTGGCATGCAATTTCGCATTGATATTCACTGAGCGGGCAATCAACGCTGTGTAGTTGGTACCATTGCCATTATAGCCTTTCCCAAGAATATTGATGCTGCCTTTATCGACCTCAAATCCTTTGATTTTACCGTTTTCAATTAAAGTTTTTCCCGCCGATAGCAAAGCTTTATCGGCATTGATAAACCCGCAACCGTTACAGGTGATCCCCGCAGGGTTGGCGATGATCACATCCGCTTTTTTCCCTGCCACTTCAATAAAACCATTAAGTTGACTCGGGTCACGGCTATTTACCTCATTGAGGATAATTTTGGCTTCCCCTTTAGCGAGCCAATCATTACCTTGGATCATCCCACCAAGTTGTGTGTTCGTGTTGGTGCTGCTGTTATTGAGGATCGCCCCTTTATGATCAACATCGAACTGGCTGTATTGGTTACGAGAGACGCCATCACGGTTAGGCGCTTGAATATTAACTTGCGGTAAACCATTTTGCGTATTAACAATGGTCGGTTGTTGGTTACCCGGAGCCTTACCATCTGCAACGATGGTCGATGACGAAACGCTAAAGCTCACCATTCCTAATGTAAACCACAAAGAAGTGACTATCGGTTTAATTGACCAGCGCACTCGTCTACTTGTTACTTTCTCTACGTGATTTTCACTCGAACCCGCAGGACCCGCACGATGGCTGCGCGTAATATCTGAAACCACCATCACCATTTGGCGAGCAGCATTAAAAATTAGGCGGTAAAATAACTTGTTCATCCTGAGAGTCCTTAATAATTCCAGTTTACAGAGAAAGCAAAAGTGGCAGGGTCGGTTCTAAAACCATCAGGTTTAGAGAAGGGAGTACCGATAGATAAGTCATAACTCAAATTGGCAGGGGTTATTGCCCCACGTAGGCCAATCGCCCCACCCGCAAGGTGAGTCCCTAAATTCTGGTTAGTCCAACGCCCACTGATTTTGCCGTAATCAGCCCCAACATAGAGCTCTTGAGCAGGAATAGGCAGTGACCATGACAAGGTGTTGCGAAGTGTCCAGCCTTCATCCGCACTGAGCGTGCGCTCACCATCAAAGCCGCGCACCGTCCAGCGGTTACCAATACTAAATTGATCTTGAGGCGTTAAGGGACGGTCGCTTATTTGACGCGAATACTGAGTATCAAAACGCAACGATTGTTCGGCCACTGTAAAAGGGATACTAGCTGATGCGTTAAACTGCATCACAATCGCGAGGGCTGTCGCATAATCTTGAGAAGCTTTACTACTAAACTCTTCAAAAGCAGGCATAGCGCCAAACCAACGCGTCCCGTGTTGGTAACTCGCCCCCACGTTAATGGTTGATTGCCCCACATACTGGCGATGGTTTAGACCTAACTTCCACGCTGTAGTGCGCCGTTTTTGATTTTCAATTTCAGTGTTTTGCACAAAGTTACGGGTTTCGCGCAAATTCAGATCATAGGTAGCGGTGGTTTTCGCTGTGGCATCACGGTAAAGCACATTGCTCAGTTGCAAGTTCAAGCTTTTACTTTTACCGCGATATTCAATATCACTATTTGCACCAGCAATAGTTTGAGTGTATTCATAATCACTCGCGGTGGTGGCAAACTGCCAATAACCAAACGGCACCGAGTAGTGCGCGCTGTAATTGGTGGTGTCTTTATCGCTAGAAAAACTTAAATCGCGAGTCGCTGTAAGATAGAAAAGATCGCTGAGAGAAGTCGGGTTATCCAATGCAAGCATCACACCCGCTTGGTTTTTACCGGTACTTTTTGAACCCGTATTATCCACCCACGCGCCCGCATGCCAATAGCGTGATTGCTGACGGTTGATCACAATTTGGGTTTCACCCGGGCCATCACCGGGGATCATTTCCATCGATGCTTGTACGGTTGGCAAACGTTGTAGATTTTCTAAGCCTTGCTCAATATCCCTCAAATCCAATAAATTACCTGAATGGGCTGGCATTGCGGTATACAGCGTACTGTATTGTGATGAGTCATCAGTAAAAATGACTTTTTGTACTTTGCCTGGCATGACAACTAATTGGAGAACTCCTGTTGATAAATCTTGTTCAGGAACCAATACACGACTGGTGATCCAGCCGTGGCTAATCAGCCGATTTTGTACGTCAGTGACTAATAAATTGATGCCATCAACACCAATACAATGACCAACAGCCTGACCCGCTAACCTTTCTATAGGTACCCAATGTGGGAAGGCATCTTGCCCACTGACAACAACCTGTTCAATTAAAAAACAAGGAGTCTCTTGCGGAAATTGCAGACGTGTTTTTGCAATGGAAGCAGATAAGTTCACATCGGGAGATTTTGCATCAAACTGCTGTTGTAACGTTTGTTGCTGATGCGTTTGACGATTGAACAAGTTATCTGTGTTATCTGGTTTCAATAATGACGCTTTTGCAAGAGCAGGAAAACAAAAGGCAAAACAAATTGATCCGTTCAGTAAGGTACGTACATTAAGCATTAGTTTTTTTTAACGGTTTGGATTTAGGTTAAGTTAATATACGCAACTTTACATACTTTTTATTAAATAACAATCCAATTGGTTCGCATTTTTTGTTAATTGTCTGCTTAATTTTAAAATAACCAATTACTTTCAATAAAAACAAAATAAACCTATATATCAATTAATTATAAAAATAAAAAACAAATTTAACTTGTAGGGAATATTGTATTCAAGCCAGATAAACATCAAAAATGCACCTTAAGGCGTAATTTTTAGTGACTAAAAATCAAATAGTTGTAGTACCCTCTCTCTTATAAAGAGTAAAGAAAATCTAACCAATTACATTTGAAATAAATTATTACAACTTTATAAAAAAGAGGGTAAGAAAGATCGGTAATTAGGGCATATCAACGCCCTAATTACCTATTGATGAGAAGAGGTGAGCAGCTAACTATTGCTAATATTAAGTTTCAACGCAGCAGCTATCGCAAGTGGCGAAAAAGTAATACTGGCGGCAAACAGCGCTGCGAGAATAGCAAAATAGCCATCTAGCGGCATTTTAAAGCTATGCGCCTCCATTGTACCTGTTGCATAGATAAGCACAGGAATATAAAGCGGTAAGACTAGCAGGCTGACTAAAACGCCACCTTTTTTTAAAGAAACCGTTAATGCCGCGCCTATCGCACCAATAAAACTCAATACAGGCGTACCCAGTAACAATGTTCCCGCTAAGACAAATAGCGTGTCTGCGCTAAAAGACAGCATTAATGCAGCAACTGGAGATAACAAGATCAAGGGCAGCCCAGTGACTAACCAGTGTGCAATGACTTTAGCAAAAACGGTAATAAATAAGGGATGTGGGGCCAAAAGTAGCTGTTCAAGGGAACCATCGAGGTAATCATCCTTAAATAAGCGCTCTAACGATAACAGCGAAGACAAAATAGCGGCAACCCAAAATACCCCAACCGCAATACGTGCTAATAACTGAGGTTCAGGACCAATACTAAGAGGAAATAGTGTGATAACAATTAAGAAAAACCACAACGGGTTAACCAATTCAGAAAAACCACGAAAAGCAATTTTAAGTTCTCGTTTAATTAATAACCAAAACATGTTTCAACCCCACCCGTCAGTTTTAGTGAGCCAAATTGCCCTGACATCGCTTGGTGAGAGGTAAACAAAATAATCCCCCCTTGCTCTGCATGTTGATGAAAACGTTCTGTTAAACGCGCCACTCCCGCAACATCAATTGCAGTAAAAGGCTCGTCAAGTACCCACAAAGGGGCTTCGCTTAGCCATAACCTCGCTAAATTAACACGCCGTTGTTGGCCCGCAGACAATTGACTTACAGGGATATCTTCATAACCAATTAGCGAAACTTCCTCTAAAGCGGCCCAAATACGGTCACCTTCACTGCCTTTATTATGCATTCGGTAATAAAATTTGAGGTTTTCATACGGGGTCAATAATGATTTCACTGCGGGTTTGTGCCCTAAATAAAGCAGATGACGCGTAAACTCTTCTTTCAGTTTTTCAATCGATTGATTATTCCAACAAACCGCACCCTCATCAGGCTTTAATAGCCCCGCCATCATGCGTAACAAGGTGGTTTTCCCCGCACCATTAGGCCCTTCAACTTGCAAGATCTCACTGGGCTGAACGGTAAAATTTAGCTGGTGAAATAGAACCCTATTTTGCCGAAGGCAACTCACATCTTGAGCACTTAGCATGCAGCACAATTCCTGTTGTTTTTATTTTAAAGGTTAGCTTTTTGCAACTTTGTTCAACAGCATATCACTAATAGAGTCGCTCGATATTGCTTCACCGCAAAGCACTTGCATCAAAACCTCTGAACCTAGTGTAGATAATGAAAACAACATATCAGGCTTAAGTAAGCGAACTTTATCCATATTGCTTTCTTGGTTAATTAGCACCACAGTTTTTACCGAACTATTTTCCCCCGCTTGCTCTTTCACCCCCAATAAAGCGAAAGTACTGAGGGAATCGCTATCTGTCATGACTAACACACACTTTGCGTGTTTAACATTAGCTGCGGCGAGCAATTCGGAACTGGTTGGGTCACCGGTCACAATATTATCCTTTTCAGGGTAATGGCTGCGATGGTTTTCTTGGCAAATCACGGCCACCGGCAGTTCTCGGTTTTTCAGCCCTTGATAGACATTGACGGCCATTGGTGTGCTACCAATCACCACATAATGATTTTTCATATAAGAAAACCTCTTACGCACGATTTCTTTCGTACCTTTAGCTAACACCCCAACAATATAAACCACTGAAGTGGTAAAAATTGTGATCCCTAAAATAATCACTGTCACTGTGAATACACGCGCATCAACCGTAACCGGAACAATGTCACCAAACCCGACCGTTGTCATGCAGACTAAAGCAAAATAAAAGGCCGTTGTGCCGTCTTTAACGACTGGTGAAAATTCATCACCAATATATAAAGTACCAAAAATGGAATACAGCAATAATGCAATAATACAGGTTATTGCCACAAACCCGGCACTGGTTAAGCTATGGTGATGATACAGCTTCCAAAAAAGGCACAAAGCAACCAATAAAAAGAGGGAAAAATAACCTTGATGTATGTTTTCTTGTGTTAACCGCAGGTCAACAAATGAAATAATCCCAAGTAAAAATAATGAAAACACCCAAGCGATACGGGCTCCGTTAACCATAAATAGCGATAGGAAAATCAGTGAAATTCCCAATAAAAATCGCGGGATATCCAGCAATTTCATAAAACCCAGTGACTTCAACCACTGTGTTAGCCCAGACTCACGCCAATCAATGTAGTCGGTATAAGCGCTTAATACAGGCTTTAAAATCATTGCGCCATCAATAATAATTAGCAATGAAAGAAGCACCCTAATTGATAGGGGTGATTTCAAAAAAGCCACAAATGAGTTATCTAACATGTATTGCTCTCACCCTTCACTGATGCATTCACCAAATTTTCTTATATACCATAAATATGTCAAAGGATAGTATCAATGGCGTAAAGACGATTACAAATGCTAATTCGCCATTTACTATTTTGCTAATGGCGGGCAAAACATCGTCTATAATTGAATATCACAAGAACTGCCCCATTAAAACCAAACACGTTCTTTGCAAAAAAAACACTAATAAACATAGCGTTACGGAATTATTAAGAAATTATTATTTATAAAGGATATATTTTGGAACTTAAACTACGTCTTTATATCTAAAAATCGATTTCTCAATTATTTTTTATATTCGACTTAACAATAATAGAAAACAAGAGTTTAAAAACCTATGGGTAACACTACACACTCAGAAAAATTTAGCTGGATCTCACTGCTCTGGTTACTAATCTACTTTTGGTATTTTTCATCCCTATTACAACTGTATGTGCTAGTAACAGGGCAAAGTAATTCCATTGGCCTAAGAGATTCACTACTCTACAGCTCTCTTTGGTTGATCCCTGCCCTACTTTTTCCTAAAAAAGTTAAGCTAATTGCAGGAGTAATTGGGATTGTTTTATGGCTTTCCTCGGTTGTTGCTCTCGCTTATTTTGTTGTTTATGGGCACCAAATATCACAAAGTGTCATGTTTGTGATGTTTGAAACCAATACCAATGAAGCAGGCGAATTCCTTAAACAATATTTTAGTTTCAAAGTATTAGGTGTCATACTCGCTTACACGGTCGTCGCTATCTTCCTTTGGACGCGCCTAAAACCGGTAACATTACCAAAACCAGGGCGCATCGGTATTTCATTGCTGATTTTAGTTATTTTGTTCGGAATTCCTTATTATAACAAAGGCATTAAACAAGACCGGCCAATAGCTAATGTCGCATCTTATTTGAATAGTAAACTCGCCTATGCTGCACCATGGCAGTTTGTTAGTGGTTACCTTTTATATAAAAACCAGCTGGCAAACATGGAGGAGTTAATCCGCGACAACAGTAAAATTCCACCATTAGAAAACTTCGTCGATGCAAACGGTGACACCCCCCGCACATTTGTGTTAGTGATTGGTGAGTCCACCAGCCGCGATAGAATGAGCCTATATGGCTATTCACGCCCAACCACCCCTGAGTTAGATGAGCTAGCTAACGATTACCCTGCTAATTTATCTGTATTCAATGATGTGGTGACATCACGACCTTATACTATTGAGGCACTACAACAAATTCTGACGTTTGCGACACAAACAGAGCCTGAACTGTTCAATTCACGCCCTTCTATCATGAACATGATGAAGCAAGCAGGTTTTAAAACGTTTTGGATCACTAACCAGCAGACAATGACTGAGCGTAATACCTTATTAACGGCGTTCTCTCGCCAAACAGATAAGCAATATTATTTGAACAATGACATGGCGCAAAGCTCACGTATTTATGATGACGTGGTTTTTTCTCCATTCAAAGAAGCGCTTGCAGACCCTGCAGAAAAGAAATTTATTGTTGTCCATCTGTTAGGAACCCATATGCGCTATGAATTCCGCTACCCAGAAGATAAAGCTATTTTCAAAGATAAAGACAGCGTGGTTCCAGCGAATCTAAATGATGATGAAGTAAAAGATTACAATGCTTATGATAACGCGCAATATTATAACGACTATGTTGTTTCAACATTAATCAAGGACTTTGATTCTTCAAAAGAAAATGGTTTTCTGGTGTTTTTCTCAGACCACGGTGAAGACGTTTATGATACCCCGCCTCATAAAATGTTAGGGCGCAGCGAAGGAAAGCCGAGTAAAGTCATTTACAATGTGCCTTTCCTAGTTTGGCAGTCACCTGAGTGGTTATCAACTCATCAATTTGATTTAAATGATAAAACAGCCCGACCATTCAGTAATATGGACTTTATCTATGCGTGGTCTGATTTAGCAGGTTTAAACTATACCGGGTTTGAGCCCGAAAAAAGCCTGTTTAATGAGGCATTTAAACCTCAACCTCGTTACATTGGTGACCCAGATAATAAATCCTCATTAATGCTTTATGATGATTTAAAACAATAATTAGGTCTCTGTCGGTGAAATGTTACCTGCATTTCACCGACTTATTCATTTAAGCTATAACTTTCAGGTGCTGTGCACCCTTGCGGTTTATTTTACCATCTCGCAAAATAAACGTGACTTCACCACGCCAAAATTCAGCTAAGAAAATATCGTTTATTGATTCAATACCTTGTAATTCAATTTGCTGTATTAACCAAGCCTCGTCTCTTTCGATAGATTCCAAACCATAGCTTCTAATTACCCCTTCTTTTATCAGGATCACTGATGGCATATTTTTTTCATCACAAATAATGGTTAGCTGCCCATCAGGTTCTATTTGCGCATAATAAATTTCTTGAAAGGAGTGAATGCCTTGTGCATGAATTCGAGATGAAATATTGATGAGGTCTATCTTATTGGCTTTTTCTAAGATGTTTTCCATTATAAATTGGCCTTTTTTAATAATGGGTATGGGATTACCAATGGCCACATTACGAAAAAAATTAAATCTTTTTGTTAAAAAGTTCAAAAAGCTTATAAACAAAACACCAATAATTAAAATAATCACATACTGGTACAATGGGATAGTATCACTGTAAATCACCCCACCAATAATGCCCCCTAAGACAAAATTACCAATAAAATCAATAGGAGTCATTTGGGAAAGCTGTGTTTTCCCCGATAGATTCATATGAGTGATAACAATGGCAAAACCGATAATAAATTTTAAAATAATCAACGAATAATAGTACGCCATAATGCTATTCCTTTGTTATCTAAGCCATAAATTTGTTTTCATTATTTATTTAATAATAAGTTCAATCAGTTTAGCTTGATTCTCTATCTTTTATAACTCTATAGCATGGAACAAAAGATGACTTTCCAGAAAATAGGCTTCCACTTGAGCCAATAGTAAAGAAAATATAACCATTTCAATTAGTTACCTAATTATTTTATAACTCACTTAATTTCAACTATAGTTAAATATACACATTGGCGATTATGCCAATATCGAGCTTCAATAACATTTTTACCAGCATCGTGCTAAGGATATGTTTATGAATATAAAACTCATCACTTCACTTCTTTTCGCGGGGATCGTTACAGTTATCGTAGGTTGTGATGACTCATCCAAACCAAGTGACACCGTTAAACAAGCTGAAGAAAAAGCCCAGCAACTAAAAGAAGATGGTGAACAAAAAGCTGATGAACTCACGAAAGATGCGCAAAACAAAGCTGAAGAATTAAAACAAAATGCGTCAGAACTGAGCCAAGAAGTTAAAACAGATGCGATTAATAAAGCCGATGAAGTGGCAACCGATATGAAAGAAAAAACGGAATCGCTCAAAGCAGAAAATGACGCAGAAACTGATAAAAAATAATTATCCTCTCAATTCCCTTCAAGAATGTGGGCTTAAAATGCCTGCATTCTTATTTTCCTCCGAAAAGCACCAAAACCCTCCTAACTAATTCGCCATTCCACGATATAATTGCACTTCTTACTCGTTAGCTCTCAGGAAAACTAATGCAAATTAAATATAGCATTGGGTATGCAAACCCAGAACTCCTTACCGATGCCTTCAACCTGCGCCAACAAGTTTTTACTCAAGAGCAAGGGTTTCCCGCTGATATCGATGTCGATGAATATGATGAGTCCGCATTACATGTCGTTTTGTATTTAGAAGGACAGCCTGCTGCGGTATTACGTTGTGTGCTACTTGACGATAACCTCATCAAAGTAGGCCGCGTTGCAGTACAAAAACCACACCGTGGTAAAGGGCTAGGACGTGAATTAATGAAATTTGTAGAGCAATATGGCCGTTCCCATCATTACCGTAGGATTGCGCTCTCAGCACAACATACTGCCATTGATTTTTACCATACTCTGGGGTACCAAACTGAAGGAGAAATGTATGATGAAGAGGGAATGGACCACATTTATATGACATTATCTTTAGAGTAATAATTGCTCTTGAATTAAATTTTCTCGCCTCAATATTGATATAAGGTCAATATTTAATCAAGTAGGGGTGAATGATGGCAAATGGCTGGGCAAATGAAGATGCTGTTCAAGAACAAATTGATGCCACTCTCGATGATGCGGTAGCGAAAGCGCGTCGCCAATTGCACTCAGGTGAAAGTGCCGAGTTTTGTGAAGAGTGTGGTGAGGCAATTCCTGAGGCTCGCCGTTTAGCATTACCCGGCGTTAAATTCTGTATTAACTGCCAAAATGAATTAGATAAAAAACAATCTACATTTAGCGGCTATAATCGGCGTGGCAGTAAGGATAGCCAATTACGCTAATCACATTTCCTCCTCTACTTATCGATGGTTTTTACTTATCTCGTACTTACTTTCGCTCATTTACGTTAACTTATTGGTACAACATGTAAATATTACATTGTTAGTTATTAATTTAATGATAATTAACATGATATTTTTATCCTCTATTTAATGTTATTTCCCGATATTGTTGATCATTCACTCGTATCATGGCAGTATAACCGCCTATTTTTTAACTTATGAAGGTGATAAAGACTCGGGTTTCATCATTATATTTGGCGGTTTAGTCTGCCATCAACACCCTATTATTGTTCTTTCTATCTCGTTTCCTTAGGGAACCTTTTCGCAATTATTCACTGTTTCATTAAGAAGGACAGCTCGCTGCATACTTTGTTGATATCGGTATGCCAAAAATAAAATAAAACAAAAGAAGGTTGTTATGAGTCAAATTGATACTGATTCTAAAAAAATTCGTTCTAAAATTAGTCCCCCTGTGTTTTATAGCTCTGCCATCATTATTTTGGTTATCGTAGGCTTTGCCGCTTTGATGCCAAAAGTCGCAGAATCTCATCTAAGTCATCTTCAACAAAATTTATTTAATAACGCTAGCTGGTTCTACATTCTTGCCGTTGCTATTGTTCTTTTGAGTGTGACTTATCTGGGACTCTCTCGTTATGGGCAAATAAAATTGGGGCCAGACCACGCCCAACCCAATTTTAGCTATGTGTCATGGTTTGCTATGCTTTTCTCCGCAGGTATGGGGATTGGGTTAATGTTTTTTGGGGTTGCTGAACCTGTAATGCATTACCTAAACCCGCCAGTTGGTGAACCGCAAACCATTGAAGCTGCTAAAGAAGCGATGCGTTTAACCTTCTTCCATTGGGGGTTACATGCATGGGCGATTTACGCCATTGTCGCATTAATTTTAGCATTTTTTAGTTATCGCCACGGCCTACCTCTGACATTACGTTCAGCCCTTTACCCTATTATTGGTGATCGAATTTATGGCCCTATTGGCCATGCAGTTGATGTGTTTGCTGTTGTCGGTACCGTATTTGGTGTCGCGACCTCATTAGGGTTTGGCGTATTACAGGTCAATGCTGGGATGAACCATTTATTTGGTTTGCCCGTTAATGAAATGGTACAAGTCGGGTTAATTATTGCTTTTACTGGTTTAGCGACTATTTCTGTCGTCTCTGGACTAGATAAAGGGATCCGTATTTTATCTGAACTCAACCTTGGCTTAGCATTTCTATTATTGCTGCTTGTGGTGATTTTAGGTCCTACTGTATTACTATTAAAATCTTTTGTAGAAAATACTGGCGGTTATTTATCTGAAATAGTCAGTAAAACGTTTAATCTTTACGCCTATGAACCCAAATCAAGCAGTTGGTTAGGTGGTTGGACGCTACTGTACTGGGGGTGGTGGTTATCTTGGTCGCCATTTGTCGGTATGTTTATTGCCCGTATTTCTCGCGGCCGTAGCATTCGTGAATTTGTTATGGGAGTACTGTTTGTCCCCGCAGGTTTCACATTGATGTGGATGACATTCTTCGGTAACACAGCGATTGACTTGATTAAAAATAAAGGCGCAACATTATTAGCCGAAACTGTTCAAGCGGACGTATCTCTCGCTTTGTTTGAATTCCTTAATTATTTTCCATTCTCTTCGGTCTTATCTTTCTTCGCCATGCTAATGGTTATTGTGTTTTTTGTGACTTCAGCGGATTCAGGAGCAATGGTCGTTGACACGCTAGCCTCTGGAGGCGATTCTAACACGCCAGTTTGGCAACGTATCTTCTGGGCAGGTTTGATGGGGGTAGTTGCCATTACCATGCTACTCGCAGGTGGTTTGCAAGCCTTACAGACACTCACCATTGCGAGTGCTCTGCCCTTTGCTGCCGTTTTGCTTGTCTCCATTTATGGGTTATTTAAAGCCTTACGCGTCGACGCTTATAAGCGAGATAGCCAGCAATTAGCCACCATCGCCCCTACCGCTAGCCGTAACCCGATTCCGTGGCAGCGGCGCTTGCGTAACATTGTCTATTTCCCTAAACGTGCACATGTTAAGCGTTTTATGGAAGAATCTGTGAAACCATCCATGGAAATGGTGTCTGAAGAACTCGCTAAGCAAGGTACTGTGTGCCATATCCATACCGATAAAGATGACCGAATTGGGTTTGAAGTCGATTTAGGCGACGATATGAACTTTTTCTATGAAGTTCGCCTCCGTTACTATATTCAACCGTCATTTGCGTTATCGGGTATGGGTACTGAAACAGATGAAGAAAAAAGCGAAGAACAACGCTACTATCGCGCTGAAATTCACTTAAAAGAAGGTGGGCAAGACTACGATGTGATGGGCTGGGCAAAAGAGCAGATCATTCACGATATTCTTGATCAGTACGAAAAACATATTCACTTCTTGCACTTACTGGGTAAGTAGTCCCAAAAAAGAAACATTACCTAAAATGTGTCGATAAGAATTCACAGGCGGCTAAAATTATAGCCGCCTGTGTTTATTCAATTGTCTATTAATGCAATAGAATCCTATTTCATGACATTTGCATTTTTGATAATAAAGTACTGACGCTAGCTAAGTCTGGTAAGATTTTAGTGATCGTATATTCACATAATATTCCTTGAGTATTACCCTCTCCTTGTAAATAACATTTCATTCCAATCCCTGAGGTTGATATTTTTTTATAGACGAATTTCGACTAAAGTAATTAATAGTAAAATCAGTTAATCGTTTTGCTAAATATCCAACACTCACAAGACGAAGTTGATTTCGGGGTCAGATCCCCATGATAGGTTCCACACTGGAACCCACCATGTGCACAAAGATTGAAAGTCAATTAAAAACAATATGTTACACTTTCCTTTAACTAGTTAAGTTCACTGTGCCACTACACTCTCCATATAATATTTAGGATATTTAAATTAACTCCACAATGAATGAATAACTATTAAATTTTACGCTAATTCGTTTCTTGATTAATTATAGAATTATTTTTTGGACCTGACCAAGTTAGTTGATCTTTTAACTCATCAGGTACTAAAATAAATAACATTCTAATATATTCTATATTTTTTGAGTAAAGCACACTGATTTTCGGAGTGCAATTTTCATAATAGTATTTAGCTTGGTAGTTTAAAAATGATATATCACTACTAGTGAACTCATTCGTTAGAATTTTATTTGGTAAGTTATGTATTAGCTCAGATTCATAATAACATGATAAATCCTTAGATTTTATTTTTTTATCCTGAGATTGAATATTTCTTATGTATGGAAGGATCCAAAATAACATGTCTACATATATTTCATTTTTTGTCATGATATTACCCTATTAATTTCTAGATGGTAATGGTTTTGCTCCAGCAGGAGCAGATTCAACTACAGTCCATCTACCATTTTCAATCAATTTATTAATATACTGCGAGTCACCTGTTTTAACATATATTTCTTTAGCTGCTACCATTCTATGATTGCCTTCTGATATATAATGAATACCTCTTTTATCGACGTATCCAGCAATAATACCTTCTGGTGCAGTGAATCTATAGTTATTGCTGAGCATATCTATTTTCATTTGATCTATTTGACTAGGATTTTTAAGGCCCGTTTGTGTACTTTTTATCATTAATGTTATTTCATCAGAGCCTAGTTTTGACACTGTCAATACGCTCTTTTGTATAAGTTGTTTTCCTATCCAACCTAATGAAATAACTGAGGCTTGTATTTCAGGATCTGATATTAATACTGCTGCTTTTGTCCAACCCGGTGTTTTTGCGTTTATTTTATTTAAGTCTTGTGAGTTCCAATACATTAAGTACTGTTTTGCTAGGTCATTTTGCATGACATCAAAACCTAGATAACTAGCCCAGTAAGGCCTTTTAGCTAAATCAAATGCATTTGATATTCTCGTTTTAGTGATATCTTGTGTAACTAATGGGTTATTAGTTATTTCTACATCTAAATTGCCACTGTTTATTAAGCTGAACATAGCATATTTTTTTATTTGTGTAGCTTCGCAGTTTGTATTACCAGCACACTTTTGCATTTCATTATCAAAATCCATTGCGAGTTCATGGAGTAAATGATTAAACCTGAAGGTACTTTCTGCCGAGTCCGCGCCACTGTAGACCCCACCTGCATTACCTGTGAATATAGCACCCGCAAATCCCCCCAACACGCGGGATAATTGAGCGTATTTCTCGGAATCTTTTTGCCATTCTTTTTCATTGATTAAATTGTTGTTTAGTGTGATCCCTGCTAACTGAACAGCAAGACTACCAACTATAGCTCCTTTGGCATTTCCACCTGCAATTTCAGCGCTAATCCCCGAAACTACAGAGTGGCCTAAAAGCTTGCCTGAATGACCTAAGATGTCCCCTTTATCTCCAATTAGCTTGGCACCTTCGGCATTAATTTGACTCCCGATATTACTGAGTAAGGCACTCTTAAAGTTATCGGTAAAACTGCCACCTTGGATCGTGGTATTCACGGTTGAACTAATCACAGATTGCGCGGCAACACGCTGAGCAACCTTATTCCAATCCCCATTACTTAATAAAGGTAACTTAGCATTCCCCGGATTCCCTTTTGTCCATCCCATTTTGACATCTAAACCATTAAGCGCCCCGGAGATCACCATTTGAGCAACAATAGATTTAACTGTTTCGCTTTTACCTAGTGAATTAAGCGCTTTGGATAGGTTTCCTTGGTTTTCAGCCAGTGCGATCGCTGCTTGTGTTGAAAGAGCTGTCATACCAGAGTAAGCCGCGCCTGATATCACTGCAGCACTCGTACCACTACTCCCCGACGCGGCCCAAGCTGCAAATTTTGTTGCTGTACCTGACGTCATCGCTGCAACAGTTATCATAATCAGCGCAGCAGCAACCGGGTTTAAACTCTGGCTTTTATAATCCCAACTGTCATAGGCGTCTTTAACTAAGTTCCACTGCACATCTTCATGGTCTTTTAAGCCTGCAAGCCACTGTGTACCTTCTGTTTGACCAAGAGCCTCTAAGGCATTTTCTAGGCTCTGACCATTTTTCGATTTAACATCCGCAGTGATCCCTTTATTCGCATCAACAGTCAGTTTTCCACCAATATGCAATGCAGGTAAAACCCATTTATCTGAGGTATAGCCTTTATTACGTTGGGTGATATAAAAACCATTAGAATTTGTAATCACCTGTTCAAATTGCGAATTTTTGACCGCTTTAAAATTCACCTTGCCCGTTTGGCTGGTGATTTTGGCATTCTTGCCCGCATTAATTTTGGTCGCTTCTAATGTGACATCATCCTTGGCATACAGATTAATATCGCCACCAGCAGTAAACTCAGTGACTTTATTCGTCGTTTCACTCCGCGTTTTTTTCACTTCTTTTTTGGTAATGCAAAGTGTCCATTTATTGCATTTTTTCTTTTGCTCTTCATAGTGGCTGGTTTCTTCCATGGCTTGCGCATAGAGATAGCCGCCTTTTGCCGCGATATCTATCGTACCTTTTGCCACTAAGCGTGAGGCTTGGAACAGAATGCTCCCCTCAGACAAAATGGTCAGGGTTTTACCACTGTTAATTTCAGTGCCAATTTGGCGATATAACTCTTCAAATTTTTTCCCTGACTGCTTACGATAGTTCGTTTTGACCGACTCTAAGCGTACATTTCCACCGCTTGAGAGTGTGATGTCATCTAGGGATTTGATTGTGCTACCTTGTGCAGTGAGTGCGCCATTAGAGGCCAGTGTGATGCCTTTGTCACCGGAAAGTGTCGAGGTCACATAACGTACATCTTGGTTATCTTCGTTGGGGTTGGGAATGGCAGAGTAAGCGGTAGCGGTTAATTTAAGATCACGGCCAGAAAGTACAATAATTTTGTCTTTGGATTGGAGATTAGCCGACTGCAAGTCAATATCACGGGCTGCATTTAACGTGATATTGCCATTTGCGATGAGTTGTGAGCGTAGCTCTGGGTAGCGATTGGTCTTAAATACATTGTCGACATCTTTAATCGCTTTAGAGCCTAAAAGAATATCTTGGCCTGCATTGAATGTCAGTGATTTTCCACTGTTGAAGGCAATGCCATGCGCTTCAATATTTTTACCAGCGGTGAGGTTTATTTCCCCTGAACTTGCCCAATTTCCTGTTTTTGTGAGTAACGCATTGATATTGGCGACAGGCTCTGAAGCCGCGAGTTTCATTAAATTAGATTCATCACGACGAATAAAAATATTGTCATTAGCACTAAGGGTAAGTTTATTCGTTTTGGCTAACTGCGCATTATCAAAAGTGATATTTTTACCCGCTTGGATATGTAACGAATTTGCGGCATTGAGAACCGGGGGCGATAAGACATTATCCTTAAACGCAGAGACAGGATTTAAGCTATATTGAAGATTGCCATTTTTCGCAATTAAGGTGCTGTCTTTAGCCGTTAAATTAACCTGTTTGAGATTAAGGTCGTTGTTGGCAATTAGGCTTTGTGATTGTTTTGCAACCAGTTGTGCATCATGAATATTGATGTTTTGACCAGCGATAATAGACAGATCATTTTCAGACTGTAAGTTGGTAGAAATATTTATATTATTGGAATTTAAGACAATGTTTTTTGCAGTAATGGCAAAAGATGGATTACCTACTTGTACTATTTTTGCTATGGGTTTTTCGGTGCTAGGAAGCTTACTTTCAAGATTAATGGCGTTTTTAAAATCAAGGACAACATTATTTCCAGCGGTGAGCTCGGAAGGTATTATCTTTGAGGTCATCCATGCATATTGTTTCGTATATTCAGACCAAAATTTATTTAATTCACGATAACTCCCTAAATTATAGTCATTTAAGTATCTTTGTTCTTGCTCTACAGTGAAAACAGGATTATAAGTAGCATAAGTACTGAGCCTACCAGTTAAAAACTCTTCATTATTGAATGTATCTCCAGTTAGAATCATATTAGCTACTGCTGAGATAGTTCCTCCCTCATTTGTCAGTTGGTTTGCATTAACATAAAGATTCTTGCCGGCTAAAAGCCTTGAATTGGTTGAAATATCTTCAGTAAAAACATCGCGAGCAATTTCATATGCGGGGTATTCCAACAAATCAGCTTTGCCGAACCATTTATTGATTACGGGTTGTGGAGATGTATTGTCTATGACATCTGAATATAGCTCATCTCCAAATAGCGAACGTATAAAATTTTCAAAGAACATGTCTGCATTTCCCATACTGCGATCTGTTCGTTCGCTAGAATCAGGGGATAGTGCCTTTTTATTAAACGTGAATTTAGCGGATGTATTTTTTAATTTTTTTGTCCTAACAACCAAGTCCCCCGCATTGGTCTTTATCGTCCCTGACTTATTCTCAATCAGCGTACTCAAATCACCCTTGGCATTTTTTTGTATCCACAGATTATCTTGTGCCTGAATAAGTGCGCTATTTCCTGTGTTACTGACGTTATCAGCAAAGACTCGCATGTCCTTACCAGCGATAACTTTCCCGTTATTGGTGAGGGTGTTGGTGGCTAATGTGATGTCTTTGGCGGCATTCACGTTGGCATTGGCGTTAATTTGCAGGTTTTTGGTGCTGACATTAATGTCTTTTTTCCCTTGGATATTACCCGCAAGAGTAATTTTTCCATCGACAGTTAACGTCAGGTCATGTTGGTTGGCTTGCACATTGCTGAGGTTAATCCCCACCCCTGATTCAGTACTCACCAATTTCACTTGATTGGCATACATCCCACCCAGTGCTTTGGTATCTACCGAAATACTGGGTTTTGCCCCTTCACCCGCAATCGGTGTTACGGTGCCTTTTTGAAAATCGACACGGTTGGTGCCTTGCATCAAGGTCAAGTTTTTGGCTTTGATTTGCCCATTTAGTTCGGTGGCGCGGCTGATAATATCGGCATAGGTTTGTGCTTCGGCATTCAGGCCATTGGCGCCAATAACCACACTGCCTTTTTTCACCTCAACCGCAGACAATGCCCCCTTGTTATCCAGAATGGGTTTTCCCGTGGTCAAGGTAATCGCTGGGGTATTCACAAAGCTACAGCCATTGCAGGTAATCCCATTCGGGTTAGCAATTAAGACATTCGCCCCTTTGCCTGCTACTTCCAACTTACCTTGTAATTCTGAGCGGCTACTGCCGGTAACTTCGTTGATAATCAGATTAGCGGCATTTCCCTTTAAATTCGCATTGGCTTTGATTTGCCCTGCAATTTGGGAATTCACATTAGTGGTGGCGTTGTTGAGTACCGCACCTTGTTTATCAACATTAAATTGTTGAAATTTATTGTGGGATATTCCCGCCCCATTCGGTGCGGCGATATTAATAATCGGGACGTTATTTTGTTGGCTGATTTGGGTGTTTTTATCTGCTGCCGTCATGGCGGCTCCCCAAGCGGGATGTAAGGGGTAGACTGCGGTTAAGAAAATAATGGTGTAACTTAATATCCGCTTTGAGCGAGAAGGTAATTGTTCATTTAGCATAAATAATCCTTTAAAAACGTAAAGCTACAGAGAAAATGAGACCGACCAATAAGCCGACCAATTGTCTGGTTTAAGTTGTGAGGGATAATGCAAAGGTTTACTGAGTAGAAACTGAGAATAAATTAGGCTATTGCCTGTAAAAGAGAGACCAACGGCTCCCCCCGCTAGGGTGTCATGTTCAACGTGGTATTTATCTGAGGCAATAAACCCGTAATCTAAAGCCCCGATAAAACGCAGTTGCCCAATTGCCGTATTGGCGATGTCTTTATTAATTTCATTACGCCAATATCCGCCTCGGTTACCACTTAAAGACTGCTCGTGGTAGCCACGGACAGAGTACTGGCCTCCAATACTTATGCGTTCAATACCGTATAAATTATCGGGCGAATATTGGCCGTAAAATGAGGTTAAATAGGTCAAACCATTAGAGAAAAAATACTGATAACTGCTGCTTAGACTGAATTTGCGGTAATGGCTGCGCGGTGAATCTTTCGCGAGGGTATCCGGTGAGGCGCCAAAGGCGGATATTCCCCATTCAGCGGCAGGGTTAAACGTGAAGTAACCTTGTCCAAGCGTGGTGCTGTACTGCGGGGTAAATGAGAGCGAGGTTAAAGTTGGGCTGCTGATACTCAAGGTTTGGGAAGCTAACTGGGTGTTGGCATTTTTATGTTTTAAGCTACTTTGCAGTGTAAGCCGTTGCTTCCCATCGCGATAAATTAAGCGGCTGATATCAAGCTGCTGATTGGTATTTTTGCCTTCATAACGATATTGCTGCCCCGATGCATAAAACGGCTGTAACGTACTGTTACGGTAAAATTGGTAACGGTAAGACCAGTAACCATAAGGCACATTCACATTCGCAACGATATAACGGTTATGGTGGGATACACTTCCATCCATATCGGTATTGCCCGAGACTGACCACTGCTCACCAAACCCTAATGGGGAATCTACCGTTAAACCGCCGGTAAGCAGCTGTTTTCCCGTTGCCTCCATACCCGAGTTATCGAGATTCAACTGGCTCGTGATAGGCCATTTTTTCCCTTGTTGATGAATAATAACCCGAGAGTAGCCATTTTGGCTTCCTGGTTGGATATCGATAGTGTACTTAGCGGACGATAACCGGTTGAGTTGCTCCAACCCTTGTTCAATATGCCGTAGATTTAATATTTTGCCTTGTTGATAAGGAAATATTTGATGAACTAAACGCTCAGGGGAATTTTCAATCTCGATAGTTTCAACATGCCCTTCAATCACTTGTAATAACAATTGATGTGAGGATAAATCTTGCTCAGGAATGATGGCTTGAGAGGTAATAAACCCCTGTTCCATATAGTAATTAGTTACATGCTTGGTGAGCTTTTGTATTTCACTCAGTGTGAGGCAGCGTTTTAAATAAGATGAGGTTAACTGAGTTTGAGTTTTAGTCGTAAGCTGTGTGGCACCGACAAATTGGATCTCACTGATAAGGAAACATATTTCATTTTGGGAAGGAGATGGCAATGCATCTTCAATGGAAATAGTGCTTTGTTTTTCCAATCGATTACGTTGGATTAACTCTGACTCTAACCGTTGTTTTTGTTCAAATTGAACACTTTCCTGTGCAGAGGGGAGTAGTTGATTTTCTGTGTAGCCATAGGGCGAAATCATAAACAACGATAAGTATAATAAACGCCACATAATTTGATATTTTGTCATGTTATCTAAATTTTCGTTACGAACAGTAAATTTACCGTAATGTAACTTATTCTCATTAACTGTTTTTAGATAAAAAAAATCCACCATGACTAAAAATTAATACTTTCATTTTTAATGTGTTTTTTTGTATTTTTTAAGTTTATTAATTCGACAAAACTGCAATTGATAACAATCATTGGCTCTATGCACTGAAAATCAATCATTTGATTTTATTGGGAATGATTTTTCTGAAGAATTTGTCACAAGCAACCTATAAATAATTTCACAATTACAAATAAGATATGACAGTGAGGGATTGACTACTCAACCAATAAATATAAGTGAAGTTCAACTTCAGTGAATCTAAACGGAAAAGTGAATTATTTAAGTAATAACTATATTTAAAATAATTCGAATTGTAGGAAGGTGGCAATTGAAGATAGCCAGATGAGCATACACTCGTATGTAATCCAAATAACCGAAATATGACCAATAATTAAATTTCTAAATAGTTCGAACTCTAGCAAGGCGGCAATTGAGGATAGTTTGGGGAGCATACACAAGTATGTGACCCAAATAGCCGAAAGAAGCCAACACAGCTAGAGCTCGAAATATGACGAAAATTTAGGCGCTCTTTCTCTTATCAGCAGCGATATTACTATAATCTGGGCTCTCTAAAGCGATTAACTCATCCAACAGTGCGGTCAATTGCTGCATTTTCTCTGGCGAAAAAGCCTGCTCGATTTTTTGATAACCTTCTTCCACTTCCTGCCGTGCTTTGTCATACAACTCTTGCCCCGCAGGTGTCAAAGAGACATATAATTTTCGCTGATCATTCAACGGTTTTAAGCGGAAAATTAAACCTTCACGCTCCATACGGGTTAAGATCCCCGTTAAACTTGGGCGCAGAATACAGGTTTGGACTGATAATTCATGAAAATCAATTGAACGCTTATCAGCTAAAACGCGAATGATACGCCATTGCTGTTCAGTCAAATTATACGACTTTAATATCGGCCGGAAAAAACCCATTGCGGTTTCTCTTGCCTGCAATAATGCAATTGTCAATGATTCATGCATAAGCTTAAAACTCACCACTTAATTAACGTTATTTAGCCCAATTTAGGTATTTTATGGCGGCTGCCACATTGCTTTATTGGCCCAATGCTTTAGTGAAACCTTTGGTTATCACCATGAATTTCCACATCACCAATTTGCCTTAATTAAGAGTAGCACGCCCAAATAACAATCTCAAAGAAAAACCCTAAAATATTAATGAGTAAATAATTTAAAATCCAACTTTAAAGTTAATTTTTTGTAAATCAAAAAAAATTGAAAAAATAATAAATTCTTTTATAACAGCATCTTACAGAAAGATAACTTAATTGTGTTAATGAGATCACAATTAAAATTAACATTTTCATAAACCTATTGCTAATTTAAAAAATATACTTTATTAATATGTTAATAATTACTCGAAAGTTGAATTCTTTTCATTAAGGAGTTGTCAATGAAAGGCACTGTATTTGCCGTTGCCCTCAATCATCAAAGCCAGCTTAGCCATTGGCTCGAGGCATTCCAGCAAGCCCCTTATAAAACCCCGCCGAAAACCCCAGTGTGGTTTATTAAGCCGCGTAATACGCGTATCAATTCAGGCGAGCAAATTTTGCATCCCGCAGGTGAAGAAGTGCAAAGTGGCGCTACGCTTGCTTTGGTAATCGGCAAAAATGCACGTAAAGTCAGCAAAGAAGATGCACATCAATTTATTGCTGGGTTTGCATTGGCAAATGAAGTGAGCTTGCCAGAAGACACATTTTATCGTCCTGCGATTAAAGCCAAATGCCGTGATACTTTCTGCCCAATCGGTGAAATGGTAGCAACTTCACTGAATACTCCTGTTGATATCATCACTCTAGTGAATGGCAAAGAAGCGGATCGCTGGTCAACAAAAGATCTGATCCGCGATGCTAGCGAGTTAGTGGCTGCATTAAGTGACTTTGCCACCTTAAAGCAAGGGGATGTGATCCTACTCGGCACACCACAGCAACGTGTCACCATCAAACCCGGTGATGAAGTGGTTATCCAAGCGGAAGGCTTTCCTAGCCTGAAAAATACCGTTGTGGCAGCAGGAGGAAAATAATGTCTACGATAATAAAACGCGCCAAAATCCTTTTTAAAGGCACTGAATATTCCGTCACTGTTGGTGATAACGAAGCCATTACATTACCTAATGGGGATGTGATCGCGGGTGATTCTCCTGATGTTACATGGCTGCCTCCTGCTCAAGGGACGTTATTTGCCCTTGGTTTGAACTATGCCGACCACGCCGCAGAGTTAGAATTTAAGCCACCTGAAGAACCGCTGATTTTCTTAAAAGCGGAAAGCAGCTTAACGGGTCACCGCCAAGTTTCTGTTCGCCCTGATAATGTTGAATATATGCATTATGAGTCTGAATTAGTGGTGGTGATTGGAAAAACGGCTCATAAGGTCTCAAGAGAAGATGCCATGGATTATGTCGCAGGCTACACCGTGTGTAATGACTATGCGATCCGTGACTATTTAGAGAACTATTATCGCCCAAATTTACGAGTTAAGAGCCGCGATACCTTAACACCGATTGGCCCTTGGATTATCGATAAAGACGCCGTTAAAGATCCCCATAATTTGGCTTTATACACCTATGTTAATGGTGAATTACGTCAAAAAGGCACCACTGCCGATCTCATTTTTGATATTCCATTTTTAATTGCTTACCTCAGTGACTTTATGACACTGCAACCGGGAGACATGATTGCGACAGGGACACCAAAAGGGTTGTCTGATGTCGTACCGGGTGACGAAGTCATTGTTGAAGTTGAAGGCGTTGGCAGATTGGTCAACACCATTATCAGCGAAAAAGAGTATGAGGAACGTGTGTAATGACTAAGATTAATCATTGGATCAACGGTAAAAACGTTGCTAGCAAAGACTATTTTGAAACCACCAACCCTGCAACTGGCGAAGTATTAGCTGAAGTCGCAGCGGGTGGACAAGACGAAATCAACCAAGCTGTTGCCGCAGCAAAGGACGCATTTCCAAAGTGGGCCAATACCCCAATGAAAGAGCGTGCTCGCTTAATGCGTCGCCTTGGTGAATTGATCGACGAAAATGTCCCGCAAATTGCAGAAATGGAAACCAAAGACACCGGTTTGCCTATTCACCAAACTAAAAATGTGTTGATCCCACGTGCTTCACATAACTTTGAATTCTTTGCCGAAATTTGCCAGCAAATGAATGGCCGCACTTACCCTGTTGATGACAAGATGATGAACTACACCTTGGTTCAACCTGTGGGTGTCTGTGCGCTGATTTCCCCATGGAACGTGCCATTTATGACCGCAACATGGAAAACCGCCCCTTGTTTAGCTCTGGGTAATACTGCGGTGCTGAAAATGTCTGAGTTATCACCATTATCAGCGAATCGCCTTGGTGAACTGGCTCTAGAAGCCGGTATTCCTGCGGGCGTTTTGAACGTGGTTCAAGGCTATGGTAGCACTGCTGGTGATGCTTTAGTCAAACACCATGATGTCCGTGCGGTTTCCTTTACTGGGGGCACTGCCACTGGCCGCACCATTATGCAAAATGCAGGCTTGAAAAAATACTCCATGGAATTAGGGGGTAAATCACCTGTATTAGTCTTTGAAGATGCGGACATTGAACGTGCACTCGATGCCGCTCTGTTCACTATTTTCTCCATTAATGGCGAACGCTGTACTGCGGGCTCACGTATTTTCATTCAAGAGAGCATTTACCCTGAGTTTGTTAAACGCTTTGCTGAGCGTGCAAACCGCTTGATCGTCGGTGACCCGAACGATCCAAAAACCCAAGTGGGTGCATTGATCAGCCAACAGCACTGGAACAAAGTTTCGGGTTACATTCGCTTAGGTATGGAAGAAGGCGCAACCTTGTTAGCGGGCGGACCAGACAAACCGACCGATCTACCTGATCACCTGAAAGGTGGTAATTTCTTACGCCCTACCGTACTGGCTGATGTCGATAACCGTATGCGTGTCGCCCAAGAAGAGATCTTTGGGCCTGTAGCTTGTTTAATTCCGTTTAAATCTGAAGAAGACGGTTTACGCATGGCAAATGATATTGAATACGGTCTTGCTTCGTATATTTGGACGCAAGATGTCAGCAAGATCTTACGCCTTTCTCGCAGTATCGAAGCAGGAATGGTGTTTGTTAACACCCAAAACGTGCGTGACCTACGTCAACCATTCGGTGGCGTGAAAGCTTCGGGTGTTGGCCGTGAAGGTGGTGAATACAGCTTCGAAGTGTTTGCAGAAATGAAAAACGTGTGTATCTCCTACGGAGACCACAACATCCCTCGCTGGGGTGTATGATTCATCAATTTTTTATTTTATTTTATTTTATTTATCAATTAGATACCCATGAAAATTTGAACTGTAAATGATTCATGATAAATAATAGCTACAACAAATTATAGGTAAACTCGTTCCTTACCCTAAATAGTTTGAGTTGTAGCTAGGCGGCAAGCGAAATCATCCCTATGAGCATACATGAGTATGTGATTAGGGTGGTTTTGTGCGGCCAACACCGCTACAGCTCAAAATATAACGGGTAAGAGAGGATGAAATGGGTAAGTTGGCACTCGCTGCAAAAATAACACACGTCCCATCCATGTACCTATCAGAACTACCAGGTAAAAACCATGGATGTCGCCAAGCCGCTATCGATGGACACAAAGAAATCAGCCGTCGTTGCCGTGAATTAGGCGTTGATACCATTATTGTTTTTGATACACACTGGTTAGTTAATAGTGCTTATCACATTAATTGTGCTGACCACTTCAAAGGTATTTACACCAGTAATGAACTCCCACATTTTATTCGTGATATGGAATATGAATATGATGGGAACTCCGTATTAGGCCAAATGATTGGGGAAGAAGCACGTAAATTAGGCGTTCGTGCTCAAGCCCATGAAATTCCAAGCTTAACCCTCGAATACGCCACGTTAGTCCCTATGCGCTATATGAATAGCGACCGTCACTTTAAAGTTATCTCAATTTCAGCATTCTGTACGTCTCACAGTTTTGAAGACAGCCGCAAATTAGGTGAAGCCGTACTGACTGCGATTGAAAAATATGATGGCACAGTCGCTGTATTAGCGAGTGGTTCATTATCACACCGCTTTATTGATGACCAAAAAGCCGAAGACGGTATGAATAGCTACACTCGTGAATTTGATGAGCAGATGGATAAACGCGTCGTCAAACTTTGGCGTGAAGGCCGCTTTGAAGAGTTCTGCAAAATGCTACCTGAATATGCCGACTACTGCTATGGCGAAGGCCATATGCACGACACAGTGATGCTGTTAGGCATGTTAGGTTGGGATAAATACGCTGAGAAAGTGGAAGTTTTAACTGACTTGTTTGCCAGCTCAGGCACAGGGCAAATTAATGCCGTGTTCCCACTTCCAAACTATATCACTGATAAACAAGCTGCCAACGCATAAGGAACTGTTATGCCTCATTTTTATGCAGAATGTACAGAGAATATCCGTGAAGAAGCGAAACTTCCAGAGCTGTTTGCACAAGTGAATGAATCCCTTGCTGCTACTGGTATTTTTCCATTAGGCGGTATTCGTAGCCGTGCTATTTGGCTAGATACTTGGCAAATGGCTGATGGCAAACACGATTATGCATTTGTGCATATGACGCTAAAAATTGGTGCCGGACGCTCTCTTGAAGATAGGCAAAAAACAGGGGAGATGATCTTCGACCTGATCAAAGCCCACTTTGCCGATTTAATGGCAAAACGCTATCTGGCGCTGTCTTTTACCATGGAAGAGCTTGATCCCGTATTAAATTATAAGCAAAACAATGTTCATGCCTTGTTTAAAAGTTAACAGCTTAAAGGTTAATAGTTTAAATCTTTATTTAACGTTTCATTGAGAGGGCGAGATGGTTAAAAATTTCGATAAACACATACCGCACTACTTGATCCCATTACTGGGGTCATTAGTGGCATTCGGTCCATTGTCTATCGATATGTACCTTCCTGCCCTTCCTCAAATGGGAACTGCATTACACGCCACTCAAGGGCAAATGCAGTACACCCTTGGCGCTTTTTTTGCCGGTTTCTGTGTGGGAATGCTATTTTACGGGCCATTAAGCGATTTACTCGGCCGTCGTAAAATGCTGCTAAGTGGCCTAGTCATCTTTACGGTGGCAAGCCTGCTATGCGCTCAAGCTACTGATGCAAATACCTTAATTATTTTTAGAGCATTGCAAGCATTTGGCAGTGGTGCCGCCATTGTTATGGCTAGGGCGATTGCAAGGGATGTTTATCCTGCCCATGAGCTACCTAAAGTACTGTCATTAATGACACTGGTGACCATGATAGCCCCGCTACTGGCACCACTTTTAGGTGGTTTTTTACTTGTTCATTTTCAGTGGCAAGTGATTTTTTACTTATTAGCGTTGATTGGCTTAGCTTCGGTGTGTGCGATTTTTTTCTTGCTCCCTGAAACGCTAACCCACCAGCGTGGTTCTGAAAATATCCTTTGTGTCGCCTTCAAGAATTATGCGCAGGTGCTCACAGACCGAGAAGCACTGAGTATTATTGGCACCATGGCATTCTCTTTTGCCGGTATGTTTGCCTTTATCAGTGGTTCACCGTTTGTGTATATCAATTATTTCGGTGTTTCTGAACAACATTATGGTTTGCTGTTCGGTTGTAACATCTTGGGGATGATCGTCATGCTGTTGTTGAACGTTAAACTGCTAAAAACCTATAGTTTAACGCGCATACTGACTATGCAAAGTGGGTTTCAATTGGCATTTGGTCTGCTGTTACTCATATTTTACCAACAAAGTTTGCCCATAATTGTTATTCTAGTCGTGCTGTTCTTATCGATGGTCAATGCTATCGGCACCAACAGTTTGTCACTATTACTGCAACATCGCGGGAAAATTGCAGGAAGTGCCAGTGCACTTGCGATTTCTATTCAGTTTGCCTTAGCGGCTATCGCCAGCGTTGCAGTTTCTGTATTACAAGATGAATCCCCATTCGCTATGGCACTTGTTATGGCGCTTTGTGCCGGGTTAAGTTTTGCTAGCCAACAGCTATCAGCTAAAAATATCCGCCCACAAGTCCAATCAGTGTCTTCGGAGAACAACGAAAAATGAGCATAAATACCAATTCTACATTATTTCGCCAACAAGCTTATATCAACGGCCAATGGGTTGATGCCCAAAATAAAAGTGTGTTTGAGGTCACTAACCCAGCAAATAACGAGGTTATCGCTAACGTCAGCAACGTTGGTGCGTTAGAAACTCAACAAGCTATTGAGGCCGCAGAAAAAGCGCTCCCAGCATGGCGTGCTAAAACCGCCAAAGAGCGCAGCCAAATTTTAAACAAGTGGTTCCGTTTAATGATGGACAACCAAAAAGAATTGGCGGAGTTACTCAGTGCTGAACAAGGTAAGTCAATCACTGAATCGATGGGCGAAATTGCCTACGGTGCCAGCTTTATTGAGTGGTTTGCTGAAGAAGGTAAACGTATATATGGGGAAACCATCCCATCACCTCTGCCGGGACGTCGCCTTGTCACCATTAAACAACCTGTCGGTGTGGTTGCGGCTATCACGCCATGGAACTTTCCAAATGCCATGATCACGCGCAAAGTCGGCCCAGCCCTTGCTGCCGGCTGTACCATGGTGTTAAAACCCGCAGCAGAGACACCATTATCCGCATTAGCATTAGCAGTGTTAGGAGAAGAAGCGGGTATTCCTGCCGGTGTGTTCAATATCGTTCCGGGTACAGATGCACAGGCCATTGGTGGCGTAATGACCTCCAGCCCTGTGGTACGCAAACTCACCTTTACGGGTTCAACTCGAGTCGGTAAGTTGCTGATGGAACAGTGCGCCAATACAGTGAAAAAGATGTCTCTGGAACTCGGTGGTAACGCGCCATTTATCGTGTTTGATGATGCCGATTTAGATGCCGCTGTACAAGGTGCGTTAACGGCTAAATTCCGCAATAGTGGGCAAACCTGTGTGTGTGCTAACCGTATCTTAGTCCAAGAAGGCGTTTACGATGAATTTGCGGCTCGTTTAGCAAAAGCCGTGAGTGAACTGAAAATCGGCCCTGCCACACAAGCAGACTCCCAGCAAGGCCCTCTGATTAACCAAGCTGCAGTGGATAAAGTCACTGAACATATTGCTGATGCTGTTTCCCATGGTGCAAAAGTGATTGCAGGTGGTAAACCTGCGCACTTAGGCGGCTTGTTCTTTGAACCGACCGTTATCACTGGCGTCACTGAGGCTATGAAAGTGGCCAAAGAAGAAACATTCGGCCCACTCGCGCCATTATTTAAATTCCGTGATGAGCAAGAAGCAATTGATCTTGCCAATGACACTGAATTTGGATTGGCATCCTATTTCTATTCAAAAGATATCGGTCGTATCTACCGCGTCGCAGAAGCTCTAGAAAGCGGCATGGTCGGTATTAACGAAGGCATTATCTCAAATGAAGTGGCCCCATTTGGTGGCATTAAGCAGTCTGGTCTGGGGCGTGAAGGTTCACGCTACGGAATCGAAGATTACTTGGAAGTGAAATACCTCTGCTTTGGTGGTCTTTCTAATTAGTTAAATTGAGTACCGCTGGGTACGCATTCAATTTACACCTTGAATAGTTCGAGTGGCAGCAAAGCGCTTTAGTGCAGCGCTGCTCTCGAAATAGAATAGGTGAATAGGAGTATTAACAGCATGTTACAAAAAGATGTAATCTCGCAAATCGCGCAACGCCTAAATCAGGCTGAAAAATCACGTGAGCAAATCCGTCAGATCTCACTCGATCACCCAGAAATGACGATCGACGATGCTTACGCTATCCAAAAAGAGTGGGTTGGCGTGAAAATTGCTGAAGGACGTGTGCTAAAAGGCCATAAAATTGGGCTAACATCCAAAGCCATGCAGGCAAGTTCACAAATTGATGAACCTGATTACGGTGCGCTTCTTGACGATATGTTTTTTGATGATGGCTGTGATATTCCAACAGACCGCTTTATCGTGCCACGTATTGAAGTTGAATTAGCCTTCGTACTCGCAAAGCCATTAAGTGGGCCAAACTGCACCATCTTTGATGTCTATAACGCAACTGACTATGTGATCCCAGCGCTTGAGCTGATTGATGCACGCTGTCACAACGTTGACCCTGAAACCAATCGCCCACGTAAAGTGTTCGATACCATTTCAGATAACGCAGCAAATGGCGCGGTAATCTTAGGTGGTCGCCCAATTAAACCTCGCGATTTGGATATGCGTTGGATTAGCGCCCTACTCTATCGTAATGGCGTCATTGAAGAATCGGGCGTAGCCGCTGCTGTGCTCAATCACCCAGCGAATGGCGTAGCATGGTTAGCAAATAAATTAGCACCGCATAATGTACAACTTGAGCCAGGCCAAATTATCTTAGGTGGCTCATTTACACGCCCTGTTCCTGCTCGTAAAGGTGATGTGTTCCACGTTGATTACGGCAATATGGGTTCAATTAGCTGCCGCTTCGTGTAAGGAAAATGGTATGGATATTTTAGAAAATAAATTTAAAAAAGCGCTAAAAAGTGGGCAGCCGCAAATTGGTTTATGGCTTGGCTTATGCAGCCCATATAGTGCTGAATTACTTGCTGGTGCAGGCTTTGACTGGTTATTAATTGATGGTGAACATGCACCAAATAATGTGCAAACGACATTATCTCAATTACAAGCGATCGCCCCTTATCCGTCACAGCCCGTGGTACGCCCACCGTGGAATGATCCGGTGATCATTAAGCAATTACTGGATATTGGTGCACAAACCCTTTTGCTACCGATGGTACAAAATGCAGAGCAAGCCAAACAAGCAGTACGTGCAACGCGTTACCCGCCAGCCGGGATCCGTGGTGTCGGCAGTGCTTTAGCTCGTGCTTCTCGTTGGAACCGAGTACCTAATTATTTAACCCGTGCCAATGATGAAATGTGCGTGATAGTGCAGGTTGAAACCCGAGAAGCCATGAATAATCTTCCTGAGATCTTAAAGGTTGAAGGCGTCGATGGTGTGTTTATCGGCCCTGCGGATCTTAGTGCGGATATGGGCTTTTCAGGGAACCCTAACCACCCAGAAGTCAAAGCCGCGATAGAAAAAGCGATTGTACAAATTCGTGAAGCTGGCTTGGCACCCGGTATTTTGATGGCAGCCCCAGATGTTGCTGAACATTATCTGAAACTCGGCGCACTATTTGTTGCCGTCGGGGTTGATACCACGCTACTGGCTCGTACCGCAGAAGCGCTAGCAGCAAAATTTGGTAAAACCGTCTCTGAGGTGACTTCAAGTACACCAAGCGTTTATTAATTAAACTATCTCTAAATAAGTTAATTTTAACCCTACAGACAAATAACTTAATTAGATAAATAAGAAATCAATATCGCAACATTGGGCAGACAGCACCATGGCTGCCTACTCGTCCCTTGTACCTATAATAATCTGCAAAAGAAAGAATTGAGGGCCCTACAATATGAGTAATCAACAACTTGCAAGCACTAACCCTGCTGAACAACATAAAAATTTAACCGAACCGCAGCAGCGGGTGATTAATAAATTATTTAAACGTCTGATTGTATTTTTATTTGTGCTATTTGTTTTTTCCTTCTTAGACCGTATTAATATTGGCTTTGCGGGCTTAACCATGGGGAAAGACATCGGCCTAACGTCCACCATGTTTGGCCTAGCGGCTACCTTGTTCTATGCCACTTACGTGATTTTTGGTATTCCAAGTAACATCATGTTGGGGATTGTTGGGGCTCGCCGCTGGATAGCCACCATCATGGTGCTTTGGGGTATCGCTTCTACAGCCACCATGTTTGCCACAGGGCCTACGAGCTTATACGTCCTACGGATGTTAGTGGGTATCGCTGAGGCGGGCTTCTTACCTGGGATTTTAGTTTATCTGACTTACTGGTTCCCGGCCTATTTCCGCGCTCGTGCTAATGCCTTATTTATGATTGCAATGCCAGTCACCATGGCATTCGGTTCCCTGGCATCGGGCTATATTTTAGGCATGGATGGCATTTTAAACCTAAAAGGCTGGCAATGGCTGTTCCTGTTAGAAGGTTTCCCATCGGTGATCCTCGGTGTGTTGGTTTGGTTCTACCTTGATGATTCACCAAAGAAAGCAAAATGGTTGACCCAAGAAGACAAAGATACATTACAAGAAATGATGGACCAAGACCAACTAGAGCTTGTCCAACCACAAGGGTCAAAAAGCCATACCGCATTACAGAACAAAAGTTTATGGAAAGAAATTTTTACCCCTGTGATCTTAATGTATACCGTCGCTTATTTTTGCTTAACCAATACGTTAAGTGCGATTAATATTTGGACACCGCAGATCATGCAAAGCTTCAATGAAGGCAGTAGTAATGCCATGATTGGGCTATTAACCGCTATCCCACAGTTTTGTACTATTCTAGGGATGATCTATTGGAGTCGTCGCTCTGATAGATTACAAGAACGGAAAATGCACACTGCACTTCCCTACTTATTTGCGGCAGCGGGCTGGATCCTCGCTGCGATGACAAGCCATCCCGTCATCCAATTAATTGGTATTATCATGGCATCAACAGGTTCATTTACTGCGATGGCCGTGTTCTGGACAACCCCAGACCAATCAATCAGTTTACGTGCTCGCGCCATCGGTATTGCTGTTATTAACGCAACGGGTAATATAGGTTCTGCCGTCAGCCCACTGTTGATTGGTTGGTTAAAAGACCAAACCGGTAGCTTTAACTCCGGCCTCTATTTTGTGGCAGGCCTGCTGGTGGTCGGTGCGCTGTTAGTCATGGTTATTCCAATGAAAAACTCAAGACCAAGGGCAACACCTTAAAAATGTAAGGTTTAATAAATTAGAGTGCTGTAACTCAATAACCATGGATATTGCTCAAAATAATTTGGCTTGCAGCTAGGCGGCAAGCAAGCTAATCCCTAGGAGCATACACGAGTATGTGACTAGGGTTAGCGTGTGAAGCCAACAACGCTGCGGGCCAAAGAATGAAGAGCAATTCGAGTTGCAGCTAAGCGGCAAGCAAGCTAATCCCTAGGAGCATACTGAAGTATGTGACTAGGGTTGGCTTGTGAGGCCAACAACGCTGCGAGCCGAAGAATGAAGGGTAACTCAACTTTAATTACGAATATTGACATCAGTACAGACTACGACGAAACCCAAGGCACTGACGACGTCCACTACCAAACCTTTGGCAACATGGCTGCCTTCTTTGGTCGCGATATGCAAGCGCATCGCCATGACGGTTTCTTCCAGTTGCACTATTTGGTTACGGGCCATATTACTTTGCAGCTCGATGAGTCCCGCTATTCCGTTCAAGCCCCATTATTTATTCTTACGCCCCCTTCGGTTGCGCATGCATTTTTCACTCAAGAAGACACTGACGGCCACGTACTCACCGTACGACAGGATTTAATTACGCCATTACTGGGGTCGTTATACCCAGCAAATCCTGATTTAGTGGATATTCCGGCTATATGTTTATCTGTTGCTGATAAACCTGATGATATCGATACCTTTAACCATTACTGGGCATTGATGGCGCGTGAATCGGCTAATAACTATATAGGTAAAGACCAAGCCCTCGCTTCTTTAGCCCAAGCATTATTTACGTTTCTGCTGCGCTCGATTCCACTTGATGAACACCCAACAACAGGGGTTAGAGGCGAACATCGTCTATTCCAGCGGTTTAATCAGCTCATTGACTTGCATTATCATGAACACCTTGCAGTGCCTGAATATGCCAAGAAACTTGATGTCACAGAATCACGCCTTAAGGATATGTGCCGGCGGTTCGCTAACCGGCCACCGAAAAGGTTAATTTTTGACAGAATATTGCGTGAAGCTAAACGAATGTTGTTATTTTCCGATAGCCCCGTTTCTGAGATTGCCTACCAGCTCGGTTTCAAAGACCCCGCCTATTTTGCGCGTTTTTTTAACCGGTTAGTAGGATGCTCTCCTAGCCTATGGAGAGAACAAAACATTCATTAAAGAGAGGCTTAGTGATTTTATCCTTATTTTTTAGGTAAAAATCATTAAGCTTCTCTATCTGCATATCAAACCATCTTCTCCCTTATCTCTACAAACTATTACACCTTCAAATTATTTTACATTTTAAAAACATTTTGATGTTTTATAAATTTTGTTTTAACTTTGTAAAAATGCCGATAACGCTTAACTAAAAGTGAACAAGAAGATTAAAAAAAGAACAATAATATACTAGAATAATAATTAACATTAATATAAAAATAAGTTAATTATTAATTAATAATCAATAGATTATGCTACAACAAAAGCATTACGTTAATATCAAAACATCGAGATGATCACATTTCTTTCACAAAAAACAACTTTCAACGAAAAGTACCAGTAAACCTTTAGAATGTCTCTTTAAAACTCCCTCGTAAAGCGATTCAATTAAGAAACACAAAACAAACATAAAATTAACATATTTAGCTTGCAGCCTTTGTGCCCTATCAATGCAAGCCCTCATTGTGAGATAACGAGGTAGACATGAAACCAGAAGATTTTCGTTCCGATGCTAAACGCCCTTTTAATGGCCAAGAATATTTAAAAAGCTTACAAGATGGCCGCGAAATCTATATTTATGGCGAGCGCGTAAAAGACGTCACCACTCACCCTGCTTTTCGTAATTCAGCCGCTTCTATAGGACAATTATATGATGCGCTTCATGATAAAACGACTCATGACCAACTTTGCTGGAACACCGACACAGGCAACGGTGGATACACTCACAAATTCTTCCGCTTCGCTAAAAGTGCCGATGAACTGCGCCAACAACGTGACGCTATCGCAGATTGGTCACGCCAGAGCTACGGATGGATGGGACGCACTCCAGACTATAAGGCGGCATTCGCCAGCTGTTTAGGTGCTAACCCAGAATACTATGGTCAATTTGCAGACAACGCGCGTCACTGGTATAAACGCATTCAAGAGAGCGGCCTTTACTTTAACCATGCGATTGTTAACCCGCCAATCGACCGCCATAAGCCAGCTGATGAAGTCAAAGATGTTTATATCAAACTCGAAAAAGAAACGGATGCGGGTATTATCGTCAGTGGTGCAAAAGTCGTTGCGACCAACTCCGCATTAACACACTATAACTTTATCGGTTTTGGTTCTGCACAAGTGATGGGTGATAACCCAGATTTTGCACTGATGTTTGTTGCACCAATGGATGCCGACGGTGTGAAATTAATCTCACGTGCATCTTATGAATTAGTGGCTGGCGCAACAGGCGCACCATTTGATTACCCGCTTTCAAGCCGTTTCGATGAAAATGATGCCATCTTGGTGATGGATCATGTGTTAATTCCATGGGAAAACGTCCTGATCTACCGTGACTTTGACCGCGCTCGTAATTGGGCCGTACAAGGTGGGTTTGCGCGTTTATTCCCATTACAAGCTTGTGTCCGCTTAGCGGTTAAATTAGACTTCATTACCGGATTGTTACAAAAAAGTTTAGAATGTACAGGTGTTATTGATTTCCGTGGTGTACAAGCCGATCTCGGTGAAGTGGTCGCATGGCGTAATCTGTTCTGGTCATTAACCGATGCAATGACCTCTGAAGCGCAAGCATGGGAAGGCGGTGCTTATCTACCAGATACTCAAGCCATCCAAACTTACCGTGTTATGGCACCAATGGCTTACACCAAAATCAAGAATATCATTGAAAGTAACGTGACAAGTGGCCTGATTTACCTACCATCAAGCGTTCGTGATATGAATAATCCAGAAATTGATAAGTATTTAGCTAAATATGTTCGCGGCTCTAATGGTATGGATCACGTTGAACGTATTAAGATCCTTAAACTCATGTGGGATGCAATCGGTAGTGAATTTGGTGGCCGCCACGAACTGTATGAAATTAACTACGCAGGAAGCCAAGATGAAATTCGTCTGCAATGTCTGCGTCATGCATACGGTTCTGGCAATATGAAAGCCATGACAGATATGGTTGATCGCTGTTTATCAGACTACGATCAACACGGATGGAAACGTCCACACCTGCATAACAACAATGATATTAATCAGTTAGATTCGCTGCTGAAATAATCGGCAGCAGGAGGTCAAAATGTCTTTAGAAAATGAACATCGCCTGCGTTTCAGAGATGCGATGGCAAGTCTTGGTGCAGCAGTCAATATCGTCACCACGGATGGGACTGAGGGTCGCTGTGGAATTACAGCCACCGCAGTCTGTTCAGTTACAGATACGCCACCCACTTTGATGGTCTGTGTCAACCGCAACAGTGCAATGAATGCGGTTTTTCAAAAGAATGGCCGCCTGTGCGTGAACGTGCTGAGCCATGAGCAAGAAGAGTTAGCTTGCCATTTTGCTGGGATGAAAGGTTCCACAATGGAAGAGCGTTTTAGCTGGAATGTGTGGGATAACGGTATTTTACAGCAACCTTTACTAAAAAATGCCCTTGCCAACCTTGAAGGCGAAATCACTCAAGTGCAGGACATGGGTACGCACTCTGTCTATATGGTTGAAATGAAACAAATCATTGTCCGTGATGAAGGGCATGGCTTAGTCTATTTCAAACGTAGATTCCACCCTATTATGCACCAAATCCTTGAGCCAACCGCTTAATGGCTCACAGATATCGATTAAATAGCCTCGACTTTAAGAGGCTATTTTTTTATCCATACTTTTTCTTAGATAAAACCACATCTTAATACTTCGTTTAACATTAAAATTTTTTAATACTGACAGATTAATGTTTCCTTTCTTCTTATTTTCTAAGTAACTAGCTAGTTTTGAACGATTATAGAAATAACATCAAAAAACCGAATTTTAAACATAACAAGTGTAAACAAAAACACAACCAATTGATTTAAAACAAATTTTAATTTAACTCGAATTATGCTTAATTGACATATTATAAATAACAGGTATACACTAAAATAATACAAATATTTTAACGATAAATAAAAAATTTTAAAATGAACTATTTGATTAATGATCATATTACTTATGATAGTCATCAGGGGCTGTTATATACCGACGATATTAATAACGCCTTAAAACTAACAACAACTTTAAACCGTTTGTTGCTAGTCTTAGTGCAAAATAATCATGACATCGTTGACCGAGAAACAATATTACGTAGGGTTTGGGAGGAACATAACCAAGTCGTCTCTGATAATAACCTTAATAGCAGTGTATCTGTACTACGTCGTCACCTGTCTTCTTTTTCTGATGGTGAAATTATTACAACTATTCCTAAAGTTGGGATTAAATTTTCTGCTGACCTGAAAATTGAAAATGGGCGTGAGGAAATAAAGGATAATAATGACAAAGAATTGCTCACTACTGGGGTTGAACTAGGCTCTTCATCAAAGGTACCTGAAGGAGCTTCCCCCCAAGTAAGCGAAAATAAAAAAAATTACATGCTGAATAACCGGTATGTTGAAATTTCACTTATAGCTATCATTATTTTTTGCTTATTATACCTATTTAAAAGTTATTTCTTTGCAAGCCGAACAGAATATCCTGAAGTTGGTCGTATTGATCAATGCAGTATCCGCTACATTAATAGTTACCATAAACCCGATACAACAACCATCAGCTTTGCGACAATTCAAAATGAACTCACGAAATTAAACCTTGATTGTAAAAAGCCAGCAACTATTTTTTATTATAATGTTGGTATCGTCGCGAATGATAAAAATTTATATGACAATTTCCTATTTTTGTCCTATTGCCCAACGGTACCGAAAGAGAGCGCAACTGTGAGCTGTGAGAATTTTTATGTCAAATAAATTATCCGCAAGAGTGTTTTCTTTGTCCATTATCTCTACAATTCTGGTTTTTATTAGCTTATATGTTCATCACATAATTAATACCCCTGTTATTCCCAATTGTCAGACAACCTTAAAAATAAATATCTCTGACCATCGTTCCACCTTAAAAGGATTTTACTTGCTAAGTGTTATACCTAATGAAAACAAACCTGATCAGCACACATTCATTATGAATGGAAGCATTAATGACAATGGTAAAAACTATACTATTTCACGAAAATTTCTGATGAAACATGAATACTTAGGCGACCATTTTTTTTTACGTGTTGACAATATATTTATAGACCCAGGTGATCAAGCTCAAGAGAAAATCAATATTCGGGGAGTCCCTGAAATGAATCAACTTTATTTTTTAAAAATAAAAAAATTAACCGATACAAGTTATATTTTTGAAGAAAATTTCTCTCCACTTTTTATTTGCACTCTGTAAATTTAAAAAAAACCATAAAAAATGCATCAAATATTGATATTTTGATGCATTTTTTTTATTTCTAAACACCTTCAACCTTAAAACATCTTAAAGGAACAAGCATTAAACATTTTACAGACCATCAAATTAGCATAAAAATATTAATAAGCATTAAAAAAAGCCAACAAACAAATTATAATTTTTAATTTAATTAAAATTAAAGAATTTTATTCCATTTTACACCTAGGAAGGATAAAGTTTCCTCCGTCGAAATGATCCACGCTAAAAACGATTATGTTAAGCGTTCTGTGATTAGGACATTTGAAAATCCATTGATGGATACTGAACTTTATTCCTATGCCAGTACTTATATAAAGGCTCACTAGGGATCAAATATTTACTTATTTTTAAGGATGTAAGATATGAAATTAAATAAACTTTCTATTGCTGTTTTATTCGCTACTTCAGCCATTTCAACCTCTATCTTTGCTAGTGGTAATAGTGGTGAATTACATTTCAGCGGCCAAGTTGTTAATGCGCCATGTAATATTGAATCAGAAAGTACAAAACAAGAAGTTCCATTCGGTCAACTTTCTCGTGCATCTTTAGAAGCGGGTAATGCAGCAGAAAAAGATATCGCAATTAAATTAAAAGAATGTAACTTTGATGAATTTAGCAAAGACACTGAAGGTAAGTGGATTGCTGTTAAAGATATTAAAATTACCTTTGGCGGTAAAAACTATGTCGGTACTAATAAAGAATTCTTAGGTACTACTGGTACAGCTTCAAACATCGGTATTCAAATCAAAGATTTCAAATTTGATGAAGCCAAATCTGTTATGAATCAAATTCGTAATAAACAAGGTGAAAACGTTTTAGAATTTACTGCATTAGCTAAACGTGTTGATGGCACAACACCCGTTACCGAAGGTGAATTTAGTTCTATTGCTGATTTTAAAATCACATACGAGTAATTTTTTTAGGGGAGAGAATTCTCTCCCCATAAAAGGCTCATTATGAAAAAAAATACTTATCTATGGATTGCCTTATTATTTAACTCGATTAACTCTAATGCGACTAGCTCTAACCTTGGACATATTCAAGATGGTCTTCGAGGCGAAACAGTAATGCAGGGTTATATCGTTGCGGCACCTTGTTCAATTGAAACTGATAGTCAATATCAATATATAAATTACGATTATATTTCTAATTATAGTATAAATAATATAGAAGATGAAAAGTTAATGCGAAAACCTTTCTATATAAAATTAAATAACTGTATTAGTGAGTATGACAGCAGTAATCATAAAGGTATTAAAATTCGTTTTTTTGCACCACAAGATACGTATTCTAATGCAATAAAACTATCAGGCCCGAAGCCTGGGGTTGTTCTATATATATACGATATTAACAATAATTTATTAATCCCAAATAAGCTCTATTCCATTTCTAATAACTACATTTATTTTGATAAAAAAAGTAAAGAGAGCTTTTTAAAATATGAAACAGAATTGGGTGCAAGTAATAACGAAATTACACCTGGTGATTACTTTACCACAATTAAATTCAACGTTACTTACGACTAGTAAATAAACTCATAATTAATTTGATGAAAAAATCATGGTTAAATTTAATATTTACTCTTACATCATTGTGACTTCTTTTGTATCTTCAATCTCTTCGTTAGCCTATGCTGTCGAATTTAATACCGATATGTTAGATACGGAAGACACTCAAAATATTGACTTTAGCCAATTTTCTCAGGCTGGATTTATCATGCCTGGTATTTATCATTTAACCCTCAAAGTCAATAATGAGAGTATGGGTAGTGCGCAAGATATCACTGTGATAGCGCCACAATCCCAAAATAATAATTTATTCGATACCGTTTGTGTTCCTTTTAATATTCTTGATCGTTTAGGGCTTACTCCAGACGCAATTAAATTAATTAAATATCGTGATGAGGATAAATGCCTTGATTTATCTCCGCTTGAAGGTGCTTCATTAAATGTAGATTTATCGACATTAACGCTATCTATTTTAATTCCACAAAGCTATTTAGAATATACTGATCCAAGTTGGGTTCCTCCTTCACGTTGGGAAGAAGGTGTAAATGGATTTTTATTAGATTACAACCTAACAGGTTCTTTAACGCGTAGAAATTCAGGTTCACGAGAATCGTACCTTTCTGCTAACGGAACAACAGGGCTTAATTTTGGTGCATGGCGTTTACGCGGTGATTACCAAGCAAACTACCGAAAATCGACAGGAAGTTTCGAAAACCAATATAGTGATGCCACATTTAGCCGATTATTTGCATATCGCTCAATAAAATCTATTGCGTCTATTTTAACGTTAGGTGAGAACTACTTTTATTCTGCTATTTTTGATTCTTGGCAGTACACCGGGGTATCTCTTGAAACCGATGAAAATATGATGCCCCCTAAATTAACGGGTTATGCCCCAGAGATTATTGGTATTGCTCAAACTAATGCCACAGTCATTGTCAAAAGCCATAACCGTATAGTTTTAGAAACAACCGTACCTGCTGGCCCCTTTCGTATCCAGACACTAGATAGTTCCATTCGTGGAACATTAGATGTGACGGTGCGAGAAGAAAATGGTGAAGAGCAACAATTTAGCATTACCACTGCAGCATTACCCTATTTAACGAGACCAGGGCAAATCCGCTATAAATTTGCAGCGGGTAAACCACGTTTTAATGGCCGCCAGCTCGAAGGCGATTTAACTGCGTCGGGAGAACTCTCTTACGGGTTAAATAACCTTTGGTCTATCTATGGGGGATCCGTTTTATCAAAAAATTATCAGGCATTTTCAGCTGGCTTTGGCCGTGACCTATTTTCATTCGGTAGCCTTTCGTTCGATGCGACTCAGTCACATGCTCAATTACTTGATAAAACATTAACTGGCCGAAGTTATCGACTTAGTTATTCAAAATCATTTGATGAAGCCAGAACCGACATTACATTCGCAGGGTATCGTTTCTCTGATGAAACCTATCGCTCTTTGCAACAAACGTTGGATGAACGACGTACAGGTAATGAAAGTCAAGCTCAAAAAGAAAGCTATCAAGTTAATATTAATAAATATTTTGATGATTTCTCATTGGGTGGAAACTATCAATATAATACTTATTGGAATAGTGAAACAGAAGAACAATACAGCTTATACCTAAGTACTCTTTTAAATTGGGCGACTATTGGGCTCAAAAATATTAACCTGACAGCGTCTGCAACTCGTTCAAAAAGAGCGGGATATCAAGATGATGCGCTCAGCTTATATTTCACTATTCCTTTAAGTCAAGGGAGTAGCGTCAGCTTTTCTGAAGGTTATACCCGAAACCAAAATGGCCAACACAGCTCAACACATAATATCGGCTATAGCGGATATAGTGAGCAGCGCAATTATAACTTAAATGTCGGTTATCAAACAGGAAGTCATCAAGATGACCAAACCAGCTTTAGTGGTTATTTAAACCAAAATCTTCCTTATGCCTCAATTTCAGGAAACGCAAGTTATGTCCCGAACGAATATCACAGTGTTGGGGGATCAATTAATGGTGGAATTACCTTAATTAAAGAAGGTATTGCCATGCACCAAGCCGCTTATGGTGGTACTCGACTCGTTGTAGAAACACCTGGAGCAGCTAACGTTCCTCTGAGTGGTGGAGTTTATCAAACTAATCAGTTTGGACTCGCTGTATTGCCAAATGTGAGTAGTTATCGGAAAACCAGCGCATCAATTAATACCAGTAAATTACCAAAAGATGTTGAGGCATTGGAGACTGTCACCGATGCGACTTTGACTCGTGGGGCAATCGGATATCGTCGCCTCAACGTTATTCAAGGTGAAAAAACGTTTGCTCGCTTAAAGTTGGCTAATGACACTTATCCACCTTTTGGCGCTAGCGTACGTAATAGCAACAATATTGAACTCGGAATTGTTGGTGAACAAGGTATTACGTGGATTGTTGGTATCCAACCTAAAGACTTACTCAACCTCTATTGGGGAAATAAACACCAGTGTAGTGCCCATGTGCCTGACGTGATTAATCCTCAGGAGATTTACCCAACTATTATTTGCCGTTAATAAGAGAACTAAGATGAAATTGAATTCCCCTTTTTTATTACTTACTAGCGTATTCACGCTGACTATGAGTGTAATTTCTGTTACGAATGCCGCGGTTACACTTGATCGCACTCGTATAATTTTCGATGGAAATCAGTCGTCTATTAATATTACGATCCGTAATGATAACCCGGAGCTACCTTATTTAGCCCAGTCGTGGTTGGAAAATGCGTTAGAACAAAAATTGGAAACAGGCCCTATTATTGCCACTCCGCCGATTCAGCGCATGGAGCCCAAATCAACTAGCCTAGTTCGCCTAAGCACCGCACCTGACATTGCAAAGTTACCGCAAGACAGGGAATCCCTGTTTTATTACAACCTGCGTGAAATCCCGCCTAAATCATCAGAAGCGGGTGTGTTGCAAATTGCATTACAAAGCCGTGTAAAACTATTTTATCGCCCTGAAAACATTGTTGCACAAAGCAAAACAGATTGGACGAAACATATAACATTAACAACAACATCATCGGGTTATACATTAAATAATCCAACACCATTTTATTTAACTGTAATTGGTTTAGGGAACAGCCAAAAACAATCCGAAGAAAGTGATTTTGACGCGGTTATGGTACCGCCGAAATCTAACCAACTGATTAAATCATCCAAATATTCAACACCTTACCTGACATATATCAATGATTATGGTGGAAAGCCTTCACTTGCTTTCAAATGCCAAGCTTCAAAGTGCAGTGTGACGGAATAATGAGTAAAAAATAGATAGGAGCAGAACAATGAAATTGAATTACCTAGCATTATGGGCTTTTGCTATACCTATTTTTGCTAAATCTGCTGTGCCTGTGACAACAGGCTCAATATATGTCAATGCGCGTATTGTTACTGCTCCTTGTCTACCTAATATCTCATTAAAATTAAATGAAAGTACTTTAATTGCAGCAACCTATAGCGTAGAAATGCATTTTTCTCATTGTAGCAAACCAATACAAAAGCAAGCTTGGGTACCGTTTACACTGAAATTAGGCAATAACCAATATGCGCTAACACAACCACGACGCAATAACACCATTTTATTCTCTATTCCTGCTAGTAATAAGATGCAACGTGTGGAGATAAATTATGATTAGATACTCAACATTATTATTTAGCTTTTTATTCCTAACGTGGAATACCAGCTTTGCCAATAGCCTAACCGTTTACTTTGAGGGTGTGCTAGTGCCGCTTGGTTGTCGACTGAGTGATGATGATACACAAAAAAAAATATATCTTTCTGGGCTACGGTTTTCTTCAATCGAAACATTAGGACGTTCAGATATGCAGCCATTAAAATTGGATATCATGGACTGTTCTGCAATGGCTTTGAATAAAACGATCAAAATAACGTTAAATACCCAAAATATTGAAACACATAATGGTATTAATTATTTAAAAACCACAGGTGAATCTAATGTTTTATTAGCTCTGACTGATAGTCGAGGTAAAGAACTCGAGCTTAATACAACAATTGATGTCAGCACAGTTACTGAATCAGGGAAAGGATCCATTAATACACTTTTATTTGGTGTTTATGCTCAAAAACCCTTTAGCACTCGTTTAAAAACAGGGGGGTTTTCCTCAACTGTTACTTTTAACCTTGATTATCAATAAGGAGAATTGAAATGAAATTCATTTGTTTTTCATTCCCTTTAATTAGCTTATTAGTTTCCTTAGGTACTCAAGCGGATGTGCTAATTTCTCTTTCTGCTAAATTGGTTAGACCGCCATGTGTACTTACAGCAGAAAATGGCGAAAAAGAATTAGTCATTAATTTTCGAGAGGTGGCGCTAGACAGACTAACTGAAGAAAAACAGTCCTTTGGTATTCTCATTAAACAATGTGAACTTCGAAAAAATTTACAAGTTTACCTATCTCCTAGAGAAGGAAGTACTTTAACAATAAACAATGAAACCGTGCTTGCGACCTCTATTAATGGATTGGGTATTCGTTTTTCAGAAGAAAATAAAAGTAATGCGCTCAACCTTAATAAATGGGAAAGGATTGCTCCATCCGTAAGTGGTGATACAGGGAAAGTTGTTATTCAATCACAATTAGTCACTAATCAAGCTATTGAAAATCTCACTGCAGGGCCATTTAGTGCCGCTTTATCAGTGATGGTTGATTATCTGTAATATTGGGAAGTCTTTATGAAAAATATAAAAATATATTCACCATTACTTTTGTTACTACTCTTAATTAGCTTAAATTCCTATAGTGCGACCCGCTATTCAGGAAGTGGTGGTGGTTATAAAATGAGCTTAGTATCTAACAACTCCGTTGTTTCTAACACCCCAGCAATTGGAAGTGATAACAATAAATATTTTTTAATCGCTCCAGCAAATAGCTCCGGTATTGTTATTAATGAAAGTACATCTCAGCCTTATGGCTCTGTATATTGTACTGTGAACTTCTTACAAGGTAATTATTCCGCTGGTCTTCATTGGAGCTACGCCTACCACCGTGTCTTTGCCTATATGCCAGAGGCAGGCTTTACTATTGGTGGGCTGACCGCATATAAAATAAACAACAATACATTTTTTACTCTTTATTCTGAGAATGGAATAACCAGTGGCTGGCGAAATATTTCAGGGAGAGGATGTTCTAATGAAGCAATGGGGCCATTAGCAACATCATATTTTACTGTTCATTTTCCTTTTACCGTTAGAGTTTATGTCAAAGATATTCCTGTTGATGGAAAAATCGTTATTCCAAACGCAATGATCGCAGGTTATACACGATTATTCCAAGACTATGGAACACCAGATATTTATGTACCTATTGATAAAGCCACCGTTAAATTAGACCTCACTACGTCGGTTATCAATTATCCGTCAAATTGCCGTTCTAGTATTGATAATTTAAATATTGATCACAAAACATTGGATGCTTATGAATTTAATAGTAAAGAAACTCGTACTGTTACCTATACATGCGATAGAGTGCAGCCAGTTAAAGTAAAATTAACTTTAGACTATGCCACAGACAGTGATCCACAAAAACGACTCCCTTTAACATCAGGAAATAACACTATTTATTCTGAGCTTACACTTTATGATGAACAAAATAATCAAAGTGGAAAAACATTTGAAACAACAATAGATAAAGTAAAAAACATTATGATTGAAAGTAAAGTTTCAGGTTATGACGCCGAACCTGGAGACTACAAAGGTAATGCTTGGTTAATCGCCACATTTATTTAATTCAGCGGTAAGTGTACTATGATAATAATATCCCGAGGACTATTTTTTGGTATCTTTATTGTTTGGCACCTTGCTAGTCTTATTTATATCGATAGCCTAGGAAGCCTAAGACAATCATTACCACAAAACATTATTAGTTGGTTATCTATTTCCTTGACAATATCTATTATTGCATTTACTATTTTCTATCGAAAAATTAAAATAATCATTACATTACCTGCTATTTGCTACTGTTTTTCCTTAGCCATTCTAATGATGGGATTAATATCTCATCAGGGAGAAAATAATAGCATTGATTTTTGGTATTGTTCTGGTATTACTGTTGGCGTATTACTCTATATTGCAGGGTTACAAGTGAGAAAAAAATGGTTAATACAATCATTTTGTATTTACTGTTATATCACTATTAGTGTAGCTCAAACCTTTATCACTGCATATCAATATATATTTGAAGCAGATATTTTTTATCTTGCCTCTGGCATGAGGTCAAATGGATTATCACAACAAGTTAATATATTATCAGTTAACATGGCGGCTGCATGCTTATTATCTCTAATGACTCTTGTGTTATCACAATTTTCGTTGTTATCTGAGCGTTATGAAAAAATTAGGGTTGTATTACTTGGAACTTGTATTTTATTTTTCACATTAACTTTAGTTGTTCTGCAGTCTGTTATTGCTTGGCTAAGCTTTACTGTTTGTGCATTTATTTTTATTTGCCTTTTTTACAAGAAAAACCCTCTACGTGTTAGCGCTAGTTATTTTATTATTGCTGTAGCAATTTTTATTGGAATTTATCTAATAAGGCTATGCCCTCAGTATATTGCAACTGATATTATGAACCAATTCCATTTAAAACAAATGTTGCGTTTTTCTATTACTTTATTCTTAGAGAAACCTTATGATGCATGGGAGCAGTCTTTTTTATTTGAAAACAGTTATGAAAGAACAGCAATTCCTTTTTTCAGCCCTAAAATGTATATTGTTCCTCATCCACATAATGAAATATTACTCTGGCTGATGACTGGAGGGTTCATTAATTTGATTTTTTTATCTTTATTATTAACCGGAGGTATCTATGTCGTATTTCAATCTTTTATAAAATATAAAATTAACGGAAATGGTTACCCATTGGCAATCATTCTATCAATAACCCCTATTATTATACATAATCATGTTGAATACCCTTTTTTACTTTCTGTATTACACTGGGGGATCGTCATATTATTTCTATCATTCTCAGATGCCGCTTTCGCATTAGAAAAACAATCCCTACTTTATATTAACAAGCAACTATCTTATTTATTTAGCTTTATTATATTTATTATTGGATTGGGCGTATTTATTATTGGGTTATTTCTATTTAATGGAGAAAAATCTTTTTATGCACTGGGTAGTTATGATAACGAAAGCATAGAAATTCGAGTATCGAGTTCAATTAGCTTAGAGAAAAATAACGTATAAGAAAACATAAATAAACCTTATTTTCACTCAAGTAGTGTTGTATTAATCAGGACAGTATTATGAGAATATATCAAACTGAAATTTCAAACAACTATATAGGACTACAACTTCGTAAACGCCGCTTACAAATGGGCTGGACCGCACATACTTTAGGCAAAAAATCAGGCCTAAGCCAACAGCAAATTTCCCGTTATGAACGCGGTACGCAGAATTTTACCATTCATCGACTATGTATATTTGCTAATGTACTGCAGTGTGACCTAGATTATTTTCTTGAACAAAATATCTATGAGAACCTTTCTCTTGTCGATATAAATCTTTAAGCACTGTTTAAACAGTAAAATCTGATTTTGTTATAAAATAAGATCAGATTTTCTTTATTCTAACCTCAATTTCATTCTTTTCTGATTGCATAAGCTGCATGGCTTTTATACATTTAACTCAAATCACTTATCTTGGGTTAAAACGCATCAATATGACTATCACACTTATCGTTGTATTTGTTTTACTATTATTGGCCGTAGGCTGGGGGATCTCTATTTATAACCGCCTGATCAACGCTCGTAATCAAGTCAGCAATCAATTTGCCAATATTGATGTTATTTTAAAACAACGTGCAGACCAAATCCCGCAACTTGTTACCATCACAGAAAAAGCGATGGAACATGAAAAAACATTATTTACTTCATTAAGTGATGCACGCCAACGCTACTTTAATGCCCAAAATATGCATGAAAAAATTGCGGCATCAAATGAAATGAACCGTGCACTCAGCAATCTTGTTGCCATTGCAGAAAACTACCCGACTCTCATTTCTGGTGAGCAATTCACACAACTACAAATTGCCTTAAGTGAGGTTGAAAATAAAATCGCGCAGCGACGTGAAGGCTTTAATGATGCAACAACAGAATACAATACCGCAATACAAATGTTTCCAGATAGCCTGATTGCGAATGCCTTTCGTTTTACAGCACTGCCATTACTTGATATTTCTGAAGATGAAAAAAAATATCACGGCGTCCAGTTTAAATAATGTCAGCGTAAAGGTATCAATGCGTGAATATGTATTTTTTACTTGGTGCAGCCATTGGCGCTTTAATTTTATTTATTGATAATAAATTTTCGATGAATAAAAAAGTAAACTGGGGAATTATTCCTTTTATCAGTGTTGCTTGTGGAATGTGGTACTCACTCTCTCCTTCTATAGGCGACTATGGCAGTATCATTTATTACGTCATTGTACTCGTCATCACCTTTTTTATTACCCGCAATGTCGTCAGAGCTAGCAAAGCTGGCTATCAACGTTATCAACGCTTACAAAATGAAGGCTCATCAAAGTTTAGTGCGTTTCTTAAAGTCCTTGTGGGAATGCTACTAGCAACTTGCCTATTTGCTGGGTTCTTTATCGACATGCGGGTATTTTTTATCGCATTTGTCTTAGCCTTCGTATTTAAAGCGATTGAAAATACACCAACCAAGCGCTTCTTAAAATTTCAGAAAAACTTAGCCACTTCAAAGATACGCTCTATGGCGATGGGGCTTGTGGAAATTGAAGGAAAAATTACTGCCGGGACAGTTATAAAAAGCCAGCTAGGCAATAAATCCTGCTATGGCTCCTTTTATTTTGAATATTCCATATCAAAAGATAAAGATGGTAAAAAGAGTTATACCTTACAAAATAGCAAATACAACATGCACAGCTTTACCATAACGGATGATACGGGCTCTGTTAAAGTAGAATGTGACCCTGATTATTTTATTTACCCTGGCTTAGAACCGCATATGGATATTGAAAGCGGTAATCGCCGTTACAAAGAATATTTACTTGAACCAAACAGTAGCTATTTATTAATTGGCACTGCAGATGCCAATGAAAAAGGGGAGCCCGTTATTATACGTAAGGCACCTCATATGTTATTAGGCGTCTCACCTTCTAACTATGTCGTCCGTTGGAACAAAACGGGTCCATTGCGTCGAAATTTAGCTATTACCGCCATGATTGCACTTTTTCTGATTGGTGTGATTTTGGTTACCCCGATGGATTACAAAAATGGGCAGCTCAATATGTATTTCGACCAGATTGCATTATTTGGTGATGACTAACATGGAAAAGCTTATTTTTTTCATCATTATCGCTGTTATTGGCTATGTTTTTATACGCTATTTTATTAATATTTATAATAATATTGTATTCTTGAATAATAATTGCCATAAGGCATTCGCGAATATTGATGTGTTATTAAAGAAGCAAGTTGAATTAGTTCCTGTATTAACCCAAGTTGCAGATAAAGCGATGGCACATGAAAAGCAGCTATTTAGTGAATTAATGGCAAGCCGCCAGCGCTATTTATCGAGCACCGCGATTGAAACCAAAGTCGATACCGCAAACCAGTACCCATCAAAAATAAAGCCACTGATTGCTGTCGCTGAAAAATATCCAACACTAATCAGTAAAGCGGTGTTAATGGAATTACAAACCCAAGTAAAACATATTGAAGACCAAATTGCAGACCGACGTGAGTTTTTCAACCAAACCGTCACACTCTACAATACGGATATTCATGTTTTCCCCAATCTTATTTTTGCCCGATTATTTGGTTTTAAAAATATCCCCCTGCTATTTAGCCAACAGGAGCGTTCATCATGGTAAGTATCCCTTTCTCTTGGTTTGGTTTCACGGATTGGCTCATTGAACAAGAAGCAGGTCTTATCATTATGTTTGCGACATTTGGTACGCTACTGTTAACTTTTGTCGTGCTTACCATCCTCAATATATTCGGGTTAAAAAAGTACTCGCTCTATATTGCTGGCGCGTTATTGTGCTCCATTTTCATAAGCATGATGGTCATGATCCCACTGCTACTACTTTTCAGTATTGAAAACTCAATTAAGTTGCAACTTGTTTGGGTAGTGATTGTTGCCAGTTGCTTAATTTCATTTTTAAGCAACCGACATTATTTAGATATCTACTTCAATTCCATTAAAAAGAAAGCGAATAAAGAAGTCAAAAAACAAAATAAGAAACGTAAAAAATAGCACTTACTCTATTTATATTAAACTTGCTCTGCTTCTAATCTTTGCACATAACGGTAATGTGAAAATGTCACTAGCAACGCTATAAAAGCAATTAATGCTCCTAATATAAACCCACCTGAATAGCCTACCGCTGCCGTTAAACCAACAAGCATCATTGAACTGACTAACTCCCCAATGTCCCGTGTGCTTTGTACCGCGGTCATGTCAGTACCCGCTTGCTGATAACCTGATGCAAATTGCATCCCTGCTGTCATTATCGCGACCGAGGTGATCCCCGCAGATAATGAACCAAATGTAATACACAGTGCAACTAAGCTCATTGACACGCCACTGAAAGATTGTAGCAACCACAATAGTGAAGAGAGTAAAGCAAATAACAGACCAAATGAGAAAGCGCGCCACACACCGATTTTACCGATTAACCACGCCCCACCGCCACAACCTAGTACTAATGTGACCATTCCACCAGCCATGCCCATTTTACCAATTTGCGCTAATGACCAACCTGCATCATTTAAGAATAATTTGGCTAAACCAAAACCGGAAACAGCTGTCACCGCAGAAAGCAAAGTTAATAACAGTAAACGCGGGGCACCACGGCGTTTAACCGTTTTTAATAGACTCGCTTTCTCGTTCATTTCCTGTGTGATTGATGGTGTTTTTAATGGACAGAGACTAATAAACACTAAACTGAGTAACGGCACACAAGCTAAAACCCCCAAGGCAAGGTGCTGGCCTAAACTTTCACTCATGATCATCAACCCTGCGCCACCAACAAAAAAGCCCGCCATCACCCCGGCTATCTGTACCGCATTAATTTTTGATAACATTGTGCCACTGACCTGCTCCGCAGCCATACCATCTGTTGCAATATCTTGGGTGGCACTGGCAAGTGAAGCGACAAACAACAAAACAATGCAGGGTAAAGCATTCGCAACTGACAGCCCGATGGTACTTAACGCAAACATCGTTACCGTCACAATGATTTGCATTGGAATAATCCAGCTTTTACGACGGCCTAAATGTTTCCCCCAATGGTTATCAACAAATGAAGCCCATAAAAACTTTACCACCCACGGCAAGCCGACTAATGGCAAAAAAGCCAATGCTTTCAGTTCCCCACCATCATGGCGTAAAAAAGTAGGCAACGCATCCATTGCGATCCCCATCGGTATCCCTTGTGCAAGATAAAGTAACCCCAACGTCACTACTAACTGTTTATTCTGTAATAGATCTTTCATACCCACTCCGTGCACGTTTTGCTGTGCATGACAATTTTCGACAACCGAATAAAATAAATAGGAGCCCTAACCCGCCACATAACAAAACGAGATTGATACGAGAAAAAGGTAACGAGCCAAACAAATAAGAGGCGATAAATGCGAATAGCAACAAAATGGCAGAGAGAAAAAGGGATACCATTAAGCTAAGCTGGGCATTTTTACACAGTAAGCTCGCGATACATGCAATCCCCCAAACCATAAAAAAGTGTATTGGCAGTAAAGCAGTGAACCATGGCATTACGGCTAACAGCACACATGCGGACAGCAGCAACCCACCGCAACAGCCCACAATGAACCTTGCGGCTAGGCTATGCATTCTTTTCCAACACCACATGGCGAGGCCAACAGAAACCAATATCAGCCCACTCAACCCTGCGATAAAATGCAGGTAACTCAATGTATTACTTACTTTAGGCAGCCATTGATATTGCCCATAATGCAAGGGTTGGATGGCAATAAAAGCACGTGTCCAAAAGCCTTGCTGTGCAGAATCTCGCACTGCAACTAACTGGCGTTTTTTACTATCAAATTGATATTGTTCGAAATTAGAAGTGGATAACTGCCCATCACGCACACCGCCAATCACCCACGTATCACCTTGTTTGAACAAGGTTTGAGGTATAAAGCTAGGGACCGTTTGCTGTAATGCGCTGACTGCCGCAGTAATCGAGCTTTCAGCCACAGAAACGGGTGTTTTTAGTGGCTCAAACTCCCCCATCAAGGTTTTCATGATAATGTGTGGATTATCCGGTGCCGCCCTTTCCCCAAGGGAGACGGTTCCGAGCGCACCTAACCCCGATAATGCGCCGGTAAACGCAAATAAAACCAGCCACGGATAACACCATAAGCCAAGCCAGCTATGTAAATCGTGAAGCAATACTTTTAAGTGTGTGGTGCGTGGCAAGTGCAACATTGTGGCTATTCTGCGACGTTGTATCACTAGCCCTGTGATTAATAAGACAACTAATGCAAAACCAAATAAACTGATAAAAATACGTCCAGGAAAACCCATAAATAAGTTTTTATGTAATGTCACTAACCACATTGTCGGGCTATCTAATACAACCAATTCACCGTTAATCGCGCTATAGCTGAGTTCGCATTTCCCCATGCTTTGGCAAAAAGTGATCACTGGGTTGTGCTGTTCTGGCAATTGGATCATGGTTGCACTTGGTTGCAACGCAAGGAGCTGTTCGAGTGGTAATAACTTACCTGAAAGTGGCACATTGTTACCCCACAACCTCAATGCATCACTGCCTAAGCTCCAGCACCCGGTGAAAAAGATCACAAACAGAAAAACACCAAATAGCGCCCCCGCACTGCGATGTAATTGGTTTAAACGACGAGTGAGGGAAAGAGGCTGTTTATGCTTCATATCCACCCACCTATCATTAAAAATAGCGGCAATGGCCACCAACTATAGCTGCGTACTAATATTTGCCGCCAATTTGATGCACTGAGGTTATAAATCAATAACCCCATTGAGGTGATAACACTTAGAAATATCGCACCATATAAGCGTTCGAGCGGATCTGTTGATGGATAAAAACGTGCTATCAACATCGATAGCACGATCCCACTGAACAAGGTGCCAATAACTGCTAGGCAACTCACTAATTTCATTAGAAATCAGCCTTCAATGTAAACATCACATTACGTGGGTCACCATAGCGGTTATTCCATTGAGGAGAGAACAACCCTGAGTAATAACGACGGTCAAATAAGTTATTCACGTTAACCGCTGCCGTCCATGTTTCATCGATTTGATAACCTAAACGAGCATTGAAAATGGCATAACCGCCTTGGCGTAAAGTCACATTGCCGTTACTTGTACTGTATGCACTCTGGGCTTGCATGCCACCGCCCAAGCTCCATTTTCGCTCATCCCAAGGTAAGTCATAGTTAGACCAGACACGCAACATATGTCGCGGAGTTAAGGTGTTGTAAGACTCACCTTCGCGCTGGCTGTCATCACGGTATTTCGTATCCGTATAGGTATAACCCACCGAGACATCCCAAAATGGGGTCAGATAACCAATGCCTTCAAGTTCAAAGCCTTGGCTACGGACTTTACCACCACTAATGAAATAGTTATTAAAGCCCCCCGTTGGGTGCGCAGGGTCAATTTGTGGATTATTTTTGATATCGATTTGGTAAATAGCACCGGATAAGTTTAATCCGCCATTGAATAGGGCACCTTTGACACCCGTTTCAAGAGTTTGCCCTTCAACAGGCTTGAGCATTTTTCCGCTCCACGTTTTTCCTGTTTGCGGCTGATAGACCGTTGAATAGCTGCTATACCATGACCATTGGGGGGTAAAATCCCAAATTACGCCACCATAGGGGGTAAGACGGCCATTTTCCGTGAAGTTTGCTGTTGGCGTTTTGACATCCCACCAGCTATCGCGTACACCCGCAATAACCGTGACAGGTTCGATCACTTTGATGCGCCCCATCCCATATAAGCCTTTTTGGGTTGTTTTAGTTGGCCCAGCTGAACTATAAGCGCCAACACTCGGTTTTGGCACGCTGTGAGGGTTCCAACGATACACATTCACAGGCACATTTAAGGCGGGGTCTAAACCTGCGCTATATTGCTTTTCACTGGCATGTGAGTAACTTGCACCGACAACCACATCATGGGTTAACCCCCACGCGTCCACTTTGCCGTTTAAACTGGTATCTAAGCTGGTTTGTTCGTTACGAAATTTATAGGCGCCCCCCATCAGCATCGCACCATCACCCGTAACTGGATCGATATTTCCCCATGCGCCTGCATACAGTAATCGAGCATTCACATGTTGATATTCTGCGTTAAGCTTATATTGCCAATCATCGTTGATTTTATGTTCAACACCCGCAAATGAGCGGGATGTATCCCACTTGAAGCGATCCCAATCCACATCTAAATAGGTTTTACGCGGTAGATGTAAATCACTGCCATCTTTACCAAAAGGCACCCCTGCCATATTGGTGACAGAATCAATGGTTTGGAATTGCGCGCCCATACGCAGCAAGGTGTCAGGGGTAATATCGATATCGACCGTACCGTACATCAAACGGGTTTGTTGATCAGAAACATCATAAAAATAATCTTTATCTTCCCACGCCATAACAAATCGCCCACGAACAGAGCCAGATCCATTCAGTAGCCCGCCAACATCCACTTCGCCGCGATAACGATCCCAACTTCCCGCACTTAAACTCAACTTGGCCATGTTTTCTTTTGGTGCATGTTTTCGCACCATATTGACAGTTGCCGCTGGGTTTCCCATACCATGCAATAGGCCGTTCGAGCCCCGCAGAATTTCGACCCGCTCGTATACCGCCATATCTTGAGGTGAGCTCGCCATATTCCCTAGTAACGCGGGCACGCCATCAATTTCAAATGAGTCAATCTGGAAACCACGGACATAATAAGCGGTTGTTAACTTCACATAAGGCGCGCTGGTTACCCCTGTTGCACGTTGCATTACATCATCAAGGGTTTGTAGGTTTTGTTTTTCAATTTGCTCTCTATCAATCACGCTAACAGATTGCGCCACTTCTCGCGGCTTAAGGGCAATTTTCCCAAGCGTTGTTACACCGGGTGCAACATAGTCATCATCAACCTCTGAGGATGCTGTCACTTGTATAACATCCTGTTTCGGTTGTACTAACTCTGGGTTTGCTTGTACAGACCAACTCACTGTTGCACACAAAAGGGCACAAGGTGTTAAGCGGAATATTCCGCGTGACTTAATGTTATAAACGGACAGCATTTCCCACCCTAAAAAAGTTAAATGATAATTGTTATCAATTTAGCAATTAATGTGATGGGTTACTTTCGACTGCCGGAATTTGTCTATCGTTATCCGGCACATCGATTGTTATTTTTTGAGTTGATTCGGGGAAATACCAAAGCGCTTGCGAAATGCAACGGAGAAATGAGCGGGGGTATAACCGACTTGGTAAGCTACGGTTGAGATATTTGCATCATTCATACTCAGCAGTTGAAAAGCCGTTTCTAAACGGTACTCCTGCAACCAGCCATAAATACTGTTACCGAATAATTGACGGAAACCTTGTGTAAGTTTACGGGTATTGATCCCTAACCGCTTAGCCAGTTCATCTAAACTGGGCGGAGATTCTATTTCCTGAATCAATATCGTTTTTGCCATATGCAGACTATCAATATCTCGCTGCCGTAATGTGCCCATAACCGCCGAATTCGCACTAGATAACGAATGATGTAAGCATAATGCCGTAATTTCAGACACTTTAGCGCTTAAATATAGCTGGCGTAATGATGAATGGGTTGGGCAAGCAAATAGTTGATGCGTGATTGCTAATATATTGGGAGGAATAACCAACTGTAATAGTTTTGGGGAATTTGGGTGATAACACGTATCTGGCAAACTTAATTGCTGCGCATCCAACCATTCAGGGGAAATATCTATCATGGTGTATTTCATGGTTTGTTGGCCATAAAATTGATTATTCAATAGATAATTTTTCTGGCTGCCCGATAAAATCAAAGAAGGCGAATTCACTTCAACATTTTGTCCCGCACTACTACGGCAGCCCATTGCACCTTGATGGATAGCCACAATTTTTAGCCCAGCGGCTTGCTCTTCTTCAATACCTAAATCACGGTTAATCAGAAACTCACCGCGACGGATCCGAATAAACTCACCAACAGAGTGTTCTTCTCGGGCTGAATGCGCTTGAGTGAATTTATCTTCGATGCGCTGCTGCATAAAGGCTCTTACCTAGACGAATAAATAAACAGTGATAGTGACAAAAAAACGCCAAGATAACAATAATTATCATTCGCAATAAATAAAGAGGAGATTAATCAGTTTAAATTGAAGATTTGACTGTAGCTTTTAGGGTTCAAACGCAAATAAAGAATCAATGTTACTAATACAAAGACCACATGCATTGCCCATACCCATGTAAAACTCTGGCTCAATTGCTGTATCCACGCAGCACATAGTGGCCCAAAAGCTGCAATAATGAATCCCCCAGCCTGCATCAATGAAGTCAATGCCCCTGCACTAACCGGGTGAGGTAGGTGGTCTAAAGCGGTAATAATACTTAATGCAAAGCAGCCACCTAGCCCCATGCCTAATAACGCAACCCATAAAAGTGGCGCATCGCTGGCAAACAGCATCAACCCAGAAAAACCAAGAGCTTGGCAACTGAGCGTGACAATCAACCAAAAGCGACGGTCAATATTATGCGATGCAAATACGGGTATCATAAGCGCAGATAACGCCTGAAAAACCGTTAATATGGCAACAAATGAGCCACTTTGTGCAGCACTCATTCCCTGCTCTTGGAAAAAAGGTGCCAGCCAAGTCACCACGGTGCCATATCCTGCATTAATCAGCCCAAAGCCTGCCATCAACAACCATGCTCTCGGCTTGCGTAAGAACACCAATACTGAGACCCGATCTGCTTTTGAGCCCCGTTCCGTGTGTACATTCGCCCAAATAGCCAACAGCGCCAACAAAGCAGGGAAAGCTAGCCACGCTAAGGCACTCTGCCAATGGCCTGTCATTTCCTCAACCAAAGGCGTAAGCTGTGCGCCGATAGCGCCTCCCGCCATCAATGTGGCTGAATATAGCCCGGTCATCATCGCCATTTTTTGGGGGAAATTCGCTTTAATGAGCCCAGGAAAGACCGACTGAATATAAGCCGCACCCACTCCACATAAAAAAGCGGTTAATAATAAAGCCGCACCATCCGCAACAAAGTAACGAGCGAGTGAACCGACTAGCAGTAACAACATTGCCGTACTGATACCCGCACGTTCGCCTATACGTTGGTTTAACATAGGTACAACCAATGCCCCAACCCCCATCAATAACATGGGTAACAGCGTTAAAAGCGAAATACTTTGATAACTCATCCCTGTCGTTTGAATAATATTGTCGATGACAGGCCCAGGCCCCGTCATAAAGGGTCGTAAGTTCAGCCCGACTAAGACAATGGTCAATATCAATGACAACGAAGATGGTGCTGTTTTACTCATTGAGATTGCCGTTCCCACCACTGTTGGTACAGGGTGCTACGCGTTTCATCATTAGGTTTTAATTGCTCAAACCGTAAACCTGATTGCTGCTCAGGAACGACCCTCAGCGCTTTTGCTATGGCGTCAGTAGAGAGCCCAAAAGGTGCGGCATCATCATTTGAATAGGCGTAGACGACCCGAGAGATCCCCGCCATTCGCATCGCGGCCAAGCACATCGGGCAAGGCTGCCCACTTGCATAAACCACACAGTCATCCAATTTCACACGGCTTAATTTTTGCCCTGCTTGACGCAATGCCATCAGCTCCGCATGGGCGGTTGGGTCATTGAGCTCAAGCATCTGGTTAACGCCACTTGCAACCACTTGCCCATCACGGACAACTATTGCGCCAAAAGGCCGTCCGCCAGCTTGCACGTTCTCCATTGCTAAGTTGATAGCTTGTTGTAAAAATTGCGTATCCGTCATTATTTCGCTCCTGAACGCTCAAGAATTTCGATTAAATTACGGTAACCTTTACTTTTCGCCAGCGTCAACGGTGATATCCCCGAACCATCCGCTAAATTGACATCTGCGCCACCTTTAATTAATTCAGTGACAATTTGTGCGTACTTATCGCTACCATCACCCAAAATAATCGCTTCAATCAGTGCAGTCCAACCCAACCGATTAACGTGATTGACATCAACACCCGCATCAATCAAGGTTTTGACCGTGGCAACATGGCCGCGCTCTGCTGCGGGGATCAACGCAGTTCCCCCGTAGCGATTGGTACTTTTCAAATCAGCACCATGTTGCAGAGTCAATACAAGTATCTCTTGCAAACCACGCGCCCCTGCGTACAAATAAGGGGAGTCTTGCATATTATCCCGTGCATTCACGTCCACGCCTTGCTCAATCAAAAAACGGGCAACCTCAAGATGGTTTTCATGGGTTGCCGCCATCAACGCAGTACGTTGGCGTGAATCTCGCTGTTCAATGTCTACGCCCTGCTCAACTAAGGACTTAACACTTTGTAAGTTACCTTGTTCAGCCAATGATACCAAAGAGTTAGCTTGTGAATTTGCCATGCCTTTCCCCATAAATATCAATGAAATCATAAGAATGCTAGCTAAGTGAACCAACCATTTTGCACGTAAAAAGAATGTTTTCATGATTAATCTCCCCTATGACTCTTTAATCTACTGAAAAAGTATGCTATTTAAAAATTAAATAACCAAATGATAGGTATTTATAAAATGAATTCGTTGCTCAATCTAGTTTTGTTGAAAACCTTTGTTACTGTCGCTGAGACGGGGAATTTCACCGTGGCTTCACAGCATTTAAATTCAACGCAATCAACATTGAGCCAGCAGATCCAACGACTAGAAACTTTAGTCGGCCAGCCTTTATTTATCCGAGGGCACCGCATACTCACCTTAACCGAAACTGGAGAAGTTTTGTTAAGCTATGCAAAAAATATTTTGGCGCTAAATGATACCTTCTTTATGAAAATCACTGGCAATGCCGTCATTCAAACTATCCGGCTCGGTTTTCCTGAGGACCTCGCTTCTGGCCAAGTCACCCCGACACTGGCCGCATTTATGCAAGCTAACCCCAATGTGCGGCTAGAAGTTACGAGTGGCCTAAGCCGCCAGCTCCATCAGCGCTACCAACATGGTGAATTAGATTTAATTATTGTGAAACAGAAGAAAGGTGAATTTAAAAGTGATTACCATTGGCCAGAGCCTTTGTGTTGGCTAACGAGCAACCAATATAAACGTTTCAATAATGATTCAGTACCTTTGGTAGTTTTTCCTGAAAACGGCCTTTATCGTAATGACATGTTTAAGTTATTAGACAATGAGCAACGCCCTTGGCACATAACTTATACTTGTTCTAGCCTTGCTGGTATTCAAAGTGCTATCGCAGACGGGTTAGGTATTAGTTTATTACCTTTACGAGCAAAACTTCCTCAACATCGAATTTTAACAGAAGAAGAAGGTTTCCCTACTGCTCAAGAAATGGAAATTGCGATGCATTTCCAAACAAATACTTCGGATACGGTGACTCAACTCGCCGAGAAACTGGCACAACAATTGGGGGCACGCGAGTGATGAATAAACTGATTGAATTAGAAAAAAAATTACATAACAGTACTAACCGACAGAATAGCAATTTTCTTCGCGAGATATTACATGAGGATTTTTTTGAATTTGGTCGTTCTGGCTTTTCAACCGATAAACTCGATACCTTAGCGTCATTGGCTAGTGAAACAACTAAAACGATTTACGCCGAAAATTTCTACTGCTCGCAATTGAGTGATAATACGGTGTTGATGACTTATATCAGTTTTGAACAGCAAGATGGGGATAAAACCAAGCTAACTAACCGCTCATCTATTTGGCTAAAAAATTCAGCAAACCAATGGCAATTAAGGTTTCATCAAGGGACACCCGCAAATTAACAATAAAGTGGAAATGAATCACCCACTTTATTGTTAGCACAACATTAATTGGCTAATTGGCTGCGTTATTTCTTATCAAAATACCCTGCGCGAATGGATGCTCCAATTAAATTCACAACAAAACGCCCTGCAGTCACCCCAGTTAGCTTAGAGGGAATATCTTTTGCGGGTGTAATTTCAACGATATCCATACCAACAACGCGACCTTTTTTCACTAAACCGTGAATTAGGCTACGCGCTTGCAAATAAGTCACCCCACCAGGGGCCGGGCCATCAACTCCAGGCATGATACTCGGGTCAATACCATCCGCATCAATACTAATATAATAGTTCGAATTATCTGGAATGCGGTCTAAAATGGCTTGCATGCCAACCTCGTGTAGTTCATAGGCCGGAATAACATGCGCACCATGGTCTTTAGCCGCTTGGTAATCCCCTGGGCGTCCGCTACCTTGTGCACGTAAACCAATTTGGAAAATTTCACCTATATGCTTCATTTCAGAAGCGCGACGGATCGGGCTTGAAAGGCCGGTATCCACCCCATTAACCTCTTCACGCCAATCTAAATGTGCATCAATATGCACAAGTGTAATCGGCCCTACTTCATCAAATCCCTGCAAAATAGGCGTTGTGATCCCATGGTCGCCCCCTAAAACAATAGGAAGTGCTTTAGCTCTTAATAACTGTCGAATTGCCTCGGCTGCACGCTGATGATGCTCCCCCAAAGGCTTTGATAAATCAGGAATAACATCACCACAGTCAACAAATTTAATATCTTTCCGGCCTTGTAGTAGTGGCCCATCAATATCAAAATCATAATGATCTGGATGTCTAACAATTCGGTCACTCATATCACGTAAATATTGTGGAGCACGAGATTGATCGTTGGTAAATGCATGAGCACTATAAGCTGAACTAAATGGCATCCCTAGTATGGCAATATCCGCTTCAATGTTGGTCAATTCAGTCACTAATTCTGAATATAAAAATGTTTTATGGCCAACATGTGGGGGTGTCGTTAATTTTTTCATACAAACTATTCCTTCTTAGATTTAGTTTTCTTTCTTTTGTTTTTTATTTCTTAGCCACCAAATGTGTTAGCTAAGAATACAAATAGAGGGACACCAACAATATCTGTTAATACCGTTCCAGCGATTGGTATAATAATGAATGCCTTTCGTGAGAATAAACCGTATTTATTACAAATAGCATCCATTACCACTAAGCCATTTGGTGTTGCACCTAAACCATGCCCAATAAAACCTGCTGACATAACAGCGGCATCATAGTTTTTACCTAATGCACGGTAAACAACAAATATAGCCACTAATATTGTTGTAATGACTTGTGATATTAATATGATAGTTAGAGGTAACGCTAACTCATATAATTCCCAAAGTTTTAGCTTCATCATTGCCATCACTAAAAACATTTCTAGTGATAGAGTGGAAAATAATACAACTGTATTGCGAGATATTTTAATCATCGGTTTTCTTTCATTAATTGAATGAAATATAACGCCGATAAACAAACTAAAAATATGGCCAGGAATAGTAAACCCTGTTACTGTGCTTATCCATTTTGCTGTCGGCATTCCGATAGCGAGTACGCTTAAAATAACTGCACCTGTAATAATACATTGTTGAGCTGTAATTTTATCCTCAGTATCGTTACTTTCCGCTAAATTTTCTAAATCAACATGGTCAGTTTCAATCTTTAATTTATTTCTTTGGATTAACCAGTTCCCAACAGGCCCACCTAGAATTGACCCTGCAATCAAACCAAAGGTCGAAGCCGCTAACCCAACATTCAGGGCTTGGTTGTGACCAAAGGACTCAATCAGCGGTGCTAAAGATGCCGCCATACCATGACCACCTTGCATCGAGGCTTGGCCTGCCATCATAGCAACTAGTGGCTCAATATCTAAAACATACGATAAACCAATACTGACGCCGTTTTGCATAAATGCCAAGCCCCAGCAAATCACCATATAAATCAGTAATATTTTTCCACCACTCACTAATAATTTAACCCCCGTCATTAAACCTATTGTGACGAAAAATATATACATTGATAAATCATATAATGTGTTATCAAAATTAAGCTCTACAATATTAAATTGATAAGCTATCCACATTACAATAGAAAACATAAACCCGCCGATAACCGGACTAGGAATTGAATATTTCATAAAAAATGGAAATTTCTTTATAATTACATTGCTAGCGATTAACAACAAAGCCCCTAATGCTGTAAATGTAATCATATCTAATTTTATTGTTAACAATTCATCTGTGACCATAAATTAGAATCCTTTTGTATTTATATATATTTGGATTAATTATTATTTTGTGGCGCCACTTTGGTAATAATCTATTAACAACTACAACTTTAAGATATACGTATCCACTAGGAATAAAAGTGATATTTTTGATCCTATGGTTTCATAAAATGAAACCTTTTATATAAATAAAAACAATTTTAACATTTAAAATAAAGCAGTATTAATTATGCTATTTGTATCGCAATAAAAAATAAGATAGATTAGCATTTAGTGATTGATTTCACGTAATAGGTATAAATATGCATAATAAAAAATTAACTGAAAAAGACTTAAAATCATTACGTGTTTTTACTTCCGTTGCAGAAGCTGGTGGCTTTACCATTGCAGAAAAAAAACTAAATATGTCAAAAGCGTCAATAAGCCGCCATATCCGTGAAATTGAAGAAAAACTCGGGGTTCAATTGTGTGAAAGGGGTCCTTCTGGCTTTAAGCTAACTGAGTCAGGCTTATTTGTTATCGAAAAAGCCAATACCGCTTTGAAAGCATTAGATAATATCAAAACTGAAGTTGATGAACGCCATGGGATTTTATCTGGAACATTAGTTATTGGTGTTATTGAACATATATTAACGGATCCACTCTGCCATCTATCAGCCACTATCGCTCAATTTACCCAAGAGGCACCTAATGTTAAATTAGAGCTAAGTATACTCAACCATAATCAATTAAATAAAGCGCTTAGTGATAGAACAATTCAAATCGGTATTCGCGGGCAATATCACGAAAATAGCCGTTTTAATTACCAATTCTTATTTATAGAAAACCATAAGCTTTATGTTTCTGCGAATACGGCCAACAACAAACATAATCTAGCATTGGTTTATCGGCCACACCCATTCACTGAAAGTATTTTAGCATCGGGTGAATTTAGCCGAGGCCCCGAAGCCGCTGGCCTTGAGGCCGTAGCCACCTTTATCGCTTCAGGTCACTATGTCGGAATTTTACCGGAAGACTATGCCTCACATATTAATTTCCGCCATTCACTCATAGAAATGAGCGACTCCCCTGTCTTTCATAACCGCATATGTGCAATCACCGAGGCTAGTAAACCGCTAACACAAAGTGAAGCTCTGTTTTTAAAACTACTTTCACAATTAAGTAAAGCACCAGTATCTACATGATCAAAAAATCCCCCAGCAAGTCACCTCACTGGGGGATTTTAAAAGTAAAAACTTAACGAATGTTAATTACAGTACATCAACACAGTTCAGTTCTTTAAATGCTTGCTCTAAACGAACAACCATTGACTCTTGTGCTTTACGCAGCCATACACGTGGGTCATAGTATTTTTTGTTAGGTTTATCCGCACCTTCTGGGTTACCTAACTGACCTTGCAGATAGCCTTCGTTCTTTTTGTAGTACTGTAAAATACCATCCCAAGTTGCCCACTGGGTATCAGTATCGATGTTCATTTTGATAACACCGTAGCTCACTGCTTCTTTGATTTCAGCAGCACTTGAGCCAGAACCACCGTGGAATACGAAGTCTAAGCTGTTGTGTGGCAGGTTATATTTTTCTGAAACGTAGTCTTGTGAATTACGCAGAATTTTTGGCGTTAGCTGGACGTTACCTGGTTTATAAACACCGTGAACGTTACCGAAAGAAGCCGCGATAGTGAAACGAGGGCTTACTGCATTCAGTTTTTCGTATGCGTATGCAACGTCTTCTGGTTGAGTGTACAGCTCAGAGCTGTCCATACCCGTGTTATCAACACCGTCTTCTTCGCCACCGGTACAGCCTAATTCGATTTCGAGTGTCATATCGATTTTAGCCATACGCGCTAAATATTTAGCACAGATTTCGATGTTTTCTTCCAGTGATTCTTCAGACAGGTCAATCATGTGAGAAGAGAACAGTGGTTTACCTGTTTTCGCGTAGTGCTTTTCACCCGCATCTAACAGACCGTCGATCCATGGCAGTAATTTCTTCGCACAGTGGTCGGTATGCAGAATAACAGGAACACCGTAGTGCTCAGCCATTTGGTGTACATGATGGGCACCAGAGATAGCACCTAAAATTGCCGCTTGTTGGCCTTCAGCTTTCAGGCCTTTACCTGCGATAAATGCAGCTCCGCCATTAGAAAACTGCACAATAACTGGCGCACGCACTTTAGCAGCCGTTTCAAGTACGGCGTTAATTGAATCCGTACCAACACAGTTCACTGCTGGCAATGCAAAGTTATTTTCTTTAGCAACTGCGAAAACTTTCTGTACATCATCACCAGTAAGAACACCCGGTTTAACAAAATCAAAAATTTTAGACATGTGAAAAGGTCCTGTGGTAAACAGGCAGCCTACGCTGCCTGTTGTGTATGAACAATTAATTACGCTTTAGCACGTTCTTCTAGCATCACAACGGCAGGGAGCTTTTTGCCTTCAACGAACTCAAGGAAAGCACCGCCACCAGTAGAGATATATGAAATTTTGTCAGCAATATCGAATAAATCGATAGCTGCTAGTGTGTCACCACCACCAGCAATAGAGAATGCGTCGCTGTCTGCGATTGCTTTTGCAACGATCTCCGTACCTTTACGGAAATTAGGGAACTCAAATACGCCAACAGGGCCATTCCAAAGAATGGTTTTGGCATTTTTCAGGATCTCAGCCAAACGTTGTGCAGATTCGTCTCCTAAATCCAGAATTTGTTCGTCGTCTTTAATTTCAGTACTTGCTTTCAAGGTTGCTGGCGCAGTTTCAGAGAACTCGGTAGCAACACGAACATCGGTTGGTACTGGAATTTGGCAGTTAGCCAGTAATTTTTTCGCTTCAGGGATTAAGTCCGCTTCATATAATGAACGGCCAACATTATTGCCTTCTGCTGCGATAAAGGTATTCGCAATACCGCCACCAACAATCAGTTGGTCTGCAATTTTAGATAGAGAATCTAAAACAGTCAGTTTAGTTGACACTTTAGAACCACCAACAATCGCAACCATTGGGCGAGCTGGGTTATCTAATGCTTTACCCAGAGCTTCTAATTCGCCGCTCAATAATGGGCCTGCACAAGCCACTGGAGAGAATTTTGCCACACCATGTGTAGATGCCTGCGCACGGTGAGCCGTACCAAATGCGTCCATGACGTAAACATCACATAATGCCGCATATTGTTTTGACAGCGTTTCGTCGTCTTTTTTCTCACCTTTATTAAAGCGAACGTTTTCTAGCACAACTAACTCGCCAGCGTTGATTTCAACACCATTCAAGTAGTCTTTCACTAAACGAACTGGGTAATCCATTTTGTCGGCCAGATAGTCAACAACAGGTTGCAGTGAAAACTCTTCGTTGTACTCGCCTTCGGTCGGACGACCAAGGTGAGAAGTGACCATGACTTTAGCGCCTTGTTTCAGAGCAGCTTCAATTGTTGGTAATGAAGCACGGATACGTGCATCAGAAGTAACTTTGCCATCTTTTACAGGAACGTTTAAGTCAGAACGGATGAATACGCGTTTACCCGCTAAGTCTAAATCGGTCATCTTAATTACAGACATGGTGAATCCTCTCGTTGATTCTCTATAAAGTTTCCATCAGCGGCTGTGCAAAGCAATAATGTTATCATGCCCTGCTGTCTGTCAGTCGCCAATTAGTTTAAACCTGTCGCTGCCATTGCTAATGTTGTATCTAGCATCCGGTTAGCAAACCCCCATTCGTTATCACACCAAACTAGGGTTTTAATTAAATGCTTACCACTAACTCGCGTTTGTGTACCATCAATAATAGCACTGTGTGGATCATGATTGAAATCCATCGAGACCAGCGGTAATTCTGTGTAGTCCACTATACCACGAAAATACCCTTGTGCAGCGCCTCGCAGTAGCTGATTGACTTTTTCAACACAGACATCGTCATGTACGGTAACACTCAAATCAATTGCTGTCACATTCGTCGTCGGTACACGAACAGAAATAGCTTCAAAATGGTCTTTAAATTTCGGAAAAATTCGCGTAATTCCTGCTGCTAACTTGGTATCAACAGGAATGATAGACTGACTCGCCGCGCGAGTTCTGCGTAAATCTTTATGATAGGCATCGATAACAGGCTGGTCATTCATTGACGCATGGATCGTCGTCACCGTTCCCGACTCAATCGAAAATGCCTCATCAAGTAATTTAATAATTGGAATAATACAATTGGTGGTACAAGAGGCATTGGAAACAATTTTGTCTTGAGCGGTTAAAGTCTCATGGTTAACCCCATAAACAATCGTCGCATCAAGGTCATCGGTTCCGGGATGAGAAAATAGCACTTTTTTAGCACCTGCGGCTAAATGTTGTAAACCGTCATCCCTTGAGCCATAAGCCCCACTGCAATCCAACACAACATCAATGCCTAACTCTTTCCAAGGTAATTCATGAATAGCCGGCTGATGAAACAAGCGAATATTGTCATCACCAACTTGCAAAAGTGTACCGTTAAGCCGCACATCCCAAGCAAAACGCCCATGACTGGAATCATACTTCAGCAAATGCGCAATACCTTCAGGTTCAGCCAGTTCATTAATCGCCACCACGACAATCTCTGCCCGACGGCCTGATTCATACAACGCTCTTAAAACACTTCGACCAATGCGGCCAAAGCCGTTTATTGCTACCCTGATTGCCATTCTACACCTTGTATCTGAGCAAAATCACACGGTTGCTAAGGATAACTGACTCACACCAACTCTACTGCTCATTTTAGCTGTCAAACATCAAAAGTGTGCTTCAACCGACATTTTTAAAAAATATTTTCATTCAGTAGCATGCAACTGAAACGGTTCAGCTTATCTAAGGTTAGAGTAAGGGATATATTTACAGAACGCAATAGAAAATCGTTAATCGGTGCACAAAAAAACAACGCCTAACTTATCATTAGGCGTTGTTCAGCAAAACATGATTACGAGGGGCATCCGCACATGGATACCCCAAAATGCAATCACTTATTTCAGAAGAGATTTCGCAGCTTCAACTGCTTTTTCTGCAGTGATGCCGAACTCTTTATACAGTTCTTCCGCTGGTGCAGATTCACCAAAGGTATGCATACCGATGATGGCACCGTTTAAGCCAGTGTACTTGAACCAGTAATCTGCAATACCTGCTTCGATAGCAACACGCGCTGTCACATTGGCAGGTAATACTGCTTCACGGTATGCCGCATCTTGTTTATCGAATGCATCAGTAGAAGGCATTGATACAACGCGAACTTTACGGCCTTCCGCTGTCAGTTGGTCAGCTGCTTTAACTGCCAGCTCCACTTCAGAACCTGTCGCAATAAAGATTAATTCAGGCGTACCTGCACAATCTTTCAGGACATAAGCCCCTTTCTCGATATTGGCTAATTGCTCAGCAGTACGAGGTTGTTGCTCTAAATTCTGACGAGAGAAGATTAAAGCGCTTGGGCCATCTTTACGTTCAATAGCATATTTCCATGCCACCGCAGATTCAACTTGGTCACAAGGACGCCATGTGCTGAGATTTGGTGTCACACGCAGGCTCGCCAGTTGCTCAACTGGTTGGTGAGTCGGGCCATCTTCACCCAGACCAATAGAATCGTGGGTATAAACAAAGATGCTACGCACTTTCATCAGTGCAGCCATACGAACCGCATTACGTGCGTATTCAACGAACATCAGGAATGTCGCGCCGTAAGGAATGAAACCACCATGTAACGCGATACCGTTCATGATAGCTGACATACCAAATTCGCGAACACCGTAGTGAATGTAGTTACCCGCTGGGTCAACATTCAGTGCTTTGGAGCCTGACCACATAGTTAAGTTACTTGGCGCCAAGTCTGCAGAACCGCCCATAAATTCAGGTAAAACTTTACCGAACGCTTCTAATGCATTTTGTGATGCTTTACGGCTGGCAATATTCGCTGGGTTTTGCTGCAAGTTTTCAACGAATTGTTTCGCATCTGCGTCGAAACTAGCCGGTAATTCACCATTCATACGACGAGTAAACTCCGCAGCTAATTCAGGGAATTGTGCTGCATAAGCGGCGAATTTTTTATCCCATGCGCTTTCTTTTTCTTTACCTGCGGTGCGAGCATCCCAAGCTTCGTAGATATCTTTAGGAATTTCAAATGGACCGTAGTTCCAACCTAGAGCTTCACGAGTTGCTGCAATTTCAGCATCACCTAAAGGTGCACCATGAACAGATTCAGAACCGGCTTTATTTGGTGAACCAAAACCAATGATCGTTTTACACATAATCAGTGTTGGTTTATCAGCTTGTTTCTTCGCTTCATTGATTGCTGCGTTGATCTGTGATGCATCATGGCCGTCGATATCACGAATAACATGCCAGCCATAAGACTCAAAGCGTGCTGCTGTGTCGTCAGTAAACCAACCTTCAACTTCACCATCAATAGAGATGCCGTTGTCATCATAGAATGCGATCAATTTATTTAATTTCAGTGTACCCGCTAAAGAACACGCTTCATGCGAGATACCTTCCATCATACAACCATCACCCATGAACACATAAGTGTGGTGGTCTACAACATCATGACCAGGACGGTTGAATTGCGCTGCTAATGTGCGTTCTGCAACCGCAAAGCCCACTGCGTTTGCAATACCTTGACCTAAAGGACCGGTTGTTGTTTCAACGCCTGGAGTATAACCATATTCTGGGTGGCCTGGTGTTTTAGAGTGTAGTTGGCGGAAGTTTTTTAACTCTTCGATAGGTAAGTCATAACCTGCAAGATGCAGCAAGCTATAGATCAACATAGAACCATGGCCATTTGATAGAACAAAACGGTCACGATCTACCCAGTGTGGGTTTGCTGGGTTATGATTCATATGGTCACGCCACAGTACTTCAGCAATATCAGCCATGCCCATTGGCGCGCCAGGATGCCCTGATTTTGCTTTTTGAACCGCATCCATACTTAGAAAGCGGATAGCATTAGCAAGGGTTTTACGAGTCGTCATCAGTATACTCCAGGTAGGATAAAAACGTACTTAAACCAATTTTTTCAACGCAATACAGATAGTGCTACTTTAATTTCGCTGTAACATGAAAATGTCAATTTACCGATGTATCGCCATATGCTCCTTTCCCTAAGGAACTACAACACATCGCCAACAAACTGAGCATTTCACGAATAGAGCGATTGAAAGTAACCCAATTCTACCTATACCGCAATATTTGCTATGTTCATGGCAGCAGATCGCAAATAAATTGAACTGCCGCAAAGCTGAATCCATTCTATTGCGCAAAATATCCCTTAAGGCTTACATTTTTGCGCAAGTGACTAACCTTATTAAACCTGAGTTCGGTGTCTGGGATCAAGATGATTTATGTATCTAGCACATTTAGCTGCCACATTAGTGATAATTGGCAAAGTTTTAGGCAAAAAAACTCAATATACCCGAGTATTTTTGTTTATGCTGAAATACCCACCACTTCTAATGATCAGAAATAGATAGTGCGTGCACTTCTAACAACCAACGTTTTTACAACAGAAATTCCTATACAGTTCACAGTTCTTATATGTATAGTTTTGAATGAAAGTGACTTTCAAAAGACAACAGTGCAATCTTAATTAGCGGTTAGGTGGATCCGTATATCTAACTTATTAAGTAATAATTAGTGAATCCCTAACTGAAGAATTGCTTTTAGAACAAACGTGTATAGTATTAGGCACTGCAAAACCTATATGCATTTAGTGACCTAATTACAAAGAGAAAGCCTTACCCATTATTATTTCTATAGCACGCTGCATCCACAGATAAAGACATCATAATCGATATTGCTGAAATTAAAATAAGGGACACTAGAGAGCGTAGTAACCTATCGCTGATTCTATTTTCACTGGTAAAAACCTGATGAGGTTATAGAAAATAAATTGGCCTGTAAGGCGAAATCTTAGGCCTAAACCCCATGTATCACAATAGGGTCAAGATATGAAAAAGTTGATACTATAGTATCAATCTACTAAACATTGATGTTATATCATATATCTAGTTAACGAAGCGGAATTTTAACATCATACACATTAAACTAGTTAGTTGAGTTATTAATAAATAATAGGGCTAAAAACACATCAAAAATTATAATTTTACCAATATAATTAGTATCCCGCCTTTATTCTAAATTATCCCCCCTTTTAATTGTAATAAATTGTAACTTTCAATGTGGATTCTTTATGCTTCTTAATTAAATATACATTTGTTAACAATTATAATAATTTTACACTTATTTAGTGTATTTTTTTATTAAATCCCCTTATTTCAACACTATTAAGTGTATTTTTAACCAATTAAACTGGTGGGAGTGTGTTTTTCAATTAGATAATGCCAAAAAAAACAATATCAATAGAAAAAACCTATTAATAATAACTTTTTAATAGAAATCCAGCCATTTACTCTTTTTTTAATGTATTTATTATAACACTCAATTAAACAAGCGAGTGAGTTAACGAATATCATATAAATAGATCTATTAATATTAGAGGCTGAAAAAATGAAAGCTAATATAATTAGTAGTCATGTAGGAAATTATTTACGAAAATCACGCAAAGAAAAAAACATGACAGGAAAACAGTTGGCAGAATTAATTAACATTAGCCAACAACAGGTATCTCGCTATGAAACTGGTAGCAGTTCATTATCGCTAGACCAATTAAATGAAATCTTAACCGTTTTAGATAAAAGATGGATTGAAATGATTTACTATATTGATTGTTTCTCTGAAGAAAATAAAAGAAACGATATAATTTTAAGTAAAAAAACAATCCAAATATTAATAAACAGCATGAAAGATATTTAAATATTCCATTTTAAATTCAATAAAACCATATCAATATGTAAAAATTAAATAACTAATTTTACTATTGTTTTCTATCAATATAAAAAGAGAGATTAGTATGTTAAATAAAAAAATGGCTTCTGTATTGTTATCAACAATTATCGCAGCTTCTTTTGCTACAGCTGCAAATGCAGATACACGCACCGCTCAAGCAACAGCAACATGGCAAGCGACTGCAATTAAAGACACGACAAGTATGTTAGTTGTGACTCCATTAAGAAGTTTAACTTTTAATTATGCCGAAGGCCAAAAAAGCTTTAACCAACAAAATGGAGCATTTGATATCGCTATTCAAGGCCAAGCTGGTGCAACAGATTTTAAATTAGCATCAAAAATTATTGCTAATACATTAGCAAGAACAACTGACGATTCTAAATTAACTGTTGGGGTTAAATGGAATGGCGAAGATCTGACTAAAAATAATGATTTAGTATTAATTGATACATCAACCGGTTTAACTTCTGGTTTAGACAATTTAGCGGCTGATGGTATCTATAATGGCTCTGAGCGTGCAGCAGATCGCGGTGAATTCACCTTTGTTATTGCTGGCGCTGAAGCTGATGGTGCAGCGACTGACTTTAAAGCACTGACTGATGGTACATGGGATGGTGATGTGAAAGTTCAATTTACTGCAACTTGGGACGGTGATTTCACGCCAGCTCCTTAATTCAATATCCCCTTATTAGATAATTAAATATTACGATAAAGATACTATAGGGAAATAATATCTTTATCGTCATTCATTTTTGAAATTTACGATTATGAAAAAGATAACATTAGCATTAATTTTATTATCATGGTTACCATTAAAAAACAGTTTTGCTGTCAACGTGGGAAACATTACTGAAATAATATCATCGAATGAAGACACCTTCTCTAAAGAAATTGAAAATACAGTAGATACCGCAAGATTGGTAAATTTAACGATAGAAAAAATAGATTCACCACTTGATACTGGAAAAGTAATTCCAGTTAATGACCCTAATGAAATATTATCAACGCCCGCCAACTTAATTCTCCCAGGGAATGCAAAAGATATATTTAAGATAATTTATCAAGGCCCAAAAGATAATAAAGAACGTTACTATAGATTAAATTGGAAAGATGATCCTATTGGCGAGAGTGGTGTTACACAAAGTGCAAAATCGGCATCAGCAACAACATCAGCAACAATTAGTACAATTCTCGTAGTCGCACCAAGAATTGAAAAATTTAATTATAAATACACTAGTTCTCAAGTTTCGAATACTGGAAACAGCACCTTCCGTGTAGTGGCTTCAGGCCCTTGTTTAGCAGAAAAACAAAAACACGGAGTGGATGGTATTTGCCGCGAGCGTTATTACCTCATGCCAAATTTAGCCGTCAAATTACAATTTGTCGATGTCACAAATAAAAAATCAAGCGTAGGTATTTGGCACAAAGGAGAGTTCATTGTTGTCAAATAATTAAGAATGGACTTAAATTATGCGTAAAAGTTCTATTGCTTTATCAATATTAAGTATTATTTTTTCGAATACGATTAATGCCAATGAAATGAAAAGCGTTAAGATCGGTGGATATATTATTCCTCCTGCATTTGTTAGTGCATTGGAAGAAGGAATGTCTGTACCTGTTTTTTTACGACTAAATGATGATACGGTAACCAATCAGAGCGAAAGCAAAATTGCAGATGCAGTTATTGTAGTCGATCATGGTAATATTAAATTATCAAGTATTCATCTCATTGAAAATGAGCACGGTGCGAAACTAAATAATTTACTAATCGATAAACTTGAAGAAAAAAAGGATGCCATTTTTAATGAAAGTAATGGCATTGTTATTGATAATAATGCAACCCTTCAATTAAATATTTCTTCATTTAATTTATCATTAGATGTTGATAAAGCTGCTTTTTCGCCAAAAGAACATGCGCGGCAATCTGTACTAGGAAATTCTTCAGTTAATTCATTTTCAGCAGTAGCTAACTATGATTTAGGGGTATTTCAGAGCCGTGTTAAAGATTCAAAAGATACATCCAGTAGCTATTTCAATTTAGATACATTATTCGCAGCTGCGGAACATCACTTTAATGTAAATGCATCAGCATATAGCATTGGAAAATATAATTCTAATGTTGAATTGTATCGTGCAATGTATGAGCGTGACTTCAACGGATTACGTTTTGCTCTTGGGCTAATGAGTACGTGGAATTTGCAATCTATTGCCAGCTTAACTGCCCTTAGCAGCAGTAAAATTTATGCGGCATCAATAGGGAACAACTCCTCAAGTATGGTGACAAATAAGCAGCAATCACTCACGCCGATTTATGCTTTTTTAAATAGTCCTGGTGAAGTACGTATTTATCGACAAGGTAAATTATTAAATATTCAAAATTTTCCCATGGGTAATTTTGAAATTGATACAAGTATACTGCCCTATGGCATTTACGACGTCACTATTGAGACGGTTATCGATGGCAAAATTGTCACAACACAGCACCAAACAATTAATAAATCCTTCGGTGCGATAACAGGCGGTTTTGATAAACTCAATTGGGAAGTTTATGGTGGTTATATTGACTTTGATAAGCGTCATTATGTAAGAGATGAAGGCTCAACGAGTCAAACTCCTGGTAAAAGCCATTTAATCGGAGCCTCTTTCGCTTATAACTTCCCAGTGTTGTCTGGCGTGCGTTTTCAAATGTCAAATTATGGATTTGATAAATTTGTTGTACAAGAAACAAGTATCAATGCGGCTTTAAATAACTATATCTCAGTTAACTGGCAAGGGATGCTAGAAAACCATGGTAGTTATCGGAACATAGCGACTCTTTCGGTCAATATACCTGAAGGTTACGGTTCTTTGTGGGCATCTAAAGAAAAAACTGTAGTGAGCGGTGACTTACCACTTTATGATGCTGACAGTTATTCTTATGGCGGGACCATTAATTTTGACAAAATAGTTGATAGAACAGGGTCACTGACTATTAGTAATACTAAAGATCGTCGTATTGGCAGTGATTCAATTAACTATGAATATGCGAATACATTATTCTCTGGCCGTTATGGAACGGTGGGGTTAAGGGCGGGTGTACAGCGTTATCATTATGATAATCAAAATAGCACCAACGAGAAATATATTAACCTCGATTTTTCCTTACCTTTATCAACATGGTTGAGCACGGGTGTTTCCTCAACAAATGGTAATGTGAAAGCAAATATTTATGCGAATAAGAATTTTGAAAATTCAGTGATTACCAATGCAGGAGTTTCTGTCTCCAAATTAGTCCGAGATAAAGATAATGGTGAATCCAATTTTTCAACATTAGGCTATGCTTCTTATGATACTAAATATAACTCAGGTACCGTGACTATTAATCGCCCTGATAATAACAGGCTTAATGGTAATTTAACCTCTCGTGGCTCTGTGGCATATAGCAACGGCATGATCATGCAAAGTGGGCAACAAGGCAAATCGGGCGTCATTATCAATTCCGATATAAAAGGTAGCGGCAGCATGGTCGCAAAAGTAAATGGGCAGAATTACCCAATTAGCGGAAAGAATACCTTTATTCCATTATCCCCTTATTCGGATTATGACATTCAATTAATGAATGATGGAAAATCAAAAGACAGTTTTGATATTGTTTCAGGGCGAAATAAATCCGTCACATTATACCCAGGGAACATTGCTCTTTATCAACCTGAGGTAAGACAATTAGTCACGGTATTTGGTCGTCTGAAATCACCAAATGGTGAATATATAAAATATGCCTCAATTCGAAATCATATTGGTCGCACAAAAACGGACCAAAATGGTGAGTTTTCCATGGACGTTGACGTCCGATATCCAGTGATATCTTTATTACAAGATGATCAGCAAACAATTTGCGAAGCAGATTTAAACCTTCAAGGTGCACGTGGTGCATTGTGGGTCGGTGAGGTGACATGTCAACCTCAAGAAGCATTGGCTAAACGTTAATTATCACTTTAAGGCTAATTTAATATGCGATTATTATCGATAACAGCATTTTTCATTTCATTTTCGGTTCTGATACCGAATTCGTTTTCTGCAACAGCGCCATTACAAGAGTATGTCATTGTTGAAAACCAAGTTGATAACGAATTCTTTATTGTTGCCAATAGAGTTGACCCACGCTTCTCGGGCTCAAATGTATTCACAAAATACCAGCGCAATAGACAATATAGTTTAGGCTATATGGGATATACAGGAACACCTTTTAGCTCAACTTATAATACAGGTGATATCTGGTTAGAAAATTCTCCCGTAAGCCAACCTTTTATCGGGAATCGTTGCATGACAAATAACCGAAATTGCCCGGCAACGTCTTATTGGTCAGCTCAGCAATTACGAGATAATGGTGCATATAAAATCCAACAAACAGGAACACCGGGTGAGTCTGGATATTCAAGACCAATATTTTCTGAATCTTTTTATCGCTGGTTAGCCGAAATCCCACCGGGAACAGAGTACACTTTTGATTTAAGAACCTGCACAAGCCGCGACGATTATGATTTAAGTAACTCGACCTGTATGACGAGTGGAGGAAGAACAACAACACAACAACATTACATTCCAACCAATAAAAAAGGCAATATTATTCTAAAAGGAACGGGCGCCTTACAAGAAGTCTTTGTGGATAGCAATGGCAATCCAACTATTGGGCTCGGTTCTAATTTTTGCTCGACAGGGATTGTTGGAAATACTTCTGGAATTATTTGTAAGTTGGTTGAATTAGAAACCCAAGGACAATCTATCGGCGGTACATTTACAGTACGTATGTATATTGATAGTGCAAAGTTAGGTTTAGCTAGAGATCCCCGTGCTGCACTTATTCAATATAAAGGGAGTAACAGCACACGCTGGACAAATTGGTCATCAACAACAAACATGTCAGAGATCTTTAATAATGGTTCACAAAATATTGAAGTTTTTCTCTCAAATGAATATTTAAAATCAATTGTTGACGCTTCACCTAATTCAACAGTCACACTTGCTGATAGTGTATATACTTTTGGTTTTCAATCACCACTTCCTCAATCTGGATTTTACGAATTTACACCTTCAAATTTCTTAATAATTAAACCGAGAGATTATGGAATTAGTATTATTCCTGCAGATTTTAACCCAAACCAATCCAAAACAGGAAAAGTCGGCAATGATGAGCCACCGATAGAATTTAATTATATCGTCACGACTAGCGGGCCAAGGCAAGCGGACTCTATTACAGCAAAAGTTGAAGGACCAAACACAACATTAAAAGGACAGTCATACTGTTTATTTACCTCAAGCGATAATAAACTTAATGTTCCTTTTTCCGCTTATCTTTCATTTAAAAATGAAAATGGCACTAAAGAATCACACCGAGCAAGTTGTGATAATAATGAAATTTCATTAAAAAATGCATTATGGTCTGAAACACCATGGGATAGGCCTAATGAGGATTTAGGGTCTTTTTATCGAACTAACTTAGATTTATCATTTCCAATGAATGACTCTGAATCATTTTTTACATTGGATGGTATTGATTGGCTAGGCACCGTTTCTGCAAGTGGCACAATAACTGTCAAAGCTATTTGGACAGGGCCCGATATTCAATAATATCTAATGGCTACTTTTAGGGCGACTTGTAAAAATTCAAGTCCCCCTTTTATTGAACCCCATATACACTTAAATTTTGGTTTGGATTTTTTAATATGAAACTATTTTATTTACTTAAAATCCTATTATTAGTTGTGCTATCAGTATTTTACAATAATGCTATTGCTTTATATATCAATGCAGATATTTCTTCGATGGAGTCAGGGCAAGAGTTTTTTTCTAAGCCATACATCAACGACACAGATAAGACTAATTTATATAGTTTTAGTGCCTACAAAATTGATAAACCAGGTAACCAAGAATATGGGGCACCTCTCCATAATGGCGAGATTATTTTTACTCCATTGAAGAAAATTTTATTACCTGGGGAACAAGAGTTTTTTAAGATTTTTTATCGAGGAGAAGCCGATGAGACCGAGCGCTATTATAAGATCATCATTAGCGAAACCCCTCTTGATATGCGTAATGATGATGAACAAAAAAAGCGACCTTTATTTTACCCAACGGTTAGCCTAGAAACCTATTTCGTTGTGAGACCTCAAAAACCAGATTTTAAATATGAGCTTAATCCAAGTACTAACACTCTAAAAAATACGGGTAATACCTATTTTAGAGTACTCTTACATGAAAGCTGTGATGCTAATGATGATTCTGAGCCTTATGTATTTTACTTATTACCCGGCCAAGAGTCTAAAGATGAGCGTCTTAAAAAGAAAAGTCGTAAATATATTGTAATATTTGATAAATATTACCCAATTGGCAATTGCACCTAAAATTCAATTATATCAATAAATTAAAAAATAAAAATAGCAAATTAATTTAGGTCTCTATGATTTAAAATAGTGGTTAATACTGCTTTTTATCTATGTGCGAGACATCAAAACAAAAATATCAGCTTCATTAATACAATACACTGAAATTTTTGCCATTACATATATAACCAATCGTTATAAACAAAAATTTATTTTCATATTTTCTTCTCAAGAAGAGAGTAGTATATTACACTGATATAATTACTTTAAAATCAATGACTATCATGTTAGCTAAAAGTGACCAAACTAAGCACATATTTTAATAACTAAATAAGAGTCATGTATGATATATATACTGAACAACATAATAAAATATAACTCTGACTTAGGTGAAATATTTAGGGTAGAAACAGAACTCAGTGTAATGAAATTAACACCCGTGTTGAATTATATTTTCATAATACTAATTCAGAATAATAAAACGACTATCACTCGTGAAGAGATACTAGAAAAAATATTAAATAAATATGACTTAAAAGTTTCGATAAACACCCTTAACCAATACATTAGTACATTAAGAAAGGTATTACATCAACAGCTTTTAGTTGAAAATGCGATCCTAAGCATATCAAAAAAAGGCCTTGTGATCTCTTCTGAAATTCAAATTGAAGAATCGATTACCAAATTCAATAATAAAATAGAGAAAAGCCTAGATCCCCCTCCCACTTCAAGCAATAAATCTAACAAATCACTATTACTTAGTGATAAAAATCATATTGTTAAAAAAACATTATTGATAATTAGTATTTTTTTAATTTTGGTGATCATTTACCTTATAAATCAAATTCATGCAGTAAAATTTCCATATACATCAATACAATCATACAAAATTAGCACAATTGGAGATTGCCCTGTTTATGGGTTCAAAGATAATTATGAAAAAAACATAAGTGACACAATAAGCAAACAAGTAATTGATTTTAACTTAACCTGTGAAGATTCTGATATTTTTTATTATTATAACAACATACAAAACTTAGGGAAAAACAAACATAGCTTATTAGTAAAATGCAAAAAAAACAAAGATTGCATTTCAACAAGAGTGAATTGGCAGGATAAAAATGACTAATAAAACACTATATTCATTGATACTACTTTTTTCATTAATTATCGTTTCCTTGTTATTTTACTTAAATTTAGAAAAAAGTAAAACACAATATTGTGAAGCAACTGTTTCCTCTAATTTCATATTAGCCAATAACAAATCATCATATACACTAAATATGAAATTAGTAAAAAACAATGATAACAGTGGATATATTAAATTATTAGGAACAATTACAACTGATAAGACATATACTGTTAATCGAGTTGTTCATTTCAATCAATCATCAAGAAAGTATGTGAAGGATTTAAAATTAACAATAAATTATGATAAAAAATCTTTAAATGACAATGTTCCTGATGATATATTTGAAAAATATTTCAAGGTATTCAATCTAAATTCAATTGCATATGTAGAAATTGATGAGATAACTTCTGATTGGTACCTTTTCTCTAGTTCATTTGGCCCATATTTTGTCTGTAACAGGAAAGATAAATTAAATAAAATTTAACACATAGCGTTCTACTTACAAAGTAGTTCAGGTAATAATCAATATTGTATCTCTTACTCGTGTTGCCCTTTTCATTTTTATCCAACTAAGCAGATTTAATTATGCTTTGCCTATAATTAAATTTATATGCTACCTACCGATAAGTACCAAATCAATCCCTAATAAATCACTCTTTCAACTTAATCTATAAATATTTTTTGTAATTTTATGTAAAAATATAAATAATTATTTTTAGATGACTATAAATCCATTTTTTTCATTTATTGTTTATTATATTCTCACTTTTAAGTCAATTTATAAGATTGATGTAATGCATTGTTTTTATTGAACTATAAAAACCTATATTTTGATTTAATAGTCTATACTCATTATTAACATTAATATCAATAGGCAAAAACTATCAAATCAACTATTTTTGATTCATTAAAACAATTTCACATTGGTAACTAAAAAATATAATCTATTACTCATAGAGAAAATCAAAAAATTTAAAGTAATGCCATCTTTAATAGCTAACTTTAAAATAATAAGTTTCTAATAGAGAGAGTATAAAATGAAATATATCAATACTAAAGAATTGAATAAAGGTAATGACCTAGATATTGTTATGGCTACCGCAAAATACTTGAAATCCGCACGTATTGAAAAATCATTAACAGGAACAGAATTAGGAAAATTATTAAATTTAAGCCAACAACAAATATCAAGGTATGAGAATGGCCAATCTGCTATTTCTATTGATAGCCTTCATATATACCTTAGAGCATTAGGTAAAGATTGGTTAGATTATTTCAGATCTGTTATCTTAGTTAGAGTTCATGCGAATTATTATTAATACAGTCATACAGAATTCAAACTTATAATTTCGATAAAATCGTGATAGAACCTAAAAATAGTTAATGTGATTAAAAAGAATGTGAATTATTCTCATAAATCTATTAATTATAAATCTCCTTATATTAAAAATTAACTCAAAGAAGTCATTAGAAGCAAAAAATATATTGTTTATAAATTCAAAAAAAAGTGATACAAAAAAGAAAGGAACTCTCATGCAGCTAAATACTGTCATGCTAAAAAAAAACGCCACGCTAATTTATTAGCGTGGCGTTATAATTTGGCGGAACGGACGGGACTCGAACCCGCGACCCCCTGCGTGACAGGCAGGTATTCTAACCAACTGAACTACCGCTCCTGATGTTCCCTGTTGGGAACGCCATGCATATTACGAAGACTTGAAGAACTCGTCAACACTTTTTCTTGTAAAATCGCGCAGTTGAGCAGTTTTTAGCCTTTAAAAGGGCTCATAATGTAAATCCATTCGCATGCATTAATAATAAATTCAATTATTAATGTAAATTTTCAGCTTCATCAGAAGATTGCCGCCAAAGACAGGGTTTTCCGCCCTTCTTATCAACAATATCCAACCGAGCTTCATGAGCAATGAGCTCCTCATCAGAAGCAAAAATGACTCTAAGACCACTCTGAGGACGCTCAATCCTTTGAATTTCATACTCTTGCTCATTATTAGCAGATTCTGAATCCATCGAAAATGACAATGAAGTTTGCCCACCCGTCATTGCCAAATAGACATCTGACAGGATCTCGGCATCGAGTAACGCCCCGTGCAGTGTTCGTTTAGCGTTATCAATTAAATAACGGTCACATAGCGCATCCAAGTTATTCCGTTTACCAGGAAAAAGTTTACGAGCCAACACTAAGCTATCAGTGATAGTGCAAAACTCTTGTGTAGGCGGAATACCTTTATTGAGTTTACGGAATTCATAATCCATAAACCCGATATCAAAGGGAGCATTATGAATAACAAGTTCAGCTCCTCGAATAAATTCAAGGAATTCATCTGCAATTTCTGCAAAAACGGGTTTATCTTGTAAAAATTCGTCACTGATCCCATGAACTTCAAATGCTTCAGGGTCAACTAAGCGATCAGGCTTAATATAGACGTGAAAGTTACGCCCTGTTAAACGACGGTTAATAACTTCAACCGCACCAATCTCAATAATGTTGTGGCCTTCATAATGAACCCCAAGCTTATTCATACCCGTGGTTTCAGTATCAAGGACAATTTGTCTGGTTATCACCGTGCTCATAATGTTTTTTTGTGTCAAACTAGAGGTGAATGAATAATATAGAGTGTACCAGAAATGACAAAGCAGGTAGAAATTTTCACGGATGGTTCCTGTTTGGGCAATCCAGGCCCTGGAGGATACGGGGTGGTTCTTCGTTATCAACAACACGAAAAAACCTTAAGCGATGGTTATTTTATGACCACAAACAATCGTATGGAACTACTTGCAGCCATTGTCGCTCTTGAATCCCTAAAGCGGCCTTGCGATATTATTTTAACCACAGATAGCCAATATGTACGCCAAGGGATCACCCAGTGGATCCACAGTTGGAAGCGCAAACAATGGCGCAAAGCCGATAAATCACCCGTGGTGAATGTGGATTTATGGAAACGCCTCGATGAAGCAATTCAAAGACATACTATTGATTGGCGCTGGGTCAAAGGCCATGCCGGTCACCCTGAAAATGAAAAATGTGATGAGCTGGCTCGTGCTGCGGCTTCAGCACCGACCAAGGAAGATACCGGTTACCAACCCGCACAAAATTAAGAAGGGTCGTTTATCTTCATTGATTTACTGATCTCCTTCGCAGCGCCAAGCGCGGTTCCAATCTTAACCTTTGGTTGTTTGAATTTTAGTGGTGTCGGAGTTAATGGACAAGTCCGTTTCCGCGCCACAATCACACTTAGAGCACCAATCCCCCCACAGCTTTTATTCACTCGCCTTTGTGCGCTCAACCAAGGGATTACTTGGCAATTACGATGATATAAAACTTCATAGTTTAATAAACTTAGCCAATCAAATACCCTGACAGATGGAAAAAAACGGCTACAATAAGGCTGCCGTTTACGCAAAACAGGTACGAGTTTCGCCATTCCGACAAGACTAAAAGGGTTAAAACCTGAAATGATTAACCAGCCATCATCAATTAACACCCGGTCAACTTCCCGTAAAAGCCAATGAGGGTCATGGCTATAGGCCAAGCAGTGAGTCATTAGGCAGGCATCTATAGATTTTTGGGTTAATGGCAATGCTTCGGGCTTGGCGACAAGATTAAAACGAGGGTCACCAGTGCCAACATTAAACTGATGGGAAATTAGGCAATCGTCGGTATGGATTTCAGTACTTAAATGGCCTAACTTAAGCAAATGAAAGCCGAATATCTTCGGCCACCAAGGGCTAAGTTGATTTTCTATAGCTTGACGGTATTGTTCCCCAAAAGGAATATCAGACCAACTAACAGGCATTTGAATTTTTTTATCAATACGCGCAGGCTTCATGAAATTCCCCTATTAACTATTAGCAAGTATCGAGGTCATTATGGAGTTAATTCGAGTACCCGCTTTAAACGATAACTACATTTGGGTTTTAGTCGATAGCCACCAACAGTGTATCATCGTTGACCCAGCAGAGGCAGAGCCCGTGCTTGAAATAATGACAGCCAAGCAACTAGCTCCTGTCGCCATCCTGCTAACTCACCACCATAATGACCATACTGGCGGTGTAAAAGGGATTTTAAGCAAATTTACAACACTTCCGGTTTTTGGCCCACAAGAAACCCAATCTAAAGGGGCAACAGAAATAGTCGAAAACGGTGATAAGGTTATAATTAACGAGTTCAATCTACAGGTTATTTCATTATCAGGCCATACCTCTGAGCATATCGGCTTTTACCAAGCACCTTATCTATTCTGTGGTGACACCCTATTTTCCGCGGGTTGCGGACGGATATTTGAAGGAACCCCCGAGCAAATGTTCGAATCTATCCAAAAAATTGCCGAGCTTCCTGATGAAACCTTAATTTGCTGTGCTCATGAATATACTTTATCTAATCTTAAATTTGCACACCATGTATGGCCTGAAAATGAAGCCATCACTCAATATTTACAAAAAATAACGCAAATACGTGACAAACATCAACCAACAGTACCCACTTCATTGAAAACAGAGAAAAAAATTAATATCTTTCTGCAATGCGATAACGTTCAATTACAGAAAAAACTCAATATTAACGTACAAAATCCACCTTTAAGGGCTGTTTTCACCCTGTTGCGTCAATTAAAAGACCAATATTAAAGTTTAATGATTGTCATATCGGGGTGGGATAAGTATTATTGTTCGACTTTTAAACATCAAAATGAAGAACAATAGAAAAGAATGAAGATAATCGCGACGCTTATCGCCGTTGTTCTGTTGGCCGGATGCCAAACTGCCTCGAAAAAAATTAAGCAGAACAAAACTCCAACTAACCATACAATTGAAACTGTTGCACCACATAACCAAGCAGCCAGTCGACAATTACCCAAAGCCGATTATGACTTATGGGGCTATATTAGCGATGAACTAAAAATGGATATCCCTGATAAACCTCAAGTTAGGGAACTCGCAAACAGTTATTTAGATAAACAACGTTTTGTCTACGATGTGGCATTAAGAGCTGAGCCATACATGTACCTCATCGTAGACGAAATTAATGAGCGAAATTTACCTATGGAATTAGCTTTAATTCCTATTGTTGAAAGCTCATTTAATCCTAAAGCGACCTCCCCAGCACAAGCTGCTGGTCTATGGCAAATCGTTCCTATCACGGCACGCTCATATGGCCTAAAACAGACACAATGGGTTGATGAACGCAGAGATGTGGTTTCTTCAACTAAAGCAGCCTTTGACCTTCTCGAAAACTTAAATGTTATGTTCGGCCATGATTGGGAGCTCACTCTTGCGGCCTATAACTGTGGAGAAGGTTGCGTACAAAATGCTATCAAGAAAAATGAAGCTGCCGGGTTACCTACTGATTTTTGGTCACTCTCTTTACCAAAAGAAACTAAACAGTACGTACCTAAAATCTTAGCGCTTAGCCAAGTATTGAAAAACCCTGAAAAGTATCAAGTTAATTTACCGACAAGTAATAAAAATAGAGCACTCACTCAAATTGATGTCGGCCAACAAATCACGTTATCTCAAGCAGCAGAGCTGGCTGGGCTAACAGTTGAATCGGTAAAAACATATAATTCTGGCTATACACGTGGCATAACATCGCCAAATGGCCCTCATTATATTATGTTGCCTACCGCGAAAGCTGAACAATTCAAAATATCACTGTCAGACCAAGATGTTTTAAACACGATCCGTTTAGCTGCGCAACAAAATCAGCAGATAAAAACAGTACAACCCACCGCAATTTCGAGTGCGCGTCAAAATAGGGCTAAAATAGCCACATATAAGGTGCGCAAAGGTGAGTCCGTCGCAAGTATTGCAAAAAAATTCAATACTACCGCGAAGAATATTCAAAAGCTAAATGGGTTAAAAACCGCAAGCGTTATCAAGCCTGGGCAAGTATTAAAAGTTTCAAATACAGCGTCTACGGTGAGCAATCGTAAGGCAAAAACTTATAAAGTAAGGAAAGGCGATTCCTACTATAGCATTGCGAAACGTCATGGCATAAAACTCAATGACCTAATGACGTGGAATTCCGGTGTTAAAATGGCCGACCTGAAACCCGGGGTAACCTTGAACCTCTACCTTTAAGTTATGCTTAACAAAAAAAGCTTTTGTCTATTTCAGGCAGAAGCTTTTTTATTTTTTAATTCTGTTATTAGTAAAAATAAATTATTTGAATGAATTAAATGGGATAATAATTTTTATAACATCTTTTGTATAAACACTTCATATTCACCGCACTAAAATAACTGATGGTTAAACTATAATATAAATGCTTCATGAAATTGAGTTTAAGCAGAACATACACAACTCAAACTTCAACCACCCACTAATAAATTAGAAAAAAGTAGTTTATTGGTGGTGACATATGTGATAATAATGCTATTATTATATCGCGGCTAGTTTAGTCCGAGCTGCCAGTCCGTATTCGAACATCGCTTATGTATTATATTAATAATCTTCGAAAAGTTTAACGAACTAGCAATAATCTTATATTTTTCAATATATTAATGAGCAACTTTTATATTGAACATAGGTGCTTTAATTAGTTAACATGATATTATTATTGATAAAAAATACACACAGCAAAAGTCAGATTCGCCTACGGAGGTGATTATGGATGAATACTCACCCAAAAAACATGATATAGCAGAGCTAAAATACTTATGTAATAGCCTCAATAGAGATGCTATTTTAAGCTTACAAAAAACAAATACACACTGGATTAATGACTTAAGCTCCCCTCAAAGCGCAGCCTTGAATGAGCTTATTGAACATATCGCTGCATTTGTATGGCGGTTTAAAATCAAATATCCAAAAGAGAATCTTGTTATATCACTTATCGAAGAGTACCTCGATGAGACCTATGACTTATTCGGTAGCCCGGTCATCACGCTCAGTGAAGTTATAGACTGGGAAGCAATGAACCAGAGTCTTGTCGCTGTGCTGGATGATGACCTAAAATGTCTAACCAGCAAAACCTAAAGATATTATTTATCTTTAGTTCAAACTATAAAACCATATATTAATAAGTAATTTTGCACAAAAGAAAGGGTATTATGACCAAATTTGATTATCTGATGCGTTTAAGAAAATGCACAACAATTGAAACTCTTGAGCGTGTCATTGAAAAAAACAAGTATGAATTATCTGATGATGAGCTAGAGCTATTCTACTCCGCAGCAGATCACCGCTTAGCTGAACTCACAATGAATAAGCTTTATGATAAAATCCCAGCTTCTGTTTGGAAGTTTGTTAGATAATACCTCATTAACACGCACAGATAGTGAATGGTTATGGCCGGTAAACCCACTTATCGGCTGGACGCAATGTAATTATTGTTAGTATTATAATTATGCTAATAAAAACCTTTACTGCTTTTCATTTCAATCTACTTTTTTCTTATCATAATAATTAAGGTTGTATTCTTAACCTTTCTTTTTTTAACTTTTGAATTTATTTAAGTTAATGAACTTAATTTACATTTATAAAAATAAAAAAAGAACAATTAAAGATTATATTCATAACAAATTAGAATATATGGATTGATATGCAGAGAAGAGTACGTAGAATTGGGTGGGAGCCCTGCCAGCGACATCCCGGCACACACGACCCCTGCTATGGCTGCTTCCTTCCAGACCTGACCAAGTTAACAAGTTAGTGTTGCGGGAGAACCAACAGAGCCCCCATTGATTGCTTCTTTCAAAGCAGGGGCATTATGCTTGATAGTCGTTGAAATAGCAAGAAACCCATGATTAAGTGACGATTTATTACACAAAGAACCTTTGAAAATAGCGACTCAACTAAGAAATCGCTTATTCGCTAGTTTGCAGATACCATCAATAATTCAACATTTTTTGTGATGCCGTTATTGATAACCTCTACAACACTATCACTAATGTATAATAATTTTCCATCTGCGTTCACGGTTGCATTAACAACGAGTGTACCTTCCTGCCTAACTTCATTTTTTTGGTAAGTGAGCTCAAAGGGAATTGTCGGGCGATTGTTCACTGAATTATAATATTTTTGAGATAATATTAGGGCTGGCAAGTCCGCCACCGTTGTATCCGCCAGAGTAATTGTAACAACCGCACCTTCAGGTAAAGCAGTATTCTGTAAAATGACAACACGGCCCTCGATTTTCCCTGAATCTACCGTCTGATTATTATTACTATTTTTAGCATTAAGTGCTTTTTCGTTGGGCTTTGTGCTATTCCCTTCACAACTAACCAACATTAAAAGTACTAATAAGCTAACAATGTAGCGAAAAAACTTCATAGTTATTACCTATAATACAATGTTTACTAAAACATTTTTAAATAATCGGAATAGACAAATCATTTTCTGATTGGTGAATAATAAAAAGTATAGCTAATATTGGTAGAATAATACATTTATATTTCCAAATGTAACAATGCGTAACCTGAATTTATTCGATAACAATTAACCTACCTATTCAGGATAAATAATGGGAAAATACGAGTATCTCATTCACATATAACAGAACTAAGATGACTATGAGCCCAGAATTACAGAATTTAATTAGCCTAATCGAACTCGAAAAAATTGAAGAAGGTATTTTTCGGGGACAAAGTGAAGACCTTGGTTTGCCTCAAGTTTTTGGCGGACAAGTTGTTGGACAAGCCATGTATGCAGCGAAACAAACCATACCTGAAGAGCGAGCGATTAATTCTTTTCATAGTTATTTTTTACGTCCAGGCGATAGCTCACGTCCTATTGTTTATGACGTTGAAATTTTACGCGATGGCGGAAGTTTTAGCGCACGTCGAGTGAGCGCCATTCAAAACGGCAAGCCTATCTTCTTTATGACCGCATCATTTCAATCTCAAGAAGAAGGTTATAATCATCAAAACTTGATGCCGGATGTACCACCACCGACTTCGTTAATTTCTCAAGATGATATTGTGCAAAGTTTGGCTGATAAATTGCCAGAATCAGTTAAAAAATATGCTCTTAGGCCAACTCCCTTTGAATTTCGTCCTGTTGAGTTTTACAGCCCATTCGATTCCGCACCTCAAGAGCCGTTTCGTTATATTTGGTTTAAAGCGAAAGGACAGTTACCGGATCTACCTTCGCTGCATCACTATTTGTTAGGTTATGCATCTGATTACAATTTCCTTCCAGCCGCATTGCAACCGCATGGTAGAGGCTTTATGGAACGAGACCTACAAGTCGCAACGATTGATCATTCAATGTGGTTCCATCGTCCATTCAAAATTGATGATTGGTTACTGTATGCCGTAGAAAGTCCCTCGGCATCTGGTGGAAGGGGTTTTGTTAAAGGACAAATCTATAATTTACAAGGTGATCTTGTTGCAACCGCAGTCCAAGAAGGTGTAATTCGGCATAGGCAACCCCATAAATAAAGCGGAGTTTCGAGTAAGTGATTACTTACTTAGAAAGGTAGATGAGTCGGTTTAAAAAGGTAATGGCAGCCAGCAATAAGCTGCCATTATCAATTTACACAAAGCACAGTATTATCCTGTAATTATCATTACATTAAGATTAATTGTAGGCACTTTCACCATGAGAAGTAATATCTAAACCTTCCCTTTCTTTTTCAACATTAATGCGTAAACCTGAAGTTTTCGCTGCCACTTTAAATGCAATATAAGCAACGATTGCGGTCCAAACAACACAAACTAGTATGCTGACGGCTTGAATTCCGACTTGTTTCATCATCGTAATACCCTCCGCAAAACCACTTCCGCCTAATGCCGTTGAAGTAAATACCCCCGTTAGTAAACAACCTAAAATCCCGCAGACACCATGAACCCCAAAAACATCGCAAACATCATCAACTTTTAATCGACGCTTTAAAATCACAACACCCCATAAACCCGCCAGCCCAGACAATACCCCTATAATTAATGCCCCACCGACCCCAACCGTTCCTGCCGCTGGCGTAACCCCAACTAACCCAGCTAAGCAACCAGAGCAAGCACCTAATAATGAAGGTTTTTCCCTGAAAAGCCACTCAGCTAAAGTCCATGATAAAATAGCACCAGCCGCAGCTGCGATAGTGTTCACAAACGCTAATGCAGCGATACTATTAGCACTTCCGGCCGAACCTGCATTGAAACCAAACCAGCCAATGAATAGTATGGATGTTCCCATAAACACCATAGGTAAGTTATGTGGTTTAATAGCCTCTTTTCCTAACCCAGTACGATGCCCAAGTAAGTAAGCACCAACTAAACCGGCAACAGCCGCATTAATATGAACAACCGTACCCCCAGCAAAATCTAGTGCGCCATCTTGCGATAAAATACCGCCGCCCCATACCATGTGTGCCATTGGTAAATAAGCAAATGTCGTCCAAATAATCGTAAAAATTAAAATTGCAGAAAATTTAATCCGCTCCCCTAGTGCACCAACCACCAATGCAACCGTTAAGCATGCAAATGCCCCTTGAAAAACAACGTGAATAAATTGAGGGATCGGTCCAGATAAGCTTTCAACAGTGATATTTTTTAACATAATCTGACTAAAACCACCGATAAAATCATTTCCCTCACTAAAAGCTAAACTGTACCCATAAACAATCCAAATAACAGACACTAAAGCGAAAATAACCGCGGTTTGAGCCATTAAAGAAAGAACATTTTTGCTTCTTAGTAGCCCACCATAGAATAATGCGATACCTGGAAGTATCATGAAAATAACTAAAGCTGTCGCTATCATCATAAATGCGTTATCCGCTTTATCTAGGGTTTCCTCTGCTGCAAGCACCGTTATTGGAAAACTCCCCATTGATATCAATAGACATAAGTATTGGAACCCTTTGCGCATAATTGCTCTCCTACAGTGCTTCGTCTTGTTTTTCACCTGTACGAATACGTACAGCTTGCTCTAATGACAAAATAAATATTTTTCCATCCCCGACTTGGCCCGTATAAGCTTTTTTTTCGATTGTTTCAATTACCTGTTCTACTAACTCATCAGAAACCGCTATTTCCATACGTACTTTAGGTAAAAAATCGACAGTATATTCAGCTCCTCTATATAATTCGGCATGTCCTTTCTGTCGTCCAAACCCTCGAACTTCAGTAATAGTAAGCCCTTGAACACCAATATCTGATAGTGCTTCTCGGACTTCATCTAATTTAAATGGCTTAATGATTGCGATGATATATTTCATGCTCACTCCTATAAGTCAGGTGAATAAGCCGCTCAATATCTTGAACAGCACTAACGTTATAGCAAATCGTGTGCCAAAATATATTTATCCATATTATTCAATAGGAAAGAACAAAATAAAAAACCACTCGAATGAGTGGCTTTAGGTCTTGCATTATAAGAGTGCAGAATAATTAACTAGTTATACTCTCAATTTCAGCATCACAACGGGCATTCAATGATTCCCCAACTTGTTGCAACTGGTACATTTGATAATAACGTCCTTTTTGCTGTAAAAGCTGCAAATGTTTACCTTGCTCAACAATTGCACCACGATGTAACACAACGACTTGATCAGCATCGACGATTGTCGATAAACGATGAGCTATCACGACGAGCGTAGTATGTTGACGGATCATTCGTAATGCTTTTTGTATCGCTTGCTCAGTCCCTGAGTCAATATTCGCCGTTGCTTCATCCAAAATTAAAATTTTAGGTGTGACCACAAGTACTCGAGCCATCGCTAGTAATTGTCTTTGCCCAACAGACAAGGTGTTTCCTTGTTCACCAAGTACGGTATCTAGCCCATCAGGTAACCCACGAACTAACTCAGCAAGCTGAACAGTTTCAAGAACTTCCCAAACTTTATCTTGGCTAATCTCACGCCCTAGTGCGACGTTATCAAAAAAAGAAGCCGCAAGGACAACAGGGTCTTGTTGCACCATCGCAATACCATGACGTAAAACTTGGTGAGATAGTGAACTCAAGTCACGTCCATCTAATAAAATATCCCCTTCCTGCCATGGGTAATACCCCATAATTAAATTTGCAATGGTACTTTTACCGCTCCCAGTATGACCGACCAATGCAACAAAATTATTATCAGGTACGTGTAAATTAATATCTTTAAGTACCATTTTGTTATCACGGTAAGCAAAAGATAAATGGTTAATTGAGATTGAGCCACCTTGTAATGGCTCAATACTTTCTCCATAGCCTTGTTGCGGGCTATCCATGAGTTCAAAAACACGCTCACCTGAAACAACCGCTTGCTGAAGCATCGATTGCTGAGAAGTTAATTCGATAAGCGGTTCATTCAAACGACCTAAATAGTTAATAAATGCATATAAGACACCAACACCAATGGTAGTCGTTCCTTCAAACCCAAATAGCAATAGCAAGCCACACAATACTGAAGCTGAAAGTAAACTTAGTAATGGCCTTAATAGTAAGCCATCAAGTTTTAATGCTTTCATTCTTGCAAAATAATGGTCTTGACTAATACTTTGCATTTTTTCGCCAAACCTAGCCTGTTGGATAAATTGCTGAATAACCGTCATTCCACTAATGACTTCGTTAAAACCGTTGTTAATATCCGCAAGATAAGATCTGACACGACGTACAATCGGTGTACTTAAGCGCTGATAAACAAGCATCACCACAAATACAGCAGGAAAAATCATCACTGCAATTGATGCCATACGCCATTCCAATGAAAACATAGCAACTAACATGGCACAAATCAGGGCTAAACTCCGAAACACCGTCGGCACAACCATCACAAATAGATCTTTAATCACTTCAGTATCATTTGTAACTCGTGAAATCAATTGGCCAACAGGTTGTTTATCAAAGGCACTCAAAGGCTGCCTAAGGGCGGCATTCATCACATCTGTTCGTAATGTTTGCACGACTCCCACAGAAGCTTTATTAAATAAAATAATTTGATAGTAATGTAATAATGCAGCAATAACTTGAAGCAATATAAAACCAACGGCCATATATAAAGCCAGTGGCATGATGATTTGCTTTTTCGCAATCATGTTATCAATAAAATAACTGATCAGCAGAGGCCCGCTGACCTCCGCAATAGCGGCTAACCATAGCATTGCAATAGCAATCCCCATGGTGCCTCGGTGTGCTTTTCCGTAAGAAAGTAAACGCTTAAGTGCTGGCCATAGTGGTTTCTTTTGGCTCATAGCTCACCATCCAACGCCGCTTCAATCTGTTGGTACTGATACATATCTTTATACCAACCCGACTGTGCAATAAGCGCTTCATGCCTACCTCGGCTAATAATCGCACCTTGAGATAGCACAATAATATTGTCTGCTTCTACCAATGCAGATAGACGATGAGCGCTAATTATCATGGTTCTACCCTGCCGCCAATGACTTAAGTTTTGTAAAATCGTAAACTCGGTCTGCCCGTCAACGGCAGAAAGTGCATCATCTAACACCAAAATTTCTGCATTTTGTAAGATTGCCCTTGCAATAGAAATTCGTTGTTTCTGCCCACCAGACAACATAACTCCACGTTCACCAACCTGAGTAGAATAGCCTTCCGGTAAACGTAAAATATCATCATGTACACAAGCGACACGCGCTGCCTGCTCAATTTCTTCCTGAGTGGCATTAGGTCGCCCAAGTGCGATATTGCCTGCAACTGTATCTGAAAATAAAAATGGAGACTGATTTACGATAGATAACCGAGCACGCCATTCATTTAAACGGACCTCAGATAGTGGTAAACCTTGATAGAGGATTTCCCCTTCCGTAACATCAAATTGGCGCTGTAATAACGTCAATAATGTTGATTTCCCAGCCCCTGTTGGCCCACAGATCCCCAAAAATTGCCCAGGTTTTAGGTCAAACCGAATATCATGTAATGCTATTCGTGTGGTTTCTGGATAACTAAAATTGATGATATTCACATTCAAGTTTCCCTTTTCAGGCTGTAATGAATGCGAGCCATCCTGAATAACTAACGGTTCATTGAGTAAACTTAGAATACGACTATAAGCTGCACTACCTCGTTCAACGATATTAAACATCCATGCGAGCGCTAGCATTGGCCAAATCATTAATCCTAAATACATCACAAAGCTCGTTAATTCACCTAACGTCAATGTGTCGTTTAACACCATCCAGCTGCCACCTGCAATAGCGAGTAAATTGGCCATACCAATCGCCATAAAAATGGTGGGATCAAAACGCGCATCAACTTTAGCAACATGCATATTGCGACGTCCAGCCTCAGTGGCTACCTGTTCAAATTGATTCGATTGATGATCTTCAAGGCCAAAAGCTTTAATCATACGGATACTTGTTAAACTTTCTTGCGCATGATTATTTAAAGACGAAAATGCCCCTTGAGCATGCTTAAAACGCTGATGAAGCTGGTCACCATAACGCTTAATGACTAGTGCCATAATTGGCATTGGAATAAGTGCTAGTAAAGTCAGTTGCCAACTAATTTCAACACTCATCATGATGAGCACCGCACACCCCATCACCAATGAGTCAACTAATGTTAAAACACCTTCACCAGCTGCAAACACAACTCGGTCAACATCATTCGTCGTGCGTGCAATTAAATCCCCTGTTCGGTACTTAAGGTAAAACTCTTGATTTTGCAGACTTAATTGCCGATAAAATTTTTGTCGTAGCTGTACGGCTAACTTATAAGAAGCACCAAATAACCATAAACGCCAAACATACCGCAAACCATACACAACCAGTGCAATCAACAGCATGACTGAAACATAAGTAATCAACTGCTTTGTTGGCATTGCCCCTTTACTTATTCCATCAACAACCACACCAACGATGCGTGGAGGGACTAATTGTAAGATAGCAATAATAATGAGAAAACAAACAGCACCGAGATAGCGCCGCCACTCACTCAAAAAATACCAACCTAGTTGTGAAAATAATCGCACGTAATACTGCCTTGAATATATTGATTTAATGATGCCTAAAAATGAGAAGCCGTAATCATCTACGTTATTACGGAGTTAATCAGGAATAGGCAATACTGTCGTATACTTGATTTTTTCCATTGCAAAACTTGAAGTCACATCGATTAAACCATGAACACCATTGACGAGTTTTTTATAAAATAAGTCATATGATTTCATGTCATGCACTTCTACTTGCATAAGGTAATCATACTCCCCAGCCATACGATAAAACATCAGAACTTCAGGAAGTTGACTGACAAAAGAAACAAATTGCTCATACCACTCACTATTATGATGCTGTGTTTTAATTGTCACAATTACCGTTAAACCTAAACCTAGCTTCTCACCGTCGAGTAAAGTCACTCGCCCTCGAATATAGCCCTCATCTTCAAGCCTTTTTAATCTTTTCCAGCACGGCGTAGATGTTAAATTAACAGCTTCAGCAAGGGTGTTTAGGGATAGGCTACTGTCATTTTGCAATAAACAAAGCAGCTTTTTGTCTATTTTATCTAGCATGATTGCTCTCTTGACTTGGGTGTAAGTACTTTTGTCGTTATTGTATTAGCTACATAACCATATTATGCAAAATTGAATAATTTAAAAACAATAAAGATGTTACCAAATGTCGTGATTATAGAATATTTTTATATGAATAACCAAATTCGCATATGAATAGTACTTCAATCAAACTCACTTTGTAAAAATAGAACTATTAATTACACCTTAGTATCGTTAACATGCTTCACTCTCTTCCCATCACATTTTAAAATGATATATCACCAAGGAGTACCTATGAAACGCGCAGTTGTGGTTTTCAGCGGAGGCCAAGACTCAACAACCTGTCTTATTCAAGCTTTGCAAAACTATGATGAAGTTCATTGTGTGACTTTCGATTATGGCCAGCGCCACCGTTTTGAAATCGAAGTCGCACAGAAGTTAAGCGTATCTCTAGGTGCTACAGCGCATAAAGTCTTAGATGTTACATTACTCAATGAATTAGCAATCAGTAGCTTAACTCGAGATAACATCCCAGTCCCTGATTTCACAGAAAGCGAGTCGAGCGGCCTGCCTAGCACTTTCGTACCTGGACGTAATATTTTATTTCTCACTCTCGCAGCAATATACGCCTATCAAGTCCAAGCAGAAGCGGTGATAACCGGTGTATGTGAAACCGATTTTTCAGGCTATCCCGATTGCCGTGATGAGTTTGTCAAAGCACTCAACCATGCTGTAGACCTCGGCCTTGCCAAAAATATTCGCTTTGAAACACCGTTAATGTGGCTGAATAAAGCCCAAACATGGGCTCTTGCCGACAGTTATGGTCACCTTGAGACCATTAGGCAGCAAACACTGACTTGTTATAATGGCATCCAGGGTGACGGTTGTGGTGAATGTGCAGCCTGTCATTTAAGAAGCAGGGGCTTAGCTGAATATCTAAATGATAAAGAAACCATCATGCTATCATTAAAATAAAAGCACTAATAAGTTAATCAAACACGTGGCCTACCATGCCCTATTCATAACTATTCAAGCTAGGTAGGCTAATTTTGAATGAAATCTTCAGAACCCACCTTGAATGACTCTAACTTCTCACGCAGCTGTTCATCGATAACAATCGCTTTATTCTCTATATTATCGATAAAAACAAATGTCACATAGGCATCTGAAACAACCTCTTGAACGCCTGCTTTATTACGAATAATTTGTTGATAACATACTGCGCTTTTACTTCCTATTTTATCCATACGAGTCACTACCGTCAGCTCATCACCAAGTAATACGCCTTGGATATAATTTACATTAATGTTCACTGCAGCCATTGTTAAATTATTTTTTATAGCCCAGTTAATGAAATTACGTTTATTCATCCATTCCCATCGGTCCGCTTCGTAAAATTCTAAATATCGTGCATTATTAACATGTTGAAAAACATCTATATGATAACCATGAACTTTAATATGTGTTGTCATAACTACTCCGACCAGTTTATTTTCCGATAACATAAAAATAACAAATGTACGGAAAATATGCTGAATGATTATCAATAATAAGACTTAGCTCTCAAATTATTTATAAGAGGTTTAGTTTTTTGCTTAATTATTAACCTTTAATATAATTCACCCATACTATATTCCCCCCATACTTTGTATGGGGGATTTTAGTTACAAAGTTAACTTATCTTTATTCTTTTCTAAAAATGCAGGACCTATCCCCTGAACCTCTAAAATGTTTTCAATGGAATTAAAAGCACCATATTTTTGCCTATATTCAACAATTGCTTTCGCTTTTTGCCTACCGATACCCGTCAGTTTTTCTGCGAGTTCTTCTTCACCCGCTAAGTTGATATTGACTTTGTCAGACTGGCCATGGCTCGTCGATGGTGAGTTATTACTTACTTGTTTCTCTTGAATGACAGCCGCAGTGGCTTTTTCTGGCTCAATTTTCTTAGCCAAAGAAAAAAAAGAGAATGAGCATAATAAAGAAAGGAGCAGAACAATACCTAATCTGCATTTATTGACTGAATTCCATAACATATTTGTTCTCCTGTGTATGTTGAGATACAACGATGCCATAGAAAAATACGGAACACTTTTCAATAATATTAGAAATACGAAAGGCCACCCAAAGGTGGCCTTCTATTCATGAAGTTACAATTTTACTTGCGAAGCTGTTCGCAATTATTCAATATTCAGCACTTCAATTTTTGCATTCTCACGCAAGTTAAGCATCAGAGCTTCGTTAACTGCAGAACTCATTGCACCTTGGTATTCACGGGTCAGTTGTTTTAACTCTTCATCCGTTGGTTGGCCTAATGTGACTTTATCTAACTGAATAACCACATAGTTATCGGACTCATCACGCGCAAGTGCATAACTTGGTTTACCATCAACAGGTTGTGACATTTCCATTGTCGCATTGATAACCGCTGTTTGTGGCATTAATCGAGAAACAGTCTGAACTTCAGAAAGTTTAACGCCAGCAGCATTTAGAGCTTCATCTCCTTTACCTGCTTTTAACTCAGCAAGTAGTTTATCGCCCGTCGTTTTCAACTCTGCATCGGCTTTTTGACGTTTAACCAGTGTTTCAATTTCTGACTTAACCTGTTCAAAAGGTTCAACACTTTCAGGTTTATACTCTGTTACACGTACAACAAATGCACGGTCACCTTCCACGTTAATCACGTCAGAGTTAATCCCTTTAGAACCATTTTTATCCACTAAACGGTCGCTAAACACTTCACTGACCACTTTAGGGAAATTAAGTGCAGCAGGTGGATTTGTTCTATCAAACCAATCCGTTGTCACCGCTTTCAAACCAGATACAGATTCAACTGATACTAATGATTCCATATCACTCGTAGCCGCTTCACTGACTTTTTGCTGTAAATCATAGAATTGTTTAATGTTTTTATCTTGAAGTAAGCTAGTTTTAATACTTTCTTCAACTTGCTCAAACGGTTTAATAGATTCAGGTTTAATATCATCTAAACGAAAGATAACATAGCTATTTTGTGATTTAACAGGTGCTGAAAGTTGCCCTTTTTCTGTTAATTTTGCATCTACAATTTCGATTGGCGTTGATGCAGCTTCCATCCAACCAATCAGGCCCTTTTGCCCTGCACTGAATTTATCCGTTGATTTTTCAGTTGCTAATGTTGCAAAGTCCGCGCCTTGTTTTAATTCATTCAGGATATCATTCGCATCCTGTTCAGAATCCACCTGAATCATACTGTACTGTTTTTGCTCTGCCTGAGTATAATTTTTCAGGTTTTGCTCATAATACGCTTTTACTTCTTCATCAGACACTGTGGCTGGAGGCATTGATGCAGCATCCATCTCAACATAGCTTACTTGTACTTTCTCAGGTGAGATAAAGCTATTTTGGTTAGCATCATAGTAGGCTTTTAATTCTTCTTCAGAAGCTGTTTGCTTCGCTTGAACTTCTGCTAAATCTAAGATTGCAGTACGAATTTCACGTTCTTGCATAAATAATTCAGCATATGCTTTAACTTCTGATGGTAAAGCGAAATCCGTTCCAGTAAAGGTTTTTCCTAACTGAGCTCGTGTAAGGTCTTGGCGAATTTGAGCTGCGAGGCTATCCGCGTTAATGTTGTTGCGGCTTAAAATCTCACGATATTTTTCGCTATCAAACCGGCCATCTGTCTGGAAAACAGGCATTGAGAAAATATATTGCTCAATTTGCTGATCACTTGCTGAAAGTTGTAGTTCATTAGCATACTGATTAATCAGTTCATTGTTAATCAAGTTATCGAGAGCTTGGCGGCGCAGTAAATTCATACTTTCTTCATTACTAGCGACTTCTGAAAATTTATCTCCCAGATACTCTTGTAATGATTGGCGCTCTTGTTGAAAAGCCTGCTGTAGCTGTTCTCGGCTTATTGACTGCCCGTTAACTTCAGCTGCATTATTTGCACTGTTGCCACCAAGGCCACCCATCATAACTCCACCCAACACGAATGAAAGGATAATCAGCGCCAGTATTATTTTGAGCAAAGGACTATTCGCCTTTGTGCGTAAATTTTCCATCATAAAAAGGCTTAACTCCGCTTTGTTGAATTCAATTTCCTGATAATACGCTAATCTTAACTCAGAAAGAAAAAAAAGCGCACCATTTCAATGGCGCGCTTATATATTAGCTGATTAAAGACATTCCGTCAGTTTGAGTTTTCGCAAAAATACGAGAAAGACAAACTTAAATACCTAATTAGCTATTTACAGCGTCTTTAAGACCCTTGCCTGGACGGAAAGCAGGAACTTTCGCCGCAGCTATTTTAATTTCTTTACCCGTTTGAGGGTTACGGCCTGTACGTGCTGCACGCTCACGAACAGAGAAAGTCCCAAAGCCAACTAGAGCAACATCGTCCCCTTTACTCAAAGAACCCGTTACAGTAGCAACGAACGCGTCAACAACACGACCTGCTGCAGCTTTAGAAATATTCGCATCAGAAGCGATTTGATCAATCAGTTGAGCTTTATTCACTCTTATCATCCCCATATTAGTTGGACTATAAATCTCTTAATTAACTATAATTAACTATAGCAGTTATTAGTATAGTTAATTAATATGCAGCCGTTATATCAATCCTGATTACCAATGGCAAGAGAACAGATTGCATACAAACAATTATCAGAATCATCGTTAAATTAGCGATGAAAAAAAAGGCTGACAAGCTCTAAATTAGCTGTCAGCCTTAATTTTATACAAACTTCTTGATTCAGCTCACTCTTTTAGCTTTCTTTTTAACTACTTCAGCGCCAAAAGGAGGGTTAACTAAAGCCAAAGAAAGAACTTCTTCAATTGTTTTCACCGGATGAATTTCGAGATCCGCGATCACATTTTGAGGAATTTCCTCTAAATCACGTTCGTTTTCTTTAGGGATTAATACTGTTTTAATCCCACCACGATGTGCAGCTAATAATTTCTCTTTCAGACCGCCTATCGGGAAAACTAAACCTCTTAACGTAATTTCACCTGTCATTGCCACGTCGGCTCTAACTGGGTTACCGGTTAAGCAAGAAACTAAAGCAGTTGACATCGCAATACCCGCACTCGGGCCATCTTTTGGCGTCGCCCCTTCCGGTACGTGAACGTGAATATCACGCTTTTCATAGAAATCGCTATTGATACCCAGTTTTTCTGCTCGAGCTCTAACAACCGTTAATGCCGTTTGGATAGACTCCTGCATGACTTCACCTAAAGAACCGGTGTAAGTTAGTTTACCTTTACCAGGTACACATGCAGTTTCAATAGTAAGTAAGTCACCACCAACTTCTGTCCAAGCTAGGCCTGTAACTTGCCCAACACGATTTTCTGTATCTGCTTGGCCATAATCAAAACGGCGAACACCCAGATAATCTTTCAGGTTATCAGCGTTGATTTCAATGTGCTTAAGCTTTTTGTCCATCAGTAGCGCTTTAACTGCTTTACGGCACAATTTAGAGATTTCACGCTCTAAACCACGGACGCCAGCCTCGCGAGTGTAATAACGAATGATGCTCATTAGAGCACTATCGTCGATAGTTAACTCATTCTTTTTCAACGCATTACGTTCAATCTGCTTAGATAACAAATGTTTCTTCGCAATATTCAGTTTTTCATCTTCTGTATAACCAGAAAGACGGATAACTTCCATACGATCTAACAATGGCGCAGGAATGTTCATCGAGTTCGATGTTGCAACAAACATCACATCAGACAAATCATAATCCACTTCTAAGTAGTGATCGTTAAATGCAATATTTTGTTCTGGATCAAGTACTTCTAACAATGCAGAGGCAGGATCACCACGCATGTCAGATGACATTTTGTCAATTTCATCCAGTAAAAATAGTGGGTTTTTGACCCCTACTTTTGCCATTTTCTGGATCAACTTACCAGGCATTGAGCCAATATAGGTACGACGGTGACCGCGAATTTCAGCTTCATCACGTACCCCACCTAATGCCATACGGGTATATTGGCGACCCGTAGCCTTAGCAATAGATTGCCCCAAAGAGGTTTTACCCACACCTGGAGGCCCAACTAAACAAAGAATCGGCCCTTTAATTTTACTGACACGGCTTTGCACTGCCAGATACTCTAAAATACGGTCTTTCACACGCTCTAAACCGTAGTGATCGGTATCTAACACTTCTTGGGCTTTCACTAAGTCTTTTTTGACTTTGCTACGTTTATGCCATGGAACCTGCACCATCCAATCGATATAACTACGGACTACGGTAGCTTCCGCTGACATTGGAGACATCATTTTCAGCTTCTGCAATTCTGCTTCTGCTTTTTCTTGTGCCTCTTTTGGCATTTTCGCTTCTTCGATTTTACGTTTTAGCGATTCATATTCATCTGGCGCATCATCCATTTCGCCTAGCTCTTTCTGAATAGCTTTCATTTGCTCATTCAGATAATACTCGCGCTGGCTTTTTTCCATCTGTTTTTTAACACGATTACGGATGCGTTTTTCGACTTGCAGCAACTCAGTTTCTGACTCCATCATGGCCATCAAAAACTCAACACGCTCAGCGATATTCGCCATTTCTAAAACGCGTTGTTTATCCGCTAATTTTAGTGGCATATGAGAAGCAATGGTATCCGCCAGTTTATCTAGCTGATCTTGCTCTATTGCATGTAATGCGGTTAATACTTCAGGTGGGATCTTTTTATTCAGCTTTATATAGCTTTCAAACTGACTAACGATAGTGCGATACAATACTTCGTTTTCTTTTTCATCAAGTGCGTCTGATGATTGAGAACCCGCTGTCGCTTCATCATACGCAGCGTGTTCAGACTCATTATTTTGTTCTGTTGCCAAATATTCCGCTTGCGCTAAGAAATATTCGCCATTATCTGTCAAACTGGTAATACGTGCGCGTCGTAGACCTTCAACAAGGACTTTAACGGTGCCATCAGGCAGTTTTAACATCTGAATAACAGACGCGACTGTACCGACAGCAAATAAATCATTCACCCCTGGCTCATCAGTCGAGGCTTCTTTTTGCGCAACCAGCATTACCTGCTTGTCATGATCCATCGCTGCTTCCAGACTGTGAATGGATTTTTCACGTCCAACAAACAGTGGGATCACCATATGTGGGTATACCACTACATCACGCAGAGGCAATACTGGTATTTCAATGCGTTCGGAACGCTCAGGATTCATAAAGCTCTCTCTTCGTTTAGCTCACGCTAGTTTAAGGGTTTCTCTCTCTTGTTCTAAAATTGCTGTCTAAAACAAGGAAACCACACCTCAGAATATAAACTATATGGGGACAAGATTTTAGCATTCAATGGTTAGTTGAACATAAAAAACAAAATGAGGGAAACCCCTCATTTCGTTTGATTAACTATTGAACATTTTATATGGGATTAGTTATCGCCAGAAGCTTGAGCATCAGGTTTGCTATAGATTAAAAGCGGTTCTGATTGTTCATTAATGACGTTTTCATCAACGACAACTTTTTCAACATCACTCATTGAAGGGAGATCATACATCGTATTCAACAATGCAGCTTCAACGATAGAACGTAAACCACGAGCTCCAGTTTTACGTGCCATTGCTTTCTTAGCGATGGCTTTTAATGCTTCCTCACGGAATTCAAGCTCAGTGTTTTCAAGACTAAATAAAGCTTGATATTGTTTCGTTAATGCATTTTTAGGTTCTTGCAGAATCTGAATCAGAGCTTCTTCACTTAGTTCAGTTAATGTTGCAACAACAGGTAAACGGCCAATAAATTCAGGAATTAAACCAAATTTGATTAGATCTTCTGGCTCTGCCTGAGTTAATAATTCGCCTTCTGTTGCTTTATCTGACTCACCTTTCACTTCTGCAGCAAAACCAATACCTGAGCGGGTATTCAAACGCTGACCGATAACTTTGTCTAGCCCTGCAAATGCCCCGCCACAAATGAAGAGGATCTTTGAGGTATCAACCTGCAAAAATTCTTGCTGAGGGTGCTTACGCCCTCCTTGTGGTGGCACTGCCGCAACAGTTCCTTCAATAAGTTTAAGAAGTGCTTGTTGCACACCTTCCCCAGAAACGTCACGGGTAATTGATGGGTTATCTGATTTACGTGAAATTTTATCGATTTCATCAATATATACGATACCACGTTGAGCTTTTTCAACATCGTAATCGCATTTTTGTAGTAATTTTTGAATGATATTTTCAACGTCTTCACCGACATAACCTGCTTCAGTTAATGTCGTTGCATCAGCCATTGTAAATGGCACATCCAAATAACGCGCTAGCGTTTCAGCTAAAAGCGTTTTACCACTACCTGTTGGGCCAATTAGCAAAATATTACTTTTACCTAATTCAACACCATCACTGGTTTTATCACCATTACGTAAGCGTTTGTAGTGGTTATATACCGCAACAGCTAAAACTTTCTTCGCTTTTTCCTGACCAATAACATAGTCGTCAAGATGCTGTCGAATTTCATGTGGCGTAGGCAATTCACTACGCTCACGATGCGGCGTAAGTTCTTTTATTTCTTCGCGGATGATATCGAGACATAAATCTACACATTCATCACAAATATAGACTGACGGACCGGCAATCAGCTTGCGCACTTCATGCTGACTTTTTCCGCAGAAAGAGCAGTAAAGCAGTTTTCCTGTCCCCTCTTTGCGTTTATCTGTCATCAGTTGACCTCACTTTTATCCATATTGTTTTGTTTTCGTTCATTTAAAAACAAAACAACGATTTTCTTTAAAATAGTTTATGGTATGAACTAATTATACCAAAAGTTAACCCATTAACGGCTACTATAAATTTGATCGACTAAACCATATTCTTTTGCTTCATTTGCAGATAAGAAACGGTCACGCTCTGTGTCTCGGGTAATTTCTTCAATGGATTTACCAGTATGCAGAGCCATTAACTCGTTCATTCGAGATTTCACTTTAAGAATTTCTTGGGCGTGGATTTCGATATCTGACGCTTGGCCTTGATAACCCCCTAACGGTTGGTGGATCATCACGCGTGAATTTGGTAAGCAGAAACGTTTACCTTTTGTACCCGCTGTCAATAAAAAAGCCCCCATGGAACAAGCTTGTCCCATACAAATAGTACTTACATCAGGCTTGATAAACTGCATCGTATCGTAAATTGACATACCTGCGGTAATTACACCACCCGGTGAATTAATATACAAATGAATATCTTTTTCAGGGTTTTCTGCTTCAAGAAATAACATCTGAGCGACGATTAAATTCGCCATATGGTCTTCCACTTGACCTGTCAGGAAGATAATACGTTCTTTTAATAGACGTGAGTAAATATCATACGAGCGCTCACCACGAGAAGTCTGCTCTATGACCATAGGCACAAGGGCCATTTGAGATGCTAATTGTTCCTGACTGCCAAAATGTGACATCGAAATCTCCTATTAAAACGTTCTGGTGCTTGCGCCTAATTTGCTGTCTGCCTGCTATTTTGAGCAGAGTTCATGCCACAAACAACGGTTTTAAAAAATTCCTGTGTCTGCAAGCTCTTTCACTCCTCTTATTTTTCTAGTTTAGCTAATATTTAACCAAATTACTGACAAAATAAGAAGAAAATGCAGCTAAGTATGCTGCAGTAAACAAGACGCTCTTTAAAAGAGTTTAACACAAGTCTATTGGGTTACACGGAATTATACCATTAGAAAACCATACTTGATTTTCAAGGATGACGAAATAACTCAATTGGTTAATATCATCGTTTTCGGCAATATTAAGCGGTAAAAAGACAATATTAAGCTATTCAAAATAGTTTAAATCGCAATTAAGACCCCACTTAGACTACTGAAGTATAGATAATATAATTAGGGTTTAAATGTGTTTTTCAAGGGTTTCCTAATTAAATTCGCTAAAGTGATAATTTAAAGGCTTTAATTGACAAAAAACCCGTAGTAGCACACCACGGGTTTCATTATTTTGCACAGCAAGAAAAAATTAACCTGCTTGAACTTGGTTCATCAGTTCAGTGAAGTTAGTTTCTTTTTCTGTCACTTTAGCAACAGCTAATACTGTTTCAACAGCTTGTTCTTCTAAAGCTAAGTTACGAACACTGTTCATCAGCTCTTCGTTTTTGCTGTAGTATTCGATAACTTCAGATGGATCTTCATACGCAGAAGCCATTTCTTCGATCAGTGCTTTAACACGATCTTCATCAGCTTTCAGTTCGTTTTTGTTGATCACTTCACCTAACAGCAGACCGATCACTACGCGACGTTTTGCTTGTTCTTCAAACAGTTCACGAGGTAATTCCATCGCTTGTTTTTCGTCACCACCAAAGCGTTGTGCTGCTTGACGACGCAGAACATCAATTTCACCATCAACAACTGCTGCTGGTACTTCGATGTCGTTAGCTTTGATTAAGCCATCCAGAACTTGGGCTTTAACACGGTTACGCACAGCATTTTTCAGCTCACGCTCCATGTTTTTACGTACTTCTGCACGCAGGCCATCTAAAGAGCCATCAGCGATACCAAAACGCTTGATGAATTCTTCAGTGAACTCAGGCAGTTCACGCTGTTCTACTTTCTTCAGAACGATAGCAAATTTCGCTGCTTTACCTTTCAGGTTTTCAGCATGGTAGTCTTCTGGGAAGTTAACTTCGATATCGAATTCTTCACCCGCTTTATGACCCACAACACCTTCTTCGAAACCTGGGATCATACGACCTTCGCCCATAACGAGTGCGAAATCTTCTGCTTTGCCGCCTTCGAATTCTTCACCATCGATAGAACCGGTAAAGTTGATAGTGATGCGAGAGTCAGCTTCTGCTGCCGCTTCAACTTCTTTCCACTGCGCTTGTTGCTTACGCAGAGTTTCTAACATGTTTTCCAGATCTTCGTCTTTTACAGAAACTGCTGGTTTTTCAACTTCGATAGTTTCTAAACCTGCTAATTCGATTTCTGGGTAAACTTCGAATTCAACTGAATAAACAAAATCTTTACCATCTTCGAGTTGCTCTGGCTTGTAGCTAGGTGCACCCGCTGGATTGATTTTTTGCTCAATAATTGCATTGATGAAGTTACGTTGCATTACATCGCCCAGAACGTCTTGCATAACAGACGCACCGTAACGCTGTTTAACGATGTTCATTGGTACTTTTCCTTTACGGAAACCATCAACACGTACTTTTTTAGCAACACTAACTAATTCGCTATTAACTGCTTTTTCAATATCAGTGGCAGGAACGGTGATTGTTACACGACGCCCAAGGCCTTGAGTCGTTTCAACAGAAACTTGCATCTTCTTACCTCAAAATAAATCTTAGTGATCGGTCTACTCCAGAGTTATGCCATTAAATCATAACGGCTGTCTCCCTTCCAGAACCGGGGGCGTTACTTTCGTAACGGTCAATCCCTGATATCAGAAGCGTCCCGAAACCTTACTGAAAATTAGACGCAGCATTATACCGATGCATGCGCCCTGAGTCGAGAAAAGCTGAGAAAAGAAGCGTTTTTTCCTCTTTATTTGTGACTTTTCTGACTAAATTTTTTGTTTTTTCGCCTAAATTGAAGAAAAAACATTCACCAAACTCATTATTAAGCATGGCTGATTATGTAAAGAATAGTCTCAGTGCATTACCTGAAACGAAGAATTATCGATTAACACCACCTACACCACGACAAGCTGGTGATTTTAATGCTGTATCAGCAAGCTCGTTCCACTCTTGTTGTGTATATGTATGCAAAGCAAGGGCATGGATCCCTCCTGATAATTCGTCCGCTAAAATAGCATAAATTTCACGATGACGGGCAAGCATTCGTTTATTTTCAAATTTATCACTCACTAAAATAACTTTGAAATGGCTTTCAGACCCAGGTAACACATTGTGTTGATGGCTTTCATTAATCACCTCCAAATGTGTAGGTTCAAAAGCAGCTTGTAATTTTTGGATCACAAGAGATTGCATACTTTGAGCTGCATTAGCGCCCATAAAATGCTCCTTAATTAAAAATTATGCTCAGAGGCAATTATCTTTTATTGTACGCGTTGATTATTGCTATCTTCTATATCCGATAATAACTTGCCAATGTTATGATAGCGGCACGTTGATGCGAATTTTTTCAAAAATTGTTGTCTAACAGTTTAGGATAAATAAGCCGCTAAGCTTTATATTGAACGACGGCTACCCGCACCATAACGAAACATTTTCAATTAGGAAAGATGAACTGGAAAAAATTATGTTAAGAAAACTGTGTTTTCCACTTTTAGGGTTATTTCTTCTTGCGGGCTGTGCAACCAGCAGCAATACACTATCACTTGAGCCTAAGATAGCTTTACCTGCAAAAAACCCGACATTGAATGCGACTTCAATCAGTGTTAGCAGTGTAGATAATCGTGCGAACAAATCCTTAGCAGAGGTCAATCGTAATGGTAGTCTAGTCGTACTAAACCCTTCTCGCGATCCTCGCTATCTAATGCAAGAAGCTGTCGAAAAACAGATGGCTGCACGTGGGTTTATGGTGACATCACCGGCAAACGTGAATCTAGTTGTTCAATTGAATAAGCTCGATACCAAAGTAAGTGAAGGCAGTCTACGCCATAATATTACCGTCAACTCTAGTGTGAGCATTATTGCAACGGCTCCAAATGGTTCAACAAAAACACGCTCATTTACCCGCAATTTTAATACACAAGAGTTATTAGCTGCCAATAATGACAAGATAGCAACGGCTATCAATAGCGCACTCACTGATTTAATTGCAGATATGGCAACAGACCAAGAAATCACCGATTTTATCAGACAAAATTCACGCTATTAACTGAGCAATCATTATCATTAAGTATTAAGCTACCTAAGCTCCCATTGATTGAGCTTGGGTAGCATAGCGCAGCCAATACCTCTGCAGCGCAATGTATTGCAGCAATATCACACTGGCTTAGAGGGAATAATGCCTCGTTTTACTCTACCAAATAACATCACTTTAATCCTTTTAGGCTTTGTTTCTGGTCTACCTTTAGCTTTGACTGCAGGTACATTACAAGCTTGGCTAACTGTTGAAAATGTCGATATTAAAACCATTGGTTTCTTTTCATTAGTCGGACAGGCTTATGTGCTGAAATTTCTTTGGTCCCCAATGATGGATCGCTACACCCCGCCCTTTCTTGGCCGCCGAAGAGGATGGCTATTAACCACGCAAATTCTGTTGATTATCAGTATTGCCGCGATGGGCTTTGTGAACCCCTCAGAACATTTGTGGTATCTGGCTGCGCTAGCCGTTACTGTTGCATTTTGTTCAGCCTCACAAGATATTGTTTTTGATGCTTATAAAACCGATTTACTGAGTGCTGAAGAACGAGGAATTGGTGCGGCAACCTCCGTTATGGGGTACCGGATCAGCATGCTAGTTTCAGGTGGCCTTGCACTTTGGTTAGCAGACAAGTTTTTAACCTGGAAACAACTGTACTTAGTCATGGCTGGGCTGATGGTTATCGGTGTTATCGCGACATTACTCGCCAAAGAACCTGAAGAAAGCGGTGCTGCGCCAACCTCATTAAAAAAAGCAATTTACGAGCCACTCGCTGAATTCTTTAGCAGGAACAATGCATGGCTAATCTTACTCCTGTTAGTTTTTTACAAACTCGGTGACGCCTTTGTCATGGCGCTCAATACCAACTTTCTGTTAAACGCGCTTGGTTTTAGTTTAAGTGAAGTGGGTACCGTCAATAAAACTGTCGGTATGGCGGCAACCATAGTTGGGGCATTACTTGGTGGTTACCTAATGAAAAACATGAGCTTATTTAAAGCTCTATTTATTTTTGGACTTCTACAAGGCGGCTCTAATATCGGATATTGGTTCTTAGCGATAACCCCCCCTAATATCTTAACCATGGGGTCGATTATATTTCTAGAAAATATCTTCTCTGGCATGGGAACTGCTGCTTTTGTCGCCCTCTTAATGACATTATGTAATAAGTCGTTATCTGCAACGCAATTTGCCCTTCTTTCTGCTCTTTCTGCTGTTGGGCGTGTTTACATTGGCCCAGTCGCAAGTATTTTTGTCAGTAACTATGGCTGGCCACTTTTCTACCTAATTTCAATCGCGGTTGCAGTTCCTGGCGTTTTACTTTTATTAGCTTGCCGAACATCCTTAATTTACACTCAAACAACAGGGCTATTCCAACGACGTCAACTATATGCTAGAGGCTACCGTATTGCCGTATATGCACTTATTACTGCCGTAAGCTGCCTTGCTATTTGGTTACTTTCATTACTTGTATTTTCATTTAGTGATATGAAAGTTTATCTATTTACGACACAAATTGAATTTTGGCTAAGTTTACCCCACTACCAAAACCTTATTTTTAATACTGGTATTAGCATTGGTGCTATCAGCTTAGTTATTGGTGGTAGTTTAGATTTCCTCGCCGTTCGCAAAACAGTACAGCAATAACCCTCTCAATACTCTTTCTTATTCATTTCATAATTCCCTAAGCAAAGTTTATTTGTTTAGGGGATTTGATCTTTTCTATAAACCAGACCTAAATAGCAAAACGAATTAATATCGTCAAAATATCGTGACTTAGATCACTTTACCTGTGTAAAATATTTCTTAATTGCAATTTATAAGCCTAATATATCACATGTTGCAAATCAGTTAATTAAAGTGTTAATAACTAGCAAACTGCTAAACCTCATCAATTATTAAGCGAAGATAATCTATCTATGAAAAAAATCATTTACATGGCTACCTTAATTTCTCTAGCGGGTACGGCATACTCTGACGATATTATTGGCTATAAAAATGGCTTTGCTGATGTCAATGTAAACTATTTAGATTGGTCACATCGTACTGAAACCAAAACAGAAAATACGACACGTAAGAAAGATTTTGCCTATATTGAGCTTGAAGGCGGTGCCAATTTTAATTGGGGTGAGTTATATGGCTTTTTTGATCTCGAAAACCCATTCCATAGCCAACACACCGATTCAGGACGAAATAAACGCTATACCATTAAAACAACAGGCCGCTTTTATTTAGGTGATACTGGTTTCAATCTATATGGCCACGTTTATGGCACTTGGTCATTACCGGGAGCCAAGTATGGTGGTAATTTCCACGATGTGAATACTTTATATGGTATTGGTTATAACACTGCATTCGGTGATTTATGGTTTAAACCTTTTATTGCTCTAAATTACACCGACCAGACATTCTATTCAGGTAATAATGGATATGTAGCAGGTTGGGTAGCTGGTTATAATTTCAGCGCATTCGAAGAAAATTTCATGATAACAAACTGGCATGAAATGGAGTTTGCCAGGAACAAACGCTATAACGGCGGCAAGAGTAATGGCATAAATGGCGCTCTCGCTTTTTGGTGGAATGCGACAAACCATGTTTCTGCAGGGGTACAATACCGCTATGCTGACAATAAATTAGGAGATACCTTCTATCAAGATGCAATCATTTACACATTAAAGTATACCTTTTAGCGCACTATAGAATATTGTATCAGGAGTTAACTATTTTCTTATTTTTTTCAGTAAAATAAGAATTTTTCTTTATGATTTAGCCGATAAAGCAACCAAAATAGCTTTATCGGCAATAAAAACTGTAATTTCCCTTAGCAAATTGCTAATCATTTATATCAGTTTCACTCTTTTTTCATTTCTTTTGTATATATTTTTCTTTGAAAAATTACTAAGATAATTTACTATTAATTGAGTTTTATCAATGCATACTTATAAATCGCATCAATTTTAACGCTTTCTTTATAAGTTCTTTACATGTGATCATATTAACATAAAGAGCTAACAATTCCGTTTCTTTGCCTTACAATCATTTACACTCACATAACCTTACCGTAAAATGCCCGCACTGATGAAACGACAATTAGATTCTTGTCATTTGGGGTCGTGGATGAGACTTATGAACTACAAAAAAAGCATCGGAGCAATCTCACTCGTTGTAGCTACCTTACTATTAGGTGGTTGCGATATGGTGTTGATGGATCCAAAAGGCGCCGTTGGCGTTAAACAAAAAGAGCTAATTCTTATTGCAATTGGCTTAATGCTACTTGTTGTTATTCCTGTTATTTTCATGACGATTATCTTCGCAAGAAAATACCGTGAATCCAACACGTCAGCAACCTACCGTCCTAATTGGGCTCACTCAAATAAAATTGAGTTAGTCTGCTGGACTGTTCCTATCATCATTATCATTATTCTGGGTGCTATCACTTGGAAGACGACACATGAGCTGGACCCGTATCAGCCATTAGTGAGTGATCAGGAACCCGTCACGATTGAAGTTATTTCTGCTGACTGGAAATGGATATTTATTTATCCAGAGCAAGGCATTGCAACAGTTAATGAAATCGCATTCCCTACCGGTGTGCCAGTTAACTTCAAAATCACGTCAGACTCGGTGATGAATTCATTCTTCATTCCATCTTTAGGTGGCCAAATCTACGCGATGGCGGGTATGCAAACAAAACTTCACTTAATCGCTAACGAACCAGGCACTTATAAGGGCTTCTCTGCAAGCTACAGTGGCCACGGCTTCTCTGATATGAAGTTCAATGCTATTGCAACTCCTGACCGTCAAGGTTTTGATGAGTGGGTACAAAAGGTAAAAGCGTCTCCTAAAACAATGGACACCATGCAGGCATTTGACGAAGTCGCTAAGCCAAGCATGAACGTTCCTGTTACCTACTTCTCTAGCGTGAAGCCTAAACTTTATGAAGATATCGTTCTGAAGTTTGGTCATGAGCACCATAAAGGTCACGCTCCTGTAGAAAATCAAAGTCATTCAATGACTGACCATAACGATGCTACAGGTAATTCAATGCAAATGAGCCATAGCGCTCATGCAGCTGGCGCTGAGGAATAAGGGCATGTTCGGAAAATTAACACTAGATGCAATTCCGCTCCATGAGCCGATTATCGTAGTCACCCTGATTGCTATTGTCCTAGGTGGACTTGGCTTAGTTGGTGTGATTTCTTACTTTGGTAAATGGAAGTGGTTGTGGAAAGAATGGTTAACCTCTGTTGACCATAAAAAAATTGGTGTCATGTACATCATTGTAGCGATGGTCATGTTATTCCGTGGCTTCGCTGATGCTATCATGATGCGTGGGCAGCAAGTTCTTGCATCTGCTGGCCAAGAGGGTTTCTTAAATCCTCATCACTATGACCAAATCTTTACTGCGCACGGCGTTATCATGATTTTCTTCATGGCAACTCCATTCGTTGTTGGCCTGATGAACCTCGTTGTACCTCTGCAAATTGGTGCACGTGATGTTGCGTTCCCATTCCTTAACTCATTGAGCTTCTGGTTCTTTGTTGTGGGTGTTGTGTTAATCAACATCTCTCTAGGGGTAGGTGAATTCGCACAGACCGGTTGGTTGGCTTATCCGCCATTATCCGGCTTGGAGTACAACCCTGGGGTCGGGGTCGATTACTGGCTCTGGAGTCTGCAGATATCCGGTATCGGTACTCTATTAACAGGGGTTAACTTCATCGCGACTATTATCCGTATGCGTACACCGGGTATGTCGATGATGAAAATGCCTGTATTCAGCTGGGCTGCGTTATGTACTAACGTATTGATTGTTGCTGCTTTCCCTATCTTAACCGTCACATTAACACTTCTGACGTTAGACCGTTATTTAGGCACCCATTTCTTTACTAATGATATGGGCGGCAACATGATGATGTACATCAACCTGATTTGGGCTTGGGGTCACCCTGAGGTGTATATCCTTGTTCTCCCAGTATTCGGTGTGTTCTCTGAAGTTGCAGCAACCTTCTCGAAAAAACGTTTATTCGGTTATACCTCATTAGTTTGGGCGACAATCGTTATTACCGTTATGTCCTTCATCGTTTGGTTGCACCACTTCTTTACGATGGGTTCAGGCGCGAACGTTAACGCCTTCTTTGGTATCGCCACAATGATTATCGCAATCCCTACAGGGGTTAAGATCTTCAACTGGTTGTTTACCATGTACCAAGGCCGTATCGAGTTTAAATCACCTATGCTGTGGACTATCGGTTTCATCATCACCTTCTCTGTTGGTGGTATGACTGGTGTTCTGCTTGCTGTTCCAGGTGCAAACTTCGTTCTGCATAACAGTCTATTCCTGATTGCTCACTTCCATAACGTTATCATTGGTGGTGTTGTATTCGGGTGCTTCGCGGGTATGACTTACTGGTTCCCGAAAGCATATGGCTTCACGCTAAATGAGAAATGGGGTGTTCGTGCCTTCTGGTTCTGGATCATCGGTTTCTTCTTAGCCTTTATGCCACTGTATATTCTTGGCTTTATGGGTATGACCCGTCGTTTAAGTCAGAATATTGACCCGACTTACCACACAATGTTAGTTGTTGCTGCAGGCGGTGCTGCGTTAATCGCCATCGGTATTGCATGCCAAGTTATCCAAATCATTGTAAGTATCCGTGACCGTCATGAAAACCGTGATTTAACCGGTGACCCATGGGGTGGACGTACACTTGAGTGGGCGACATCTTCTCCACCACCTTTCTATAACTTTGCGATTGAACCACACGTTCAAACCCGCGATGCATGGTGGGATCTGAAAGAGAAAGGCCTTGCTCATAAGAAACCAACTTCATATGAAGAAATTCATATGCCGAAAAACACAGGCGCAGGCGTTATTATCGCTGCATTTAGCTTAGTTTTAGGTTTCGCAATGATCTGGCACATCTGGTGGCTCGCAATCATTGGTTTCGGTGGAATGATCGTAACTTGGATTGCAAAAAGCTTCGACGAAGATGTTGATTACTACGTACCTGTGGCTGAAATCGAAGAAATCGAGAATAAGCACTTTGAAGAATTGCGTAAGGCAGGTGTGAACGATGTCAACTAATACAATGACTAACCAAAATATCGCCCATGCTGAGCATGGGCACCACGATGCAGGTGGAACAAAAGTATTCGGTTTCTGGCTCTATATTATGAGCGACTTGATTCTGTTTGCTTGTTTGTTTGCTACCTATGTTGTTTTGGCCGATGGAACTGCCGGCGGTCCTGCTGGTAAAGATATCTTCAGTCTGAAGTTCGTATTAGGCGAAACCTTCTTACTGTTAGTGAGTAGTATCACCTACGGCTTCGCAATGATAGCGATGCACAAAGGTAAGATAGCTGCTGTTAACTTATGGCTGTTTGCAACGTTCCTGTTAGGCCTTGGCTTCGTCATCATGGAAATCTATGAGTTCCATGAATTGATTGCAGAAGGCTTTGGTCCTGACCGTAGCGGTTTCTTATCTGGCTTCTTCGCACTCGTTGCGACTCACGGTCTACACGTAACTGCGGGCCTGATCTGGATTATTATCATGATGATCCAAGTCACTCGCCGTGGCCTGACGGATGTCAACAAAACACGTTTAAACTGCCTAAGTTTGTTCTGGCACTTCTTAGACGTTGTGTGGATTTGTGTATTTACCGTTGTTTATCTTCTGGGGGCTATTTAAATGAGTCATGCAAAAGATGCTCACACTGGAGCAAGCCACGGTAGCGTTAAAACATACCTGATTGGCTTTATCCTATCAGTTATCCTGACAGTGATCCCTTTCTGGATGGTGATGGAAGGTACAGCGTCAACTTCAGCAATCCTTTGGACTGTTGTGGGCATGGCGGTTGTGCAAATTCTGGTTCATTTGGTTTGTTTCTTACATATGAATACATCATCAGATGAGCGTTGGAATTTAGTTGCCTTCCTGTTCACCATGCTTATTGTTGGCATTGTGGTCGTAGGCTCACTGTGGATTATGTACAACCTGAACATCAATATGATGCTCGACTAAAGAGTTGCCGATATGTTTAAGCAATACCTGCAAGTGACCAAACCAGGAATTATATTCGGAAACTTGATTTCTGTGATCGGTGGTTTTTTATTGGCTTCAAAAGGGTCAATTGATTACCCACTGTTCGTTGCGACTTTGCTAGGTGTATCACTGGTCGTGGCTTCTGGTTGTGTTTTTAACAACTACATCGACCGTGATATCGACCGTATCATGGAAAGAACGAAGAATCGCCCTTTAGTTAAAGGGCTGATTGATCCGAAAGTTAGCCTGATTTACGCTGCTGCATTAGGTATTGCTGGTATGGTGCTGCTACTTGTAGCAGCCAATGCGCTGGCAATGCTGCTTGCAGTTATCGGTTTCATTGTTTATGTAGGTATTTATAGCCTATATATGAAACGTAAATCCGTTTATGGCACGCTGATTGGCAGCCTTTCAGGCGCAGCACCACCGGTTATCGGTTACTGCGCTGTTACAAATGAATTCGATATGGGTGCACTTATCCTATTGTTGATATTCAGTTTGTGGCAGATGCCTCATTCTTATGCCATTGCTATCTTCCGTTTTAAGGATTATAAAGCCGCAAACATTCCAGTGTTACCGGTTATTAAAGGAATTTCAGTCGCGAAGACACATATCTTCCTGTATATCCTAGCGTTTATGGTTGCAACATTGATGTTAGCTATCAGTGGATACGCGGGCTATAAGTACCTCATCGTAGGTGCAGCAGTCAGCTTATGGTGGCTAGGTATGGCAATTTCGGGTTTCAAAACCGAAAATGACGACCGAGTCTGGGCTAGAAAACTGTTCATTTTCTCAATCGTAGCGATTACTTCATTGAGTGTAATGATGTCAGTTGATCCTATCGTTTCAAGCGATACTGTTATAGCTCTCGTCAGATAACTTATCTGTTCACTGATGATGACAATGTCTAAACGGCGGGTCTTCCCCGCCGTTTTTATTTGTCTCTAACTGCTTTTACAACTCACTTTTACTTATTCTGCCTATCCTTATGAATCTATTTTATGGTTAAATAGCCCCTTGCTATTTATAAGCTAGATATTGAATGCACTATTAAAAATGCTAATAGATTGATAGTACAAACATGTCACCACGACGTAACTCAAATTTGTTGTGCTACCCGTATGCGACCTAAGTAGCCGAGAGAGCTAACACCACGACAGCACGAAATATGAAGAATAAAAATGAATGATAACAAAATGACATCCGCAGAGCTTAAATCCACTTGGGGATTAGGTTCTGTTTTCTCCTTGCGAATGCTTGGAATGTTTATGGTATTACCTATTTTGACCAGCTATGGAATGCATTTACAAGGAGCTAGCGAGTTCTTAGTGGGTGTCGCTATTGGTATCTATGGTCTTAGCCAAGCTATTTTCCAAATTCCTTTTGGTTTGATGTCAGACAAAATTGGTAGAAAGCCTTTAATTATTATTGGGTTATTCATTTTCATTATCGGAAGTATCGTCGCGGCATTAAGCGATTCAATTTGGGGAATTATTATTGGGCGTGCTTTACAAGGTGCCGGCGCCATTTCAGCTGCCGTCATGGCACTACTTTCTGATCTAACTCGAGAGCAAAATCGGACTAAAGCCATGGCATTTCTAGGTATTAGTTTCGGTTTAACTTTTGCTATAGCGCTAGTACTGGGTCCAATTCTCACCAACTTGATTGGTTTAAGTGGTCTATTTTGGGGAATAGCACTGCTTGCAGTAGGTGCTATTGCAGTGACTGTTTTTGTTGTTCCTAATACTAATACTCATGTCTTAAATCGTGAGTCTGCATTTGTGCAAAGTAATTTAAAAGCCGTTTTAATGCACCCACAGTTACTCAAATTAAATATAGGGATCCTCAGCTTACATACCCTACTGATGTCCAGTTTTGTTGCTCTACCTCTTATCATGACCGATTCGGGATTTTTAGCGAAAGACCATTGGAAAGCCTATTTGGTTACGATGTTAATCGCCTTTGTAACAGTACTTCCCTTTATTATTTATGCGGAAAAATACCGCAAGATGAAACAGGTTTTCTTATTTTGCATTATCGTTTTAGCATTAGCTGAAATTACCTTATGGCTTTCTGGTAGTCACTTATGGGTGATTTTCCTCGGTATTCAACTCTTTTTTATTGCTTTCAATATTATGGAAGCCATTTTACCGTCACTAATCAGTAAAGAGGCACCTGCGGGCTATAAAGGAACGGCCATGGGAGTTTACTCCACCAGCCAGTTTTTAGGTGTTGCCATTGGTGGTATTGTCGGTGGGTGGTTGTACAGTTTTGAAGGGGCTAGTACCGTTTTTATTGGCGGTTTAATTTTAACCATTATCTGGTTTGTCATTAGCCTGACCATGCAGCAGCCTCCTTATGTCAGCAGTATTCGTATTGAATTACCCAACCATATTGGAGATACAAGAGCTCTTGAGAAAAAATTACAAGCTCAAGAAGGGGTGATGGAAGCGCTTGTCGTTGATGAGGAATTTAGCGCTTATGTTAAAGTTGATAGAAAAATCATCAATCGAGATCAACTCGAAGCATTAATAAATCAGTAAAAATTAGCCCGCCATTGCGGGCTTACTTGATAAACAACTAATCGCGGAAGTTGTTAAATTGGAAAGGTTGGCCTAAATTCCCACCGCGCACCAGCGCCATAACCGATTGTAAGTCATCGCGGGCTTTACCAGTCACACGCACTTGGTCGCCTTGAACTTGTGCTTGAACTTTCAGTTTACTGTCTTTGATTAATTTAACGATTTTTTTAGCAATCGCAGCATCAATACCTTGCTTGAACGTAACTTCAACACTATAGGTTTTTCCACTATGAACGATATCTTCAGGCACATTCAATACCGCACCATCAATACCGCGCTTTGCCATTTTTTCTCTTAAAATATCAACTAACTGAAGCACTTGGAAATCAGATTCGCTAGTAATTTTAACTGATTCATTTTTGTCATTTAGCTCAAAACTGGCTTCGACATTTTTAAAATCCCAACGGCTAGTTAACTCACGCTGTGCATTTTCCACCGCATTACGTACTTCATTCATTTCCACTTCAGATACAATGTCAAATGATGGCATAGCCAGAACCTCACTGATAATTTTTAGATTGTGCGCATGATAACGTTTTTACTCACATCACTTCAAGTTATCAGGGCCTATGATGTTTCGTTAACTACAACTTAGTATAGTAAAAGGTTATACTGGCAAGAGATCACTTCCGCCTTACCTTATAAGACGTTAAACTCCCATTTTCAAAGGGGAAACAATGAAAATAACTCTGATTGGTTGTGGTGCGATAGGTAAACTGTGGCTTGCTTCACTTGCAATGCAAGGGCATGACGTACAAGGTTGGCTACGTGTTGCACAGTCTGATTTATTCGTCGATGTTAATGAACCCGATGGATGTACTTTCCGAGAACTCGTTCCTTGTAATAATATTAATCACTTGCAAAGTAGCGAGTTAATCATTGTCTGTTTAAAAGCATGGCAAGTTTCTGATGCTTTATTGCCTCTGATTAAAACTATCCCAGAAAATACCCCCATTTTATTACTGCATAATGGCATGGGTACGGTTGAGGAACTTACTCCGTTGCGTCATCCTATTTTAGCTGGCGTGACAACACATGCGGCGTGGCAAGAAAATAACCAAGTCTTTCATGTTGCCAATGGTATCACACATATTGGCGCGATTAATTCCCAAGCACAGGCTTATTACCCTATTGCGGATATTTTGCATGAAGCTCTACCTGATGTGGCTTGGCATAATCAAATTCTAACTACCTGTTGGCGTAAATTGATCGCCAACTGTGTCATTAACCCCCTCACCGTCGAGTATAATTGTAAGAATGGTGAATTAATTCAACATTCCACCCAAATATCTCGGATCATTGATGAAATATGCCATGTTATGGCAGCTGAAGGGTTACATACAGATAAAACTGAACTAACAGAATATATCTATAGCATTATCAATAATACTGCAGATAACTATTCATCGATGTTACAAGATATCCGCAATAATCGCCGCACTGAAATTGACTACATAACCGGTTTTTTAATTAAACAAGCACGAGCTCATGGGATTAGTACACCTGAAAACGATCGCCTATACCATTTAGTCAAAAATAGAGAACAACAATATGACGACTTCCGTTCTAATCTGCATCGCTCATGGTAGTGAAGAAATCGAATTTACCATTACCGCTGATTTATTAGTTAGAGCAGGCATTAATGTGACCTTAGCGAGTGTGACTGAAGATGGCTCTTTAACCATTACCGCTTCACGAGGTCTAAAAATTATTGCCGATACCCCGTTGATTCAAGTCGCTGATGAGCCTTTTGATGCTATTGTGCTACCCGGTGGTATGACTGGCGCAGAAACATTCCGCGATAGCCCACTGGTTGTTGAAAAAGTTCGCCGTATGCATCTAGATGGTAAAATTGTAGCCGCTATTTGTGCTGCACCAGCGCTTGTACTTGAATACCACCAATTGTTTCAGCTAGGTAATATGACCTGTTTTCCATCAATGAAAGATAAAATCCCAGCCCATAAATGGGTCGATCGCCGAGTTTACTTTGATGAACGTGTCAATCTATTAACTAGCCAAGGACCCGCCACTTCTTTTGACTTTGCATTAAAGTTAATTGAATTATTGGTAGGCCGGAAGACTGCAGCCCAAGTTGCCGCTCAACTCGTTTTACCTAATGGTATTAATGATTATTTAGAAGATTAGACATAAAACTCATTATAAGAAATGAATTAGAAAACAAGTTAACCAATTGAATAATAAAAATTAAGTAGCAAAAAAATCTGTGTTTAGAGTACTTTTTTGCTACTATTGCGGCGGGTGCTTGGATCATTTTGGTTCAAGCATTGTGAGAGCCAAAAGGACGAAAGCCCCGAATTAGATGTTAATCTTAATCCGAGGCAGTCTCCAACTCACACAATTGGATTCTGTCTCCTTTTAGAAAAGGAGTCAAGAGGAATGGCCAAAATTGCCCTTCTGGGGCTAGTTACCGTGTGCCTTACGGTATTGTGTTTTTCGTTGTTGATGCAAGAAAGACTATGCTCTTTCAGTATCAGCAGTGGAAGCACGCTGGTTCAAGCTACGTTATCCTGCGATAACTAGTCTTGTGGGGGAGTTTTCCCCCACATTTCTCTCTGATGATGAGTTGGTGATACAAGCACCCTGTTTTTATTCTCTACTTATTTTTATTCAGCTCACTTTGCCATTTCTATTTCGATTGCACCAGCAATCATATTAATATCAATGATATCAAAATAATCATAACCAACTGAATTTAAATATTTTTATTCACAAAATGAACGACAAAAAGATTTGTTTAGAGTGAGTTTTTGCTACTATTGCGGTGGGTGCTTGGATCATTTTGGTTCAAGCCTTGTGAGAGCCAAAAAGACGAAAGCCCCGAATTAGATGTTAATCTTAATCCGAGGCAGTCTCCAAACTCACAATTTGATTCTGTCTCCTTTTAGAAAAGGAGTCAAGAGGAATGGCCAAAATTGCCCTTCTGGGGCTAGTTACCGTGTGCCTTACGGTATTGTGTGATGCAAGAAAGACTATGCTCTTTCAGTATCAGCAGTGGAAGCACACTGGTTCAAGCTACGTTATCCTGCGATAACTAGTCTTGTGGGGGAGTTTTCCCCCACATTTCTCTCTGATGATGAGTTGGTGATGCAAGCACCCTGTTTTAAGCTACGGCCGATAAACCTTTATATTTTCATAACCTTGTTCCTTTAGGTATAGCGCTTGCAAACGGCTCATTACCCCACGGTCACAATATAATAAGTAGGTTTTATCTTTTGGTAAGTCACCAAATTGCGTGCTCAACTTATAGAATGGAATATGCTTAACTTCCATTCCATCCACGTTTAATGGTTTATCTTCAAATTCATCAATTGAACGAATATCTAAAATCACTTCATTTTCAATTGAAATCTCACTCACCATTTCAATTTCAGGGACTTTTTCAAGGCTTTCTTGTGCAATTTGGCGAATATCAATATTTTGCGCTTGTTCAACAACAGACTCTAAAATACCGAAATCAAAGTTGCCCTCTTCCGCTTCAATACGCGCTTTCACCGCTTTCACTGTTGGGCTTTTTGAAATCACACCACAATATTCAGGCATGGTTTTAGCAAAATCTTCAGTACCAATTTGGCGAGCTAGTTTGATAATGTGTTCTTTATCATGAGAAATTAGCGGCCTTAATACGAGGGTATCAGAAGCATTATCAATTAAGCGCAGGTTTGTTAGAGTCTGGCTTGACACCTGCCCCAGTGCTTCACCCGTAACAATCGCCTGAACGCCATAACGTTCTGCAACTTTAGATGCGGCTCTTACCATCATACGTTTGAGCACAACACCCATTTGGCCATCATCCACTTTTTCTAAAATTTCAGCCACAACTGGCTCAAAGTTGACAGCAATAAAACGAACTTTATGGGAGCTACCAAAACGGTTCCACAGATAATGTGCAATTTGTTTCACACCAATTTCATGTGCAGCGCCGCCTAAATTAAAGAAGCAATAGTGAACACGACAACCACGACGCATCAACATATAGCTCGAGACACCTGAATCAAAACCACCAGAAATGAGTGATAACACATCCTCTTGGGTCCCGATAGGGAAACCACCGATACCTTCAATACGTGCTTTAACTAAGATAAGTTTATCATCTTCGATTTCTAAGTGGATCGTGGTATCAGGATCCTTAAGCTTAACTTTTGCAGACGCAATGTGCTGGTTCAGCCCACCACCAATATAGCGTTCGGCATCGATGGATGAAAACTCATGTTTACCGCGACGTTTTACCCGCACACAGAATGTTTTATTTTCTAATGACTCACCATAGGCTTCGTGTGTCATTTCGTAAATATGATGTAGACTGGTAAATGGTTTTTCTTCCACTTCGAGAATATGGTGAATACCTGGGATACGCCCTAGCATGTCACAAATTTCGTCGTGTTTTGTTTCCCCCTTCACACGCACTTCAATGTTATCCCAATTACGGACAACCGAAATTTCTTCGCCAAGTGGTTTAAGCACGTTACGGATATTACTGGTCAAAATTTTAATGAAACGTAGCCTAACAGTTTGGCTTTTAATGGTAATTTCTGGGAATAACTTAATGATAAACTTCATAATAGCTGCATGTTCATGGTGGTTGGGGGCAAACGAATGTGCCTTAACAGAGACACATGACACGTTACCAATTGTCAATAATGAGGCGTATTATAACACTATCTTGCGGGTTGAATCTAAAAACCCCAATAATAAATTGTAACCGTAGCAAGACTGCGTTAGTCTGCTGAATATTTAAAATCCCTCGAATTAACTGATTTCACATTAGTGGCTAAATATTATGGCTAAAGAAAAAACTCAGCAAGTTCCAACTGTTAGTTTTGAAAACTCGCTTCAAGAGCTAGAGCAGATCGTCGCTCGCCTAGAATCTGGTGAGCTTCCCTTAGAAGATGCCCTTAATGAGTTTGAACGTGGTGTTCAAATTGCTAAACAAGGTCAAAAAGTACTACAGCAAGCTGAGCAACGTGTACAAATTTTGCTGAGTGATGACGAAAATAAACCTCTAGCCGATTTTTCACCTGATACTGAATAAATTATGTCTGAACAACATTTAGATAGCTTTACGCAGCAACAAAAACAGGCCTACGACAGAGTCAATCAATACCTATTAGATGCCTTAAACGCACTGCCGTTTACAGACCTTCCACTTGCACAAGCAATGCGTTATGGCACATTATTAGGTGGAAAACGTTTACGCCCATTTTTAACTTATGCCATCGGCTCTATGTTTGGTGTTAGCCAAGAAAATCTTGATGCCCCTGCAGCCGCCGTCGAATGTATTCATGCTTATTCATTAATCCATGATGATTTACCTGCAATGGATGATGATGATTTGCGTCGAGGCCAACCGACTTGCCACATTAAATATGGTGAAGGTAATGCGGTACTTGCTGGAGATGCATTGCAAACATTGGCATTCCAACTGCTGTCATCGGCACCCATGCCAGATGTTACTGATAAAGACCGCATAGCGATGATTGTAGAGTTATCATACGCAAGCGGTTTAGCTGGTATGTGTGGTGGGCAAGCTCTTGATTTAGATGCGGAAGGAAAGCAAGTTAACCTTGAATCCCTCGAGCGCATTCATCAACATAAAACAGGTGCATTGATTCGTGCAGCAATCCGTCTTGGTGCTTTTGCAGCCGGTGAAAAAGGCCAACAATTACTGCCTGTTTTAGACAAATATGCACAATCCATCGGCCTTGCCTTTCAAGTACAGGACGATATCCTAGATGTTATCGGTGATAGTGAAGTTACGGGTAAACGCCAAGGAACGGATGCCGAACATGAAAAAAGCACCTACCCATCGCTATTAGGCCTTGAAGCAGCACAAAAAAAAGCACGTGAGCTATATCATGATGCGATAGATGCTTTAGAGACTCTCCAGTCCCATGGATATAATATAGAAATGCTAAGTGCTTTAGCTAATTTCATTATTGAGCGTAAAAGCTGACAATATGCTTTGCCTTTTAGCTACAAGAAGATCGATAATTACGGCAATTATTACCTTAATGCATCTTCGAATCATACCTATAGCCCCAAAAAATAGATGGATGACTTCTTAATCAATAGAGTTATAGGCAGACGATAAACGAAGGCAACCCAACAGCACATAGAAGCCTTATGTCGCTAAATACTGAGAATAGTCATTTTATTGTGGCTAAGTAAGTTGGGTTTTTTATTAATTATAAGTGAGCAACTAATGAGTATTGATATCGCTAAATATCCAACGCTAGCCTTGGCAGAGACACCAGATGAGCTTCGTCTGTTGCCTAAAGAGAGTTTGCCTAAGCTTTGTGATGAACTCAGACAATTTTTACTGAGTAGCGTGGGTCGCTCTAGCGGTCACTTTGCTTCTGGTCTCGGTGCTGTTGAACTCACCGTCGCATTGCATTATGTCTATAAAACTCCATTTGATAACCTTGTTTGGGATGTCGGCCACCAAGCCTACCCACATAAAATATTGACGGGTCGCCGTGACCGTATTGATACCATCCGTCAAAAAAATGGTTTGCATCCCTTTCCATGGCGTGAAGAAAGTGAATATGACATTTTAAGCGTTGGCCATTCCTCAACATCCATTAGTGCCGGTTTAGGTATGGCCATTGCCGCAGAAAAAGAGCAACAAAGCCGTAAGACGGTTTGTGTGATTGGTGATGGCGCGATCACTGCAGGAATGGCATTTGAAGCGATGAACCATGCAGGGGATGCCGCACCTGATATGTTGGTTATCTTAAACGATAACGAAATGTCTATTTCAGAAAATGTTGGCGCACTCAACAACCACTTAGCTCACTTGCTTTCTGGAAAGCTCTACACAACATTGCGTGAAGGTGGCAAAAAAGTTTTTTCTAACATGCCACCGATTAAAGAGCTACTGAAAAAGACAGAAGAACACATTAAAGGCATGGTTGTACCGGGAACCATGTTTGAAGAATTAGGTTTTAACTATATTGGCCCTGTTGACGGCCATGATGTTGTTGCCTTAGTTCAAACGTTAAAAAATATGCGTGATTTAAAAGGCCCGCAATTTTTACATATCATGACCAAGAAAGGCCGAGGTTATGAGCCGGCAGAAAAAGACCCTATTAGCTGGCACGCGGTTCCTAAATTTGACCCAAGCACATTCACTTTACCCAAAAGCAAAGAGACAGGGCCGACTTTCTCTAAAATTTTTGGTGATTGGCTATGTGAAGAGGCTAAAAATGATAGCAAATTGATGGCTATCACCCCTGCTATGCGTGAAGGGTCTGGTATGGTTCGCTTCTCTAAAGAATTCCCAGACCAATACTTCGATGTCGCGATCGCTGAACAACATGCGGTCACATTTGCAGCCGGCCTTGCCATTGGTGGCTATAAGCCTATCGTTGCCATCTATTCCACGTTCTTGCAACGCGGTTACGACCAAGTCATTCATGATGTGGCTATCCAGAAGGTTCCTGTCATGTTTGCGATTGACCGAGCTGGTGTTGTCGGGGCAGATGGGCAAACTCACCAAGGTTCTTTTGATATTTCATTTCTACGCTGTATACCAACAATGGTTATTATGGCCCCAAGTGATGAAAATGAGTGCCGCCAAATGCTACATACTGGCTACCATTACCAAGATGGCCCATGTGCAGTGCGTTACCCTCGAGGCACAGGAACAGGCGCTGAATTACAGCCATTATCACCACTACCTATTGGTAAAGGTATTATTCGTCGCCAAGGTGAAAAAGTCGCTATCTTATGCTTTGGCACATTATTAAGCCACGCATTAGTCGCTGCCGAGCAACTCAATGCAACTGTCATTGATATGCGCTTTGTGAAGCCTTTAGACGAAGCCCTGATCCTTGAAATAGCCGAGACTCATGATGTTCTTGTCACTCTCGAAGAAAATGCCATCATGGGTGGTGCAGGTAGCGGCGTGAATGAATTCTTAATGCATGAGAAAAAAATCATTCCAACCTTAAACCTTGGTTTACCTGATTATTTTATTTCTCAAGGTACCCAAGAGGAACTTATTGCTGAATTGGGCTTAGATTCCACTGGTATTGTTAATTCTATTAATAACTACTTAGCCAAATAATTTTTATCTTTAGGGCATTGCATTAACAATACAATGCCCTATTCAATCACAAAGCCAATCACTCTTATTCCTTTTCTTAATACACTAAAAAAGTATTTATCTCCCTGTTATTACTGACTCATTCATGTTCATTAAAAAAATATGTCACATTTTTATTATATTTCAAGATCATTAAAATAAAATATAAAACTAAATACAATCAGTTTATCTACAACAATATTCAGCTATTTACCTGAAATAAGAATATAAACAAAGCTTTTATCTTGAATGTGAGTTTTTACAATAAAGACATGCAAATTATTTTAAAATCTATTAATATGAACTTTGTCACTATAGGACTGAGTAATTTAGTCTCTGAGTTATATTCGTAAAATATCATTTTGAAAATGACAACTAATTTCTATAACGAATATATTATTTTAACAAATTTAACCGAAAATTAATAAGTAATTATTTTGTTTTCTTAATTAACAAACCAGGAAACAAATAAACGCTATTCCAACTACAATTTTCATATAGTTTATTTTTATTTAATCAATTTTAATAAATAGATTTGGGAGCGCTTATGTGTGGACAATTTATTAATGAACCCTTGTATTTATCTATTGCGAACTGGGTAATGAAACAAGGCCGCTGGACAACAGCTAGAGAGATATCTAACAACTTTGGTATCCCGCATCCTAATGCCGTCAATATTGTTTCTTATATTTTATCTGATGTTGCTGAAATTCAGTGTGAAGTAAAAATGATCCCAAATAAATTATCGGGACGAGGTTGCCAATGTCAGCGGCTTATTAAAGTTAAGAAAATTGATAACCAGCTTTATGCACGTTTAAGAAATCATCAAGCTGAAAAAGTCACTATCGATTCTCCTATAAAAGCAGCTTCTATGCCGCCAAGTGAATTAAATCGAGAGCAAAAATGGCAATGGATGCTATCAAAATCACAACGTCGCTAAACCTATTTCTTAGCTTCACACCAATAAAAAACGCAGACTTCACCAGCTGCGTTTTTTTATTTTACGGCCTTTTTGTGAATCACTGCCCCTTAGGTTTTACATCCGTTGTACCAAATAATTGGTGTCGATTAACTTCAAGCTCTGTTAAGGGCTGAGTTTCTTGTAGGTATTGCTGATACCGACCGGCTAAGTCTTGATATTCTTTAGTGTTTAACCGCTTCCAATGCAGTTCTTCATCAGTCACTGAGCGTAAAAAACGTGCTGGACTTCCGACTAACATCTGACGGCTTTCTCCTTGAAAACCGGCTTTAACAAAACTCATCGCAGCAACAATGCTTTCCTCACCAATCACAGCACCATCCATAACAACACTGTTCATTCCAACCAAAGCATCACGGCCAATAATGCATCCATGTAGAATAGCTCCGTGGCCTATATGTCCGCATTCATGGACAATGGTTTCTACATCACTGTAGCCATGCATGATGCAGCAGTCCTGAATATTCGCGCCTTTTTCTATGATCAAACGTCCATAATCCCCACGTAAAGAGGCGTTAGGCCCAATAAAAACTCCTTCACCGATAATAACATCACCAATTACTACCGCTGATGGATGTACATATGCGGTAGGGTGAACAACTGGGATCACCCCTTCAAAAGCGTAAAAGCTCAAAATTCACCTCGCTGCTAGCTTAACTAGCGCCCTTTCCAACTTGGTGAACGTTTTTCGGCAAATGCGAGTGGGCCTTCTGTTGCATCTTCGGAATGTAAAACTGCAGGGTAGTTTGTCAGTACACCGCTGCGCATGAGTTTATACCCCTCTTCAACAGTGAGCTCCCCTGTCGCACGGAAAATTTCTTTCAGTGCAGCGACAGCAAGTGGCGCACTTTGGGTGATTTGCTCCGCTAACTGACGCGCTTTGTCCATTAAGTTTTCAATTGGTACAACATCGTTAGCAATTCCCCAACGTAATGCTTCCTTCGCATCCATTCGCCTACCCGTCATTACCATTTCGTTCACAATGGGTGCTGGAAGAATTTTGGGTAAGCGTAAGACACCGCCGCTATCAGGTACAATGCCAAGTTGTGCTTCTGGTAATGCAAAGCTAGCATTTTCAGAACAAATAATCATATCTGCTGCTAAAGCCAGTTCGAAACCTCCACCAAACGCATAACCATTTACAGCTGCAATGACAGGCTTATTCAAATTGAAAATTTCAGTAAGCCCTGCAAAACCACCAGGACCAAAATCAGCATCTGGGGCTTCACCTTCTGCAGCAGATTTTAAATCCCAACCGGCAGAGAAGAACCGCTCGCCAGCACCGGTGATAATCGCAACGCGTAATGATGGGTCATCACGGAAATTGAGAAAAACTTCCCCCATTTTGAAACTGGTTTTCGCATCAATTGCATTCGCTTTAGGTCTATCAAGTACGATTTCTAAAATGGAGCCATTACGGGTAACTTTTAATGATTCGCTCATAGTGCAATCCTTTAGTGATCATGCGTTCGCATTTTGGCTGCAAATAGTTAAAACCAAAACGTTCGCGTAATTAATAGAATTATTCGATTATTTCAGGTGTTTTTTCAGTACTTTCCCAGAACAGTTACGCGGTAAATCCTTACGTACCTCAACCCATGACGGCACTTTAAATTTCGCCATTTGCTTTTCACAGAAAGCGAAAAACTCTTCCTGCGTTAAGGTTTCACCCTCTTCTAGCACAATAAAGGCTTTGATTGCTTCATCACGAATTTCATCAGCAACACCTATCACGGCCACGTCAACGATAGCAGGATGTGAAGCAATGATATTTTCAATCTCACTGCACGAAACGTTTTCACCGCACCGTTTGATCATGTTCATGCTTCTATCCACAAAATAGAAAAAGCCATCGTCATCTTGATAAGCAAAGTCTCCGGTATGCATCCAGCCTTGTTTATCGAAAGCTTTTTCCGTTGCTTCCGGGTTGTTGTAGTACTCTTTAAATAAGGTTTTTCCACGTTCACCTTTAACACAGAGCTCGCCTACCACCCCTGCTGCAACAGGTTGGTTATTTTCATCCCTGATTTGTGCTTTATAGCAAAAACCGGGGCGGCCAATAGATGGCCAGCGACGAATATCACCGGGCCTATCGCCAATCAACCCCACGATGGTTTCCGTCATGCCATATGAGGTCAGAAAACTCTTCACCGCAAAACGCGCCATAAATTGTTCTTTTTCCTCATTACTCAAATTGAGATAGAACATCGCTTCACGTAAACAATGGTCTTTTTCGTTATCCGCCAGAGGTTGACTTAATAACGTGCGGATCATCATTGGGATCAACTCAACCACTGTCGCTCGATGTTTCACGACTTGTTGCCAAAAACGTCGTGCACTGTACCTTTCGAGTAACACAAAAGTGGCCCCCACCGAAAAAGCGGCCATGGACACGGTGCACTGGCAATCGATATGAAAAACAGGCATGACAGTCAGATAAATATCATCTGAGCGCAAGGTGTTCTGCCAAGAAGAGTAGTAACCCGCAAAACGTAAGTTATAGTGGGTAATGATCACCCCTTTGGGTTTTGAGGTCGTACCCGAAGTAAATAAAATTTCCGCAGTATCATCAACACTTAACGCAATGAGTTGTGTCAATTCAATGGGTTTTTGTGCGTGTTCAAGCAAAAAGTCTGAAACGCCGTTTTGTTGTTTAACGGGGGTATCTGAAATTAAAAAAATATGTTCAAGGCTGGTACTTTCATCATCAAGTACACGTTGATAAATATCTAAAAAAGTCGCACAAGTCACGACCATCCGTGGCTGGCAGTTTTGCATAATCCAAGCGGCTTCATTGTATTTATAACGTGCATTAACAGGGACCATAATCGCCCCAATTTTTGCCAAGCCAAACCAGCAAAAGAAAAACTCTGGGCAATTATCTAAATGTAAAGCAACCTTATCCCCTTTTTGAATGCCATAAGCTAAAAAGAGGTTTGCTGTGCGATTAATGTGTTCATTCATCTCTCTATAGCTGAATTCACGAACATTTCCATCGCAGGATTCAAAGATAAGCGCCTTATTATTACCGTGGGTTAACGCTAAATCATCCCACATTTGACGCAAATTTTGTTTACCGATTACATCCATTAATTGCTTCCCATCATTTCCCTGATGAATATTCAGGCCAATGGATTAATTGACCTGAATATTCATTCAATTAATCCACTATTTTGGCCAGTCCTTTGTCGACTAACCCCCGAATATCTGTTTCGCTATATCCAATATTTTTCAATATATCAGTGGTATCCATGCCATGTGATGGCATACCGCGCCATATTTGGCCCGGATTATTTTTGAATTTTGGCATAACGTTTGGACCACGACATGTGCGCCCATCCATGGTCTGCCAACTGGTAATCGACTCCCGAGCTATGTATTGAGGGTTAGTATCTAGCTCAGGAATAGTTAATACTTTCGCACTTGCAATGTTCAGCTCAGCCAACCTTGCTAACACCTCATCAATCGAGCGTGCGCCTAGCCATTCATCGAGTTTTTCTTCCATTAAAGGTCCATAAGGACATTCAATTCGATGAATGAGCTGAGTCCCTTCAGGTATTTCTGGCGTTCCTAGTAAATGACCAAGACCAATATCTTTAAATATTTCTTGTACTTGAGTGATACCAACGACTTCCATCACAATATAGCCATCATTACAGCTATAGAGCCCACAACCCGCATAGTACGGGTCTTTCCCTTTGGTCATACGTGGGCAAATTTCGCCACCATTGAAGTAATCCATCATGAAGTATTGCCCCATACGCAACATCACTTCGTACATGGCGATATCAATGCTTTCCCCTTTACCCGTTTCACGCGCTTTATACAGTGCTGCGAGAGCCGCTGTTGTGGCGGTCATGCCAGAAAAATAATCTGCGGTATAAGGGAAGGCAGGCATTGGCTGGTCTTTATCACCATTTTGGATAAGATAACCACTGAAAGCCTGTGCAATGGTATTGTAGGCCGCTAGGTTAGTGTATTGAGGGTCGCCATATTGTCCGAAGCCTGATAAATGAGCGATAACCAATTTTGGGTTGTGTTCCCAAAGTACCTCATCGGTGATCCCTCTACGGGCAAATGCGGGTCCTTTACTAGCCTCAATGAATATATCCGTTGTTTCCATTAGCTTCAGGAATGCTTCTCGCCCTTCATCTTTAAAGATATTCAGTGATAATGCACGCAGGTTACGCCTTGATAACTGAGGGTAATTAGGCTGAACACGAATGGTATCCGCCCACGCTACGTTCTCTATCCAAATCACTTCTGCGCCCCACTCTGCAAACATTTGTCCTGCAAATGGGCCGGCTATTTCAATCCCTGAAAATACCACTCTGACCCCAGCTAATGGGCCAAACTCTGGCATAGGTAGATGCTCTGCCATGTTCTCTTCTCCTGTGAAACTTGGTTGGCTCGCTAAAAAAGCCAACCTATAAGCATTCAGTTATTAGCGGTACTGTTTCAGTACACTGCGGCCTAGTGTTAGTATTTGCATTTCATCTGAACCACCAGATACACGATCCACACGTAAGTCACGCCAGAAACGTGCAATTCGATGCTCACCTGCAATTCCGACACCGCCGAGTACTTGCATCGCAGAATCCACAACTTCAAATGCCGCATTTGCACAGAAGTATTTACACATCGCTGCATCACCCGAGGTGATCAATCCGTTGTCACTCTTCCATGCAGTTTCATATAACATGTTGCGCATTGAATTGAGCTTGATCGCCATATGTGCAAATTTTTCTTGAATTAATTGGTAACGACCAATTGCTTCGCCGAATTGAACACGCTGATTTGCATAGCGAGCCGCGTCTTCGAACGCACACATTGCTGTACCGTAGTTAGTCAGAGCCACAAGGAAACGCTCGTGGTCAAACTCTTCTTTCACACGGTTAAAACCATTACCTTCACGGCCGAACATATCTTTTTCATCAAGTTCAACGTTATCGAACGTAATTTCACAGCAGCTATCCATGCGTAAACCCAGTTTCTCAAGTTTATTCACCTTGATACCCGGTTTGCTCATATCCAAGAACCACTCAGTAAAGACAGGTTTATCTGGCGAATCTGCATCACGGCTCATCACCACGATATACGGTGTGTAGGCACTACTGGTGATAAAGCATTTGCTACCATTAAGATAAACTTTGCCATTACGACGTTGATAAGTGGTTTGCAGGCTACCGACATCAGAACCGGCACCTGGCTCAGTGATCGCAGAGTTCCACATTTGTTTACCTGTGCCGCGAAACGCCATGATTTTATCAATTTGCTCTTGAGTCCCTTCCCTCAGTACGGTGTTAAAACCGCCCGGTAATTGGTACAGCACATAGGTTGGTGCACCTAGGCGACCTAATTCCATCCATACTGCAGCTACCGTAATAAACCCTGCATCTAAGCCGCCATGTTCTTCTGGGATCAGCAGGTTATCGATTTCCATGTCCGCTAAGGCTTTTACAAAACGTTCAGGATATTGGCTGTCGCGGTCGCACTGTGCGAAATAGCTCTCCCAGTTTTCACTGGCCATGAGTTCACGGATCCCTGCGACAAACAACTCCTGCTCATCATTCAATCTAAAATCCATATCAATAACCTCTTACATGTTGTTTTTGAATAAATTAGTCATTTTTCCAATGCACTTTGGCATCTTTAATAAAGGAAAGCGTTACCATGATGTTGACGAAAAAAAGTGGGCATCCTCCAGCAATTATCGCGGTTTGTATTGGTTTTAATCCGCCTAGAGCCAGCAATACAATGCCGATAACACCGACTAAGACAGACCAACCGATACGTACTAATAATGGTGGCTCATCACCCTCTTTCACTGCGCGACAAGTCGACATAGCGAGAGTGTATGAACAAGCATTAATCAGTGTGACCGTGGCGATAAAGCAGAGGATGAAGAAGCCCCAAATTGTTACAGTGCTCAAAGGTAAGGCAGCCCATGTCTCAATGATGGCGCGTGCAACGCCGAATTCTTCAATCAGTTTTGGAATGTTGATAATGTCTTTATCAATCAGTTGTAGAGTATTACTTCCTAAAATAGTCCAAATTAATGTCGATCCTGCGGTTAAACCCGCAACCATACCAATACACAATTCACGGACAGTACGGCCTTTCGATATACGTGCGAGGAAGATACACATTTGAATGGCATAGATAACCCACCATGCCCAGTAAAATACTGTCCAGCCCTGTGGGAAACCACTTTTACCAACCGCATCTGTATAGAACAGCATACGTGGCATATACATCATTAGGACACCGATAGAATCGGTAAAGTAGTTAACAATAAAGCTAGCACCACCAACGATAAATACCCATCCCAACATCAAGAAACTGAGATAACTACGTACGTCACTGGCAATCTTCACCCCTTTTTGCAGGCCGAAAGCCACACAAATTGCATTTAGAATGATCCAGCAGAAAATGATGATGGCATCAAGTTGTAAGGTATGTGGAATACCAAATAAATATTGAATACATTCAGTAACCAACGGTGTTGCTAACCCTAGACTGGTTCCCATTGCTAATATCAAAGCAACGAGATAGAAGTTATCAACAAGAGTCCCAAACCAACCATTGACACGTTTTTCCCCTACCAGAGGAACTAGCGTACTACTCGGACGAATAACATCCATTTTGCGGACAAAGAAGAAATAACCGAATGCGACAGATAAGAAGCTATAGGTCGCCCATGGTAATGGCCCCCAATGGAACAAGCTGTATGCAAGCCCGATATTTTTGGCCTCGTTTGAATAAGATTCAAAGCCAAAAGGCGGTGTAGAAACATAATAATAGATTTCAATCGACCCCCAAAAAAGTACCGCTGCAGAGGTACAAGATGCGAACATCATGAAAATCCAGCTCGCACGGCTAAATTCCGGCTTCTCTTCTCCTAAACGTTTTTTGGCATAAGGCCCCAAAATCAACCAGAACCATCCACCAAACATCACAACCATGTACCACTCAAATGCCCAGCCCCACACATTAGTGACATAGCTGAAGACTTGGTTGATCACTTCATTTGAAGCATCAAGGTCACGGACAGTTAGCCAACACAATAGTCCAACAATGATCAACGGTGGAAAAAAAACTTTTGGTTCTATTCCACCCTTCTTATTTTCTTTGCTCATAGTTCGTTCCCAATTTATTATTTAATATATAAGCTTTAAGAATAGATATTATTTAACACCTCATTACTTATTTATTATTAAATCCCATTAACCCCTAAAAATTTAATTCCGCATTAATTCAATCACTATTCAAATCATGTCGACTCGTCATTAACAATTCTGTTATTAAGGTCACAATATTATTCGTGATAAATAATTGTTATTATTTATTCCATTTGAAATAATTTTAAATACCAATAAATACATAGAGATAAAATATTGTGTAACATTAATGTTATTAAATACCTTCAGTATTGGTGATTAGGGTAGCAATATTGAACATTTCGTTGATAAGTTGATGATTTTTACAGTATTGGTGAGTAGGGTATCAGTATGAATATTTAAACCGACTTTATTTTAAGGTTTTCAATATTGGTGACCTAGGTTTTATTTTTAAATATCCAGTTCATGATAATTATATAATCCGAAACCGAAACGGATCATATTTATTAATATTATTTTAGGAGATGTAATGAATATTATTACATGCTATAAATCTGTTCCTGATGAACAAGATATTATTGTAAATAGCGCAGATGGTTCTTTAGATTTTTCACGTGCTGATACCAAAATCAGTCAATATGATTTAAATGCAATTGAAACCGCTAATCAAATAAAAGCGCAGCAAGCTGACAGTAAAGTGATTGCGTTAAGTGTCGGTGGTAAAGCACTGACCAACATGAAAGCACGTAAAGACGTTTTATCTCGTGGCCCAGATGAACTTGTGGTTGTTATTGATGACCAACTGGAACAAGCCTTACCACATCAAACGGCTCTGGCCTTGAGCTCTGCAGCTCAAAAAGTCGGTTTTGATTTAATTATTTGTGGTGATGGTTCCGCTGATTTAAATGCACAACAAGTTAGTATCTTGATGGGCGAAACACTGCAAGTTCCTGCCATCAACGGTGTGAAGAAAGTCGTTTCAATCACCGCTAACACGGTAGTTATAGAGCGTGAGCTAGAAGATGAGATTGAAACGCTATCCATACCATTACCAGCCATTGTCGCTGTTACCTCCGATATTAACGTTCCCGTTATTCCATCAATGAAAGCAATTTTAGGCGCTGCTAAAAAACCCGTTCAAGCTTGGACGATGGCTGATATTGGTTTAGATAACGTTGCAGCTCTTTCTGCGCAATCTATTGCGGCACCTAAGCAAAAAGTCCGCCAGCGCATCATCATTGAAGGTGATGGCGAAGACCAAATTGCACAATTTGCTGAACATTTAAGAAAAATTATTTAATCGGAGGCGTTATGAGCAAATTATCAACTGTTTGGGTATTTAGTGACATGACTGCTCGCTTACCTGAACTTATCGGTGGCGCCCTTGCTCTAGGAGAGCAAGTCAATGTATTAGCACTTGATGACACACAAAGCTCACAAGCTTTCCAACTCGGTGCAACGCAAGTTTTTCAACTGGCAGGTAAACCTGACGATCGCATTATTGAAGATTATGCGGACACTATCGTTTCAACCATCAAACAGCATGGCGATAACGGTTTATTGCTATTACCTAACACCCGTAGGGGTAAATTATTAGCGGCACGTTTAGGCGCTAGACTGCAAGCAGCCGTTTCTAACGATGCGGCAGCAATTACAGTCGAATCAGGAAAACCCGTTATTAAACATATGGTTTACGGTGGTCTAGCCTTTGGTCAAGAAACCTTAGAGAGCTCATTTTCGATTGCCACCCTCGCGACAGGTACATTTGAAGCTGCACAAAATGATGCATCACGTAGCGGTACGGCTCAAGCTGTGCAATGGGTCGAACCAAAACAATCTATTGTACGTACCTCGGTTCAGAAAAAAGCAGGTAACTCCGTTGAACTAGACAAAGCGCGTCTGGTAGTCAGTGTGGGTCGTGGGATTGGTAGCCAAGAGAACATTGCAATAGCCAAAACATTAGCAGATACCATTGGTGCTGAAATTGCCTGTTCACGCCCAGTAGCAGAAAATGAAAAATGGATGGAACATGAGCGCTACGTTGGGATCTCCAATTTGATGCTCAAACCAGAGCTTTATCTCGCAGTAGGGATTTCAGGTCAAATCCAGCACATGGTTGGTGCAAATGGAGCCCAAATTATTGTGGCCATTAACAAAGACAAAAATGCCCCTATTTTCCAATTCGCAGACTATGGGATCGTTGGGGATTTATTCAAAATCCTCCCGGTACTCACTCAACAACTGGCTAAATAAACCAAATAACAGTGGGGCTTTAGCCTCGCTGTTTAGTGACCTTTGGAGAAACTATGTCCGACGATATTTTTGATGCGATCATTGTAGGCGCTGGCCTAGCTGGTTCGGTTGCTGCACTGGTACTTGCCCGTGAAGGTGCTCAAGTTCTCCTAATTGAACGAGGAAACTACGCGGGCGGTAAAAACGTAACGGGTGGGCGAATGTATGCCCATAGTTTAGAACGGATCATTCCTGGGTTTACCCAAGACGCACCTATCGAACGCATGATCACCCGAGAAAAGCTGTCATTCATGACAGAAACTGGCGCTGTAACCGTCGATTTCCAAAATGCAGCTGAACAAAAACCAGAGGAAACCTCTTGGTCTGTGCTACGTGGCAAACTCGACCCATGGCTAGTTGAACAAGCTGAAAATGCTGGTGCACAGTGTATTACGGGGATTCGAGTTGATAAGTTAGTTGAACGCGATGGCAAGATAGTTGGTGTTGAGGCTGATGGAGACGTACTTGAAGCTAAAGTGGTCATTTTAGCGGATGGCGTCAATTCACTGCTTGCCGAACAACTTGGTATGACAAAACGCGTCAGTGCGGAACATGTCGCGGTTGGAGTAAAAGAGCTTATTGAGCTACCGAAAGATATCCTGGCTAACCGTTTTAATCTTAAAGAAAAAGAAGGTGTTGCATGGTTATTTGCAGGGGCTCCTACTGATGGCCTAATGGGAGGCGGCTTCCTATATACCAACGAAGATACGGTTTCTTTAGGTCTAGTTTGTGGTTTACACCACATAAAAGACGCCAAAAAGTCTGTTCCTCAAATGTTAGAAGACTTTAAGAATCACCCTGCCGTCGCCCCCCTAATTGAAGGCGGGAAAATGCTCGAATATGCCGCACACGTCGTCCCTGAAGCTGGTCTAAAAATGCAATCCGAATTGGTACGCGATGGTGTTTTAATTGCTGGTGATGCTGCGGGTATGTGTATGAACTTAGGCTTTACCATTCGCGGAATGGACTTAGCGGTCGCTTCAGGTGAAGCTGCGGCAAATGCAGTACTCAACGCGATGAAAAAAGAGGACTTTAGTAAACAAGGACTCAGTGAGTACCTCAAATTACTCAACGAAGGCCCTCTTCGAGATATGAACATGTACCAAAAAATGCCTGAATTTTTGGATAATCCACGCATGTTCTCTGCCTATCCAGAAATGGCTGTCGGTATTGCGAAAAAGCTATTCACTATTTCAGATGAAGCTCCTATCCCGCTGCGTAAGACCATGTTACAACACGCGAAAAAAGTGGGCTTTATGAATTTGCTCAAGGATGGAATCAAAGGAGTCAGAGCAATATGAGTAATCCAGTCAACGTTGATATCAAACTCGGTATTAATAAATTTAATGTCGATGAAGAAAACCCACATATTGTTGTGAAAGAGCATCCAGACATGCAGGTGCTTGAAACATTAACCAAAGCCTGCCCAGCAGGTTTGTATAAAAAACAAGAAGATGGTTCAGTTCGTTTCGACTATGCAGGCTGCCTTGAATGTGGCACTTGCCGTATTCTAGGCCTAGATAGTGCATTAGAAAAATGGGAATACCCACGCGGCACATTTGGCATTGAATTTCGTTACGGCTGATTATTTCGTATTACTCTCGAAGTGACATGCTTCGAGAGCTTTTGAGCGGTTATTTGCGCTGATACAGGGATGCATAATGAAACCAAAAAGTTTTGATGACATTCAATTTTCTTCCGTTCACCGGCGGATCATGCTGTGGGGTAGCGGTGGGCCTTTTCTGGATGGTTATGTGTTAGTCCTGATTGGCGTTGCTTTAGAACAACTTACCCCTGTATTAAGCTTAAGTAGCGAATGGATTGGCTTACTCGGAGCAGCAACACTTGCGGGTCTCTTCATAGGAACCTCCCTATTCGGCTATATTTGTGACCAAGTCGGTCGCCGCAAAATGTTCTTAATTGATATTGTTGCCATTGGTACTATTTCTGTTGCGACCATGTTTGTCTCAACACCGATGGAGCTGCTCATCATGCGGTTCTTAATCGGGATAGTAATTGGTGCAGATTACCCGATTGCAACGTCAATGATCACCGAATTCTCTAATACCAAACAACGCGCATTTGCTGTCGGTTTTATTGCGGCAATGTGGTATGTGGGCGCAACCTGTGCCAATCTCGTCGGTTATATGCTGTATGACGTTCAAGATGGCTGGCGCTGGATGCTTGGCAGTGCAGTTATCCCCTGCATCGTCATTTTAATAGGCCGTTTTGATTTACCGGAGTCCCCTCTTTGGCTTATTCGTAAAGGCCGGGTCAAAGAGTGCGAAAAAATGATGGAAAAGCTGTTTGGCCAGCCCGTGGTATTCGAAGCTGAAGAACAACAAAAAACACATTTCCTCCAGTTATTCACTAAGCGCCATTTTTCTTTCGTTCTATTCACTGCCATTATTTGGACCTGCCAAGTGATCCCGATGTTTGCAATTTACACCTTTGGCCCACAAATTGTTGGCCAGCTCGGTTGGGATCAAGGGAAAAATGCCGCACTAGGTAACGTGGTTATCAGCCTATTCTTTATGTTAGGCTGCTTACCCGCGATGTATTGGCTAAATAAAATGGGACGGCGGCCACTATTGATTGGTAGTTTTGCCATTATGACTCTTGCACTGGCGATACTTGGGCTATTCTCAAACCTCGGTATTTGCCTTGTGATTATTATGTTTGGCATTTACGCATTCTTTTCAGGCGGTCCCGGTATTTTACAATGGCTCTATCCTAATGAACTATTCCCAACAGATATCCGTGCCTCTGCCGTTGGGGTAATTATGTCCATCAGCAGGATTGGAACCATTTTTTCAACATGGGCACTACCGCTATTTATCACTAAATACGGCGTCAGTTCGGTAGTGCTGATGGGGGCGGGTGTTTCACTTATAGGGTTGATTGTCTCAGTTCTATTTGCCCCCGAAACCAAAGGCTTAACCTTAGCGCAAACCTCAGTGATGGGTATTCGGCGTGGAAAGAAGTAAGAGAAGCAAGAGAAGTTACTACGATGAGCAATTATATCCAATACGCTAAATAGTTTGGGTTATGGCTAGGCGGCAAGTGAATAAGACCCTAGGAGCATACAAAAGTATGTGACTAGGGCGAATAAACGCGGCCAACAACGCCACAGCCAAAATATGACTCGTATTTAGTTTGAAATACGATAAATACCAATACGCTAAATAGTTTGAGTTGTGGCTAGGTGGCAAGTGAATAAGACCCTAGGAGCATACAAAAGTATGTGACTAGGGCGAATGAACGCGGCCAACAACGCCACAGCGCAAAATATGACGCGTATTTAGTTGGTTGAGAATGGCATGATCTCATACCAAACCAGCAACCAAATAGTCACATAGGCAAAAATCGCGGCAATAATATCATCAATCATAATACCAAAACCGCCGCTGACTTTTCGGTCAAAAAACCGTATCGGCCATGGCTTCCACATGTCATAAATGCGGAAAATAAAGAATGCGGTGATGACCCACTCATAATCAACAACAGGGATCGCCATTAGCGTAATCCACATCCCGATAAATTCATCCCAAACAATACTGCCATGGTCATGAATTTTCATATCGTCGGAAGTGCGCTGGCAAATTAGGCAACCAATCCAAAAACCCACGACAATGAGTACCCACACACTCCAAATTGGCATATTTGCCATTAATAACCAAAAAGGTATCGCAGCAAGAGAGCCCATTGTGCCAGGCACAATAGGCGAAAGGCCACTACCAAACCCCGTAGCCAATAAGTGCCAAGGATTACGCATATTTAGCCGTTTTTTTGCTCCTGCTTTTTCTTGGCGACTTGCCATTCTATGCACCTTCCGAAACAAAATGATCGAAACCTTTTAGGTTTACATCAACTTCTTGGTTATTGCAAAAGTAGCTAATTCCTTCAGACTGCGGCTTAATTTGCCCGATACACGTAAAGCCTGATCCCGTATGCGCTAATGCCATCTCTAACGCCCCACGATTAATTTCAGGAACGGTAAAACAGAGTTCGTAATCTTCACCACCACTCAAAGACCATAAGCGCCCTTGCTCAATACTACAACTTTGTTTCAACGCTTCTGATTGAGGCAATGCATCTAAATTAATGCGTGCGCCACAACCACTCGCTTTCAAGATATGGTTAAGATCAGAAACTAAACCATCCGAAATATCAATTGCTGAAGAAGCAAGGTTTCTCAACGCTTGGCCTTGTAAAATACGTGGCTGCGGACGTAAATGACGCGCAATTAGCCATTCTTGATGCTCTACATTTTTAACATTCAGCTTATCTTGCAAAATAGCTAAGCCAGCTGCGCTATCACCTAGAGTACCCGTGACATAAATCCAATCACCATTGCGCGCCCCTGCGCGAGACATCGCCTTACCATTTGGTACTAAGCCATGAACCGTGTAGGTTAAACTCATTGGTCCGCGTGTTGTATCACCACCAATCAATTGCATTCCATAATAGTTAAGCTGTTCAAACAAACTATCACTAAAGGATTGCAACCAATCACAATCAACGCAAGGCAATGTAATTGCTAAAGAAACCCATGCAGGATCCGCCCCCATCGCCGCAAGGTCACTTAAATTAGAGGCTAATGATTTATAAGCAAGATCAGCTGGTGAAATGGTTGGTAGGAAGTGAATACCAGAAACAAGAGTGTCAGTGCTTACAGCAAGTTGCTGTTTTTCTGGAATGGTCATCAACGCACAGTCATCCCCAATACCGATATTAACATCACGTCGGTTAGTGGTTTGACGGTTAAAATAACGCGCGATGAGGTCAAATTCGCCATATGACATGGTAGATTTTCCGTTTTCGCTATATCTATTTTCGTTTGAGACGAAGCAAATAATTTACACCCTAATAATTCAATAATAGGTAAATAATGCATAATTGCTAACCTAAATAACGTATCTAATTGGCCACAATTATTTTTCGCTCACCTATCATTGAAATATCGCGAGCATATAAACACAAAGGTAGACTGGAACCCAGCCTACCTATTCATTACCGTAGTGCAACAGGAGGGAACCCTGGTATTATTATTTTTTACGGCGAACCGCAGGTGCAGCTTTATCTAATACACCGTTAACGAATTTATGGCTATCTTCTGCGCCAAAAACTTTCGCTAATTCAATACCTTCATTGATTGCAACTTTATAAGGTACATCTTCACGGAAACTTAATTCAAACATGGAGACACGTAAAATCGCTTTTTCTACCTGCCCTAACTCTTCGAGCTGACGAGATAAATAAGGCGCCATCAGTTGATCAAGTTTTGTCGCGTTGGTCGCAACACCTGATAACAGTTCACGAAAATAGTTTACGTCAACGTCTGACATGTCCTGTTCAGCAATAAACTCATATTCGACTTCAGCAATTGGATTGCCAGATAATTGCCATGAATAAATGGCCTGTACAGCACACTCACGAGCGCGGCGACGAGCAGCAGGTTTCACAAGATTCCCCTTAAATTTAAAAACTGTACACAAAGAACACTTGTTGCATTGCGTTATCTACACCATTGTGGCGAAAAAACGGCAACATAGAGCTAATTGTGTATTATTTGCCTTTGATGGCCTTAATTACATTAATCATTTCCAGTGCTGTCAGTGCAGCTTCAGCACCTTTATTACCTGCTTTAGTACCCGCACGTTCAATGGCTTGTTCGATATTTTCAGTGGTTAACACACCAAAAGTCACTGGCACTTCACTGTTCATCGCGACATGGGATAGGCCGGAGCTACATTCACCTGCAACATATTCAAAGTGAGCGGTACCGCCACGAATAACCGTACCTAATGCAATGACTGCATCGTATTTATTCGTTTCAACTAATGCTTTTGTGGTCAACGGCAGCTCATAAGCGCCTGGAACCCACACAATTGTAATGTTGTCATTTGAAACCTGACCAATGCGTTCTAACGCATCAACAGCACCTTCCAGCAGACTATCATTAATAAAGTTGTTAAAACGAGCGATAGCGATAGCAACACGCGCTTGTGGCGCAGCAACAACACCTTTAATTACGTTCATAGCCTTCCTCTAATATTAATTATAACCCGCGGGGCGCGGATTTTATCACATTCTTTCGTGTATCGTACGTATGATTTTCAAAAAAACCACTTACCATACGGGACGAAGCCTGACACGTAGGTCTGGCCCAACTTGCGTCACTTCTGTAAATTCAAACTTTGGCGCATCAATAAGGGCATTAAGCGGTGGGAAGTCCACTAGGCCTCGAGCGCTATTTCCTAATAATTTAGGCGCAATATAGACAATCAGCTCATCCACTAGACCTAACTTAAGCAATGAGCCTGCAAGTTTTGCCCCTGCCTCAACCCAAATGCTATTCACATTACGTTTAGCCAGTTGCATCATCAAAATGACGAGGTCAGTGCCGTTTTCATCTGCAGGAATAGCGATTTGCTCAACTTGCCCCTGCCATACTGCATTTTCATCTGGGTTTGAACGCACTAACCAACATTCGCCATCTAATTGAGTGACACGATGCTCAGAAGTCACTCGATTGTGGTTATCTAGCACAATACGGATGGGTTGACGGACTTGTTCTTCAGGGTAAATTTGCTGAATATTACTAGGTAATTCTTTCCAACGTACCGTTAAAGAAGGGTCATCGGCAACCACGGTGCTGCTGGTACTTAAGATAGCACTAGCCTCGGCTCGAAGAGCTTGCACATCTTTGCGAGCTGCGGGGCTGGTGATCCATTTACTTTCCCCAGTTCCAAGGGCGGTTTTGCCGTCTAGTGAAGCGGCGAGTTTTAATTGAATATAGGGAAAGCCAGTACGCATACGTTTTAAGAAGCCGCGGTTAGCCGCTTCTGCATCATCTAATAAAACATTACTGCGCGTTTCAATTCCTGCTTGCGACAACATATACAAACCGCGGCCCGCAACTTGAGGGTTTGGGTCTTGCATGGCAGCGACGACTCGGCTTACACCTGCATTGATCAGCGCTTCTGCGCAAGGCGGGGTACGGCCGTGATGGCTACAAGGCTCAAGGGTGACATAAGCTGTTGCCCCTTGCGCTTTATCACCGGCCATTCTTAATGCGTGAACCTCAGCATGGGGTTCACCTGCTTTTTGGTGATACCCCTCACCAACAATGACACCATCACGCACAATCACGCACCCGACATTTGGATTAGGTGATGTGGTAAAACGCCCTTTTCGTGCCAATTCAAAGGCACGAGCCATATAAATGTTGTCTTGTTCAATCATTGGCGTTAATCCTGTAATTTAGCGATTTCTTCGCCAAACTCACGCACATCTTCAAAACTGCGATAAACAGAAGCAAAACGGATATAGGCAACTTTATCGAGCTTTTTCAGCTCATCCATAACCAAACTGCCAATTAATTTCGACGGAACTTCACGTTCCCCGGTTGCCCGAAGCTGGGATTTAATCGAAATAATAGCTTGTTCAATGGCATCAGAACTTACAGGTCGTTTTTCTAATGCCTTTTGCATACCCCGATTAAGCTTTTCTTCATCAAAAGGTTCGCGGATATCATCGCTTTTAATGACCCTAGGCATGACCAGTTCAGCAACTTCAAAGGTTGTGAAGCGCTCATGACAAAGTAAACATTGGCGGCGTCTACGGACTTGGGACCCTTCACCGACCAGACGCGAGTCAATAACTTTCGTATCTACAGCTGAGCAGAATGGGCAGTGCATAGCGTTTCCTGAATCTATTTAGGGGGAGGTAGTTTACCCTACTATGCAAGAAAAAACACCCTAGAAGATGTCTCCTAGGGTGCTCTTGCTGCTCTTCATATTTCGCGTTGTAGGGGTGTTGGCATCGCTTATTAACCCTAGTCACATACTTTTGTATGCTCCTAGGGATATCGTTCACTTGCTGCCTACTCACAACACGAACTATTTTGAGTGCTAATTGACTTAGTTATTCATCGTTTTTAAAACTAAGGCAGTAATGACTCTTGGTCTGCGCCTTCTTTTTCGACTTTCGCTTGCATCAAGTGTTCACGTTTCATACCCATCTTCAGTGCTAATGCAGAAGCCACATAAATAGATGAGATAGTACCGATAGTTACACCGATTAACATAACCAATGAGAAGCCTTCCAGCATTGCACCGCCAAATAGGTACAGCATCAGAACCACTAATAATGTGGTGGCTGATGTCATGATGGTACGGCTCAATGTTTGCGTCAAAGAGACGTTCATGATTTCATATGGTGTACCACGGCGAATTTTACGGAAGTTCTCACGGATACGGTCTGATACAACGATACTGTCGTTCAGTGAGTAACCGATAACCGACATCAATGATGCCACGATAGTCATATCTATCTCAATATGGAACAGAGACAGAATTCCTAAAGTAATTATCACGTCATGCGCGAGTGACAATACCGCACCCGCAGCTAAGCGCCATTCAAAACGGAAGCCGACATAAATCAAGATACAAATCAACGCAGTTAACAGAGCCAAAGCCCCTGTTTGCGCCAACTCAGCACCGACACTCGGCCCAACGAATTCAATACGCTTAACGGTTGCTTTATCATCTACACTCTGGTTGATGATTGTGATAATTTCTTTCCCAACTTCTTGACCCGCAGTGCCTTCAATTGGCGGAATGCGGATCATGATGTCGCGGCTGCTACCAAAGTTTTGGATTAATGGATCTTTATGGTTCGAGTTAGACAAGCTATCACGAATTTTATCCAAATCAGCTGGCTGACTTAAGTTGATTTCAATGACCGTACCACCAGTGAAATCTAAGCCCCAGTTAAAACCTTTGACGCCAATAATCACAAAAGAAGCAATCAGTAATACGATAGAAATACTAAAAGCAACGTTGTCCCAGCGCATAAAGTCATAGACTTTACGACCATAGTTCAATTGTTCAACAGTATAATCCTGTGCCACAACGTGCTCCTTAAATTGACAGCTTGTTAATACGTTTACCGCCGTAAAGCAGGTTCACGATAGCACGTGTACCGACGATAGCTGTAAACATAGAGGTTGCGACACCAATCGCTGTCGTAATCGCAAAGCCTTTAATCGACCCAGTACCCACTGCATAAAGAATAATCGCAGTGATAAGTGTCGTTAAGTTTGCGTCTGTAATACTTGAGAAGGCGCCTTTATAGCCTTCATGAATCGCTTGCTGGACAGACCGCCCATTTCGCAGCTCTTCTTTTATCCGCTCATTGATAAGAACGTTCGCATCGACGGCAACCGCAAGGGTTAACACGATACCGGCTATACCTGGCATGGTGAGTGTCGCGCCCGGTAATAAGGACATTACACCAACAATTAACACCAAGTTTGCCAACAGCGCACTACTCGCAATCAAACCAAATTTACGATAGTAAATAATCATAAATAGGATAGAAGCTAACAGACCTGCGATACAAGCTTTTAGCCCTTGCTCGATATTTTGCATACCCAGTGTTGGACCAATGGTTCGTTCTTCAACAATTTGGATTGGTGCAATCAACGCACCCGCACGTAACAGTAATGAAAGCTGGCGAGCTTCAGTGCCGTTAGTAATACCGGTAATACGGAATTTACTACCAAAACGCGCAGAAATACGTGCCGCATTGATGACTTTTTCATCTTTCACCAAAATTGAACGGCCTGTTGCGTCTTTTTTGCCACTGTCTTTGTATTCAACAAACAGCGTTGCCATCAGCTTGTCTTGGTTATCACGCGTAAAGTCAGACATGATAGAGCCACCAGCACTATCTAGGCTGATACTCACTTGTGGTTGACCATTTTCATCCGCTTCAGAGGTTGAATCGGTAATATGGTCACCCGTTAAGATCACACGCTTATATAACACGTAAGGCATGCCTTCACGGTCATATTTAACTTCTGAGTCACCTGGTACACGGCCACTTTCTGCTGCTGAAGAATCGACTGAAGTATTCACCAAACGGAATTCTAATGTCGCAGTCGCACCTAAAATTTCTTTTGCGCGAGCGGTATCTTGAATACCCGGTAATTCAACGACAATTCGGTCAGCACCTTGGCGTTGAACAAGTGGCTCCGCAACACCTAATTGGTTTACACGGTTGCGAATAATAGTAATGTTCTGAGAAACAGCATAGTTACGTGCTTCACGTAAGCGCTCGTCGGTCATAACAGCAATCATAGTGTTATCGCTGCCATCACTAAAGACTAAGTCTGGGTATTTACGAGACAATGCTTTTTCAGCTTGGCTACGATCATCCGCGTTACGGAAGCGAACTTCCACGCTGTAATCATTGCCTTTACGAATAGAAGAGTACGCAATGCCTTCTTGACGCAGGTCATTACGCAAACCATCCATGTTTTGTTCCTGCAATTTACCTAATGCAGTGTCCATATCAACTTCCATCAGGAAGTGAACCCCACCACGCAGATCAAGACCAAGCTTCATCGGTTCACCACCGACAGCTTCAAGCCACTTAGGCGTTGCAGGTGCAAGGTTTAATGCAACAACATACTGGTCACCCAGTGCATTCATGATCACTTCACGCGCACGTAACTGAACATCAGAGTTGTTGAATCGGGCTAAAATCGCCCCATTTTCTAGAGAGATAGATTTACTCTCAATTTTATCGTCTTTTAACGATTTTTGGACTTGGATCAGCGTTTGTTCATTGGCGGCGGTTCCCCGCACGCCAGTGATCTGAACAGCCGGATCCTCACCATATAGGTTTGGAAGCGCATAAAGCAAACCGATGAGGATCGCACAGATCAACATCAGATACTTCCACAAAGGATAACGGTTTAGCACGGCAGTTCCCTTCGGGAGAATCAGAATTAAATTGCTTTCATTGTGCCTTTAGGTAAAACAGCAGCAACGAAATCACGTTTGATGGTTACTTCTGTGTTCTCACTCAGCTCAAGAACCACATAACCGGTTTCAGACACTTTAGTTACACGTCCGATTAAACCACCAGTTGTTAAAACTTCATCACCTTTAGTGATAGATTCCATCAATTTACGGTGTTCTTTCGCACGTTTTTGCTGTGGACGCAAAATCATGAAATAGAAGATCAGCGCGAAAACAACAAGCATGATAACCATCGTGTATGGACTACCTTGCGCTGGTGCACCTGCTGATGCCGCTGCTTCAGAAATAAAAAAACTCATTCAACTTTCCTCATTGTTTTATTGAAAGCAATTTTACATACAAAAAAGCTAAGTTTGATATGCTACACAGATTAGTGGCATTTCGCACTTAAATTCACTCGATATTTAATGAAGGTTCGGGTTTACCAATCTTTTGGTAAAAATCTTTAGCAAACTCTTCAAAATTCCCATTTTCAATGGCTTGGCGAATACCGGCCATCAAGCGTTGGTAATAACGTAAATTATGAATGGTATTGAGCCTTGCACCAAGAATTTCATTACATCTATCAAGGTGATGCAGGTAAGCACGGCTATAATGACGACAAGTATAGCAGTCACAATCAGCATCCAGTGTTGATGTGTCTGATTTATACTTAGCATTACGAATTTTTACCACGCCATTTGTCACAAATAAATGTCCATTTCGTGCATTTCGCGTTGGCATCACGCAATCGAACATATCAATACCGCGGCGAACACCTTCCACTAAGTCTTCCGGTTTTCCTACGCCCATTAAATAGCGTGGTTTTTCTGCCGGAATTTGCGGGCAAACATGTTCTAAAATACGGTGCATATCTTCTTTCGGTTCGCCTACGGCTAAGCCGCCTACAGCGTACCCATCAAAGCCGATTTCCACCAGCCCCTTAACTGAAATATCACGTAAATCTTCGTAAACACTGCCTTGAATGATACCAAACAGTGCATTTTTGTTGTTCAGTTCGTCAAAACGTTGACGGCTACGTGCAGCCCAACGCAGCGACATTTCCATTGATGTCTTTGCATAGTCCCAATCCGCAGGGTATGGCGTACATTCGTCAAAAATCATGACAATGTCTGAGCCGAGGTCATACTGGATTTCCATCGACTTTTCAGGGCTTAAGAAGACCTTTTCACCGTTGATAGGGTTACGGAAGTGCACACCTTCTTCTTTAATTTTGCGCATCGCACCAAGGCTAAAGACCTGAAAACCACCTGAGTCGGTCAAAATTGGGCCTTGCCATTGCATAAAGTCATGGAGGTCACCATGTAACTTCATGATTTCTTGACCTGGGCGTAACCACAGGTGGAAAGTATTCCCCAATAAGATTTGCGCGCCAGTCTCTTTGACTTCTTCGGGAGTCATGCCTTTAACCGTACCGTAGGTTCCTACTGGCATAAATGCAGGGGTTTCCACCACGCCGCGCTCAAACACTAAGCGACCACGGCGTGCATTGCCATCGGTCGTCTGTAATTCGTATTTCACATTTGCCTCCTAGCAGCAGAAAAACAGTCTGTTGCTATCGATAATATTAATTTGCTAAGCAAGCAGCTGCTGCCACCGCTTAAAACTGATTACTCACCAATTTTCTCGGAACTGGCATGCGCATTCGGCGTGATGAACATCGCATCACCGTAACTAAAGAAACGGTATTTTTGTTCCACCGCTTCTTTATACGCATTCATGGTGTTTTTGTATCCAGCAAACGCAGAAACCAACATAATTAATGTAGATTCAGGTAAGTGGAAGTTGGTGATTAGCGCATCTATCACCTGATATTCATACCCAGGGTAAATAAAGATTTGGGTATCATCAAAAAATGGAGCAATTAAAGCACCTTGGCTCACTTTTGCGGCACTTTCTAGCGACCGAACAGACGTCGTTCCAACAGCAATAACGCGATTGCCTCGTGCTTTACAGGCTAAAACAGCGTCTACGACCTCTTGTGGCACTTCTGCATATTCCGAATGCATAATGTGATCTTCGATAGTATCAACACGCACAGGTTGAAAAGTACCGGCTCCCACATGCAATGTCACAAACGCCATTTCTACGCCTTTTTGGCGCAATGCTTCAAGTAACGGTTCATCAAAGTGCAAGCCTGCCGTTGGTGCTGCCACAGCACCCGGTTTTTCGCTATACACGGTTTGATAAAGTTCTTTATCTGACTCTTCATCAGGGCGATCGATATAAGGCGGCAGAGGCATATGACCAATTTGGTTTAGAATGCTTAATACATCACGTTCATCGTCGAAACGTAGTTCAAACAATGCACCATGACGTGCAACCATCGTTGCCTTCACGCTTTCATCTTCGCCTAGCAGTAATTCAGCCCCTTCTTTTGGTGCTTTTGATGCCCTAACATGAGCAAGTACGCGGTGTTCATCCAACATACGCTCAATCAAAACTTCAATTTTACCGCCGCTAACTTTACGCCCAAATAACCGTGCAGGGATCACGCGAGTGTTATTGAACACCAGCAAGTCACCGCGCTCCAATTTTTCTAGAATATCGGTAAAAACACCATGCGTGAGCTGCCCTGAGCCACCATCTAAGCTTAATAAGCGGCAAGCGCTACGCTCAGCCTGTGGATAATGGGCAATTAGTTCTTCAGGTAATTCAAAAGTAAAATCAGAAACACGCATTGTATTGACATCAATCTAAAAAAACAGGCGACTAGTCTAGTGCCGCACCGACTTTGGCGCAAGAAATAAGCGCAAAATCGCACAAAAAAACACCATTATTTAACAAATATTTTGTTAGTAAAAAATTCTGTACGCTATTTATCCATTCAAAGAATGAATTATTTCAATTTTACTCAACTTTTATGACACATTAACTTCCGTCTTTTTTCTTTTTCTTTTTCTACTAAATAAATATACCCCATGAATTTCGAATTAGAGCAAGGCAGCAAGCAAATTGATCCCTAGGAGCATACATCAGTATGTGACTAGGGTCGGTTTGTGCAGCTAACACGGCTATAATTTGAAAGGCATCGGGTATATCATAGAAGGATGAATTACCTAGCTCACCTCCACCTGGCCCACCTCGCTGACAGCTCCTTGCTCGGCAACATCATGGCTGACTACGTCCGCGGTAACCCTACGGGCCTTTATTCATCCGACATTGTCTCTGGTATCTTTATGCATCGAGCCGTCGACCGCATTACAGATACCCACCCTTTAGTCAAAGAAGCTAAACTACTGTTTCGCGAGGAATACCGTCGGGTCGCTCCTATTACATTAGATTTAGTTTGGGACCATTTTTTATCTTTGCATTGGTCAACTATTGAGCCATCAATACCGCTAGCGGACTTTGTACGGGACTGCCGAAAAATAATTGAGCCTCAGCTTTGTCATACCCCTGAAAAGTTTCAGGAGCTAAATGAATATCTTTGGCCCCAACAGTGGCTGATACACTACGCAGATAAGAATTATATTGGAAAATCACTCAATGGAATGGCAAAACGGCGCCCCAAGCTCAGTGCGTTAAGTGGTTCATTTAACGACTTTTTATTGCAGTATGATGCGTTGGAAAATATTTTTTTTCAATTTTACCCACAAATGATGGCCAATGCGCTGCAACATTTTTTTGTACAGAGTGTCACAATTAACACAAAGGAATAAATTAAAGCTTGCACTTTAGTGGAATAAAACTATCTTATTGATATTAATTTGATAAACCAGTATTATTGATAGTCAAAACCTATCACAATAATCGGTTTAAATGTCTTTATTATCAAAAGATATTTTTCTATTCTTTTAGAAGTCTATGTCCACATTATTTATCAGTGATTAAATCATCGGTGATAAATAGACAGGACAAAAAACTTTAATTCAAACTCATAGGAGTAAATTATGGTTCTGGTAACACGTCAAGCCCCTGACTTTACTGCTGCAGCTGTTTTAGGTAATGGTGAAATTGTTGATAACTTCAACCTGAAAACCCACCTGAACGGCCGTCCAGCTGTGATCTTCTTCTGGCCAATGGACTTTACTTTCGTTTGTCCGTCAGAACTGATCGCATTCGACCACCGCTACGAAGAATTCAAAAAACGTGGCGTAGAAGTTGTTGGTGTTTCTTTTGACTCTGAGTTTGTTCATAACGCATGGCGTAAAACACCTGTCGATAACGGCGGTATTGGTGAAGTTAAATACCCAATGGTTGCTGATATCAAACGTGAAATCATCAAAGCTTACGGTATCGAACACCCAGATGCAGGCGTTGCACTGCGTGGTTCTTTCCTCGTTGACAAAAACGGCGTTGTCCGTCACCAAGTCGTTAATGACCTGCCATTAGGCCGTAACATTGACGAAATGCTGCGTATGGTTGACGCGCTGCAATTCCACGAAGAGCACGGTGATGTTTGCCCAGCTCAGTGGGAAAAAGGCCAAGAAGGTATGAATGCATCTCCAAAAGGCGTTGCTGACTACCTGACTAAAAACTCTGCAAAACTGTAATTCGTTACGCGAGTTTTTGAAAAGCGGGCATTAAGCCCGCTTTTTACTTTTTGTGAACCAAGTCTATCTTTTCTCTTCCTACTCGCAATTATTCCACTCAGTTAACAATTCTTAACTCAAATACTCAATGTTTTGTATTATTGTGTGCTATACATTAAAAACACAAATAATTAACAAATTATTCATATTGAATATTTGTGCAATAGAACACCTCAATTAACCTTAACTGGGAGATACGAATGATAAAAACATCATTACGCCCTGCGGTTCTACTTCTTTCCTTATTCCTTACCAGTCAACTATATGCCGCCTCCGAACCTGCGGTTGAAGCGAAAAAAGGCATGGTTGTTTCTTCCCAACACTTAGCATCACAAATTGGAGCTGATATTCTAAAGTCAGGCGGCAATGCCATTGATGCAGCGGTTGCGGTAGGGTATGCACAAGCGGTTGTTAACCCTTGTTGTGGCAATATCGGTGGTGGTGGCTTTATGACCATTCACCTAGCCGATGGCAAAGATTTATTCATCAACTTTAGAGAAACTGCCCCCGGTGCCGCTAGCGCAGATATGTATCTAGATAAAGATGGTCAGCTTATCAAAGATGCCAGCTTGTATGGCTACCTCGCATCTGGCGTACCCGGAACAGTCAAAGGCCTCGATTATGCCTTAGAAAAATATGGTACGATGAGCCGCCAGCAGGTGATGGCTCCTGCTATCAAATTAGCAAGGGAAGGTTTTACTCTAACCCGTGCAGATACCGATGTTCTCGACACCACAACAGAACGTTTTAAACAAGACCCAGAAGTCGCGCGTATCTTCTTAAAACCAGATGGCAGTGCCTTCCAACCAGGCGACTTATTAGTCCAAACCGATTTAGCTAACACACTAGAAAAAATTGCCAAAAATGGCCCATCTGCCTTTTATGAAGGAGAAATCCCCAAAATTGTTGAAGAAGCGTCCAAGAAAAATGGCGGGATTTTGACAGCAAAAGATTTTGCGGATTTTACCATCACTGATACAGCGCCAGTGAGCTGCACCTATAGAGGATATCAATTTATTTCAGCACCACCTCCTAGTTCAGGCGGGGTAACTATCTGCCAAACGCTTAATATCTTAGAAGGGTATGACCTCAAAGAAATGGGCTTTAACTCTGCGGACTATATTCATACTCTTACAGAAGCAATGCGCCATGCTTACATGGATAGAAATACCTTCTTAGGTGACCCTAAATTTGTCGATAACCCGACGGAAAAATTACTGAGTAAAGCCTATGCGGAAGAGTTACGTAAAGAAATCAAACCCAATCAAGCAACGCCATCAACCCAAGTTCAACCGGGAATAGGGCCACACGAAAAACCAGAGACAACGCATTACTCTGTAGTAGATGAAAAAGGAAATGCTGTTTCAACGACTTACACGATTAATGGCCGGTTTGGTTCTGTCGTTATCCCTCCGGGGACAGGGTTCTTCTTAAACGATGAAATGGATGATTTCACCACGAAAGTCGGCGAGAAGAATTTATATGGCTTAGTACAAGGGGAACGCAACTCTATTGCACCGGGTAAACGCCCATTATCCTCCATGAGCCCGACTATCGTGACGAAAGATGGCAAGGTATTTTTAGTTCTCGGTTCGCCGGGAGGCTCACGGATTATTTCAATTACGCTGCAAACCGCTTTAAATATTATCGACCATGGTATGCCGCCACAAGAAGCGGTTAATGCACCACGCATTCACCACCAGTGGCTCCCTGACGAGGTTTATTATGAGCAAAGAGGCGTTTCTAAAGACACCTTAGCGCTGCTGGACAAAATGGGATACAAGATGGTTGAACAAACACCATGGGGTGCCGCTGAGTTGATTATGGTCGCGATCCCAGAAGGCGCGGGCGTCAGTGCTAAATCATCTGGTAATGATTCAGCTGTATCTGGAAAAGTACGCGAAGGTTTTATTTATGGCTCTAACGATGTACGCCGTCCAGCAGGTAGCGCTGTTGGGGTTGATTAACGGGCAAATAAAATAGAAATAGAAAAAAAGGAGCTATTCAGCTCCTTTTTTAATAATATCAAACAATTAAGCTTGTTTATGTTGTACTGATGGCGATACCAACTTATCGCATAAAATCGCAATAACCATCACAACAATAGTGGGTAATACCCAGACTAAATCTTGTTTATACAGTGGCATTGCGGTCATCCATTCAGGGATATAACCTTTAAGATGATCTGACGCTTTTACCGCACCAATTAAACCAACCACAAAACTGACTAACATTGTCGGTGCAATCACTATCGTAGGGTTTTTCCACCACTTCAAAGTAAAGCTTAATAAAATTAATACGATACAAGGTGGATAAATTGAAACTAGCACCGGTAATGAGAAGGCGATTAGCTTACTTAAACCTAAGTTTGAGATCACCATAGAGAACACACCCAGGATCAGCACCAGTTTACGGTAAGAGATCGGTACATAGCGGCTAAAGAACTCTGCACAAGCACACGTTAAGCCTACAGCCGTTACCATACAAGCAACAAAGATTAATACCGCAAGGAAGAAGCTACCATAATTACCAAAAGTATATTGGACATAGGTATGTAAAATATCAGCGCCATCCGCAGGGTTTGGAATTAACGAACCACTATTCTCACCTAACTTAAACAGTGACAAATAGACCAGCGTTAATAATACCCCTGCAATTAACCCTGCCCACATAGTATAACGGGTTAATAATGAAGAATTTTCGATACCCCTTGAACGCGCCGCATTAACAATAACGATACCAAATACCATCGCACCGAGGGTATCCATTGTCAGGTAACCATTGATAAAGCCGTTCGAGAAAGCCATCTCACGGTATTCTATTGTAGAAGGGATCGGGTCCCCCGCTGGCCACATAACAGCCGCAATACCCAAAATAGCCAGAGCTAACATTTTTACAGGCGCTAAAATGTGCCCAACGCTATCGAGCAATTTTCCTGGGTATAATGAAATACCGATAACGAGAACGAAGTAAACCACGCTGTAGATCAGTAACAGCAAATCGGACTCACCACCGAATAAAGGTGCGATGCCGACTTTATAGGACACAGTTGCCGTTCTTGGTGTGGCAAATAGCGGCCCTACAGACAAATAAGCAACAACCGCTAGTAGTAACCCTGCTGTTTTGCCGACAGGCGTGCTGAGCGCTTCAATGCCCCCACCTACTTTAGCCAGCGCAATAACCGTTAAAACAGGTAGACCCACACCAGTAACCAAAAAACCTAGTGCGGCAGTCCAAACTTGTTCCCCTGCCTGCAAACCAACCATAGGGGGAAAGATAATGTTCCCTGCCCCGACGAATAACGCAAAAGTCATAAAGCCTAATGCGATGATATCTCTTGATGATAAACGATGAGCCATATTATGTTATTTTTAAGTGACAAAATAGAAAATTATGGGTTTACACTTAGCAACCCTTTGAAATATATATAGCGATATAGAATTCTGATAAACATACTGTTAACAATATAAAAAAGTATATTTGCTTGTATCACACGAAATGAAAAGTCAAAAAACAGAAAAATTCGCCAATAACTGACAACAAGTAGAACTTTTATAGGGCAAAAAGGCAATAGCAAACCTAAAAACAAGAATAAATAACTAAACTAATTTTCAGAACTAGTGATTACTTTCAGTAAAATCCCAATACTCGTTATATGCTTTGCTCGAAAAATGAACAACTCATCTTTTTCTGGTGATTATAATTGATTATTTAACAGAGCATATAATTAACATGATGGCAATTATCAGCATTAAATATATATATTTTGAATGGAACACATAAATGCATTGATAAATAGAAATAATCCACTTCATTAATACCTTGATTATATTAATAAAGTGGATTCATTTACTCACTTTTAAGTTTTTTATCATCAACAATTAGCACTGGCGGTAAAGTAAATGAAAACTCACTACCTTTACCTAATTGGCTTGTCACCACCAATTGGCTGCTATGATGTTGTAATGCATGTTTAACAATAGCTAACCCAAGGCCAGTACCTCCACCGCCTTGGCGAGAGCGCGCTTTATCTACCCTATAAAAACGTTCCGTTAAACGAGGGATATGCTCTGCAGGTATCCCTTGCCCGTTATCTCTCACACTAAAGCGAGCCCCTTGCCCACTTCTTTGCCAATCAACCCAAATTTTTGTGCCCTCAGGCGTATGGCTAATCGCGTTATAGACTAAATTTGCCACTGCACTTCGTAATTGTTCTTCATTACCATGGACACGCAATTTTTCATCAACATGAAATTCAAACTGGTGGCGCCCTTGGCTTAAACTGAGTGCTTCTTGTTCAATCATTTTGAGAGTAACAGGGATATTCACTTGCTCATCAAGGTTAATTTGAGGAGCAACTTCGATACGTGACAACTGCAAAAGCTGTTTAACTAAGTTATCCATACGGTGCGTTTGTTCTTGCATGACATGCAGTGCTTTCTTATTAACCGCAGTCACGTTTTCTTGGTCGTCCATCACCTCAAGATAACCTTGAATAACCGTAAGAGGCGTCCGTAATTCGTGGCTCACATTTGCAAAGAAGTCCCTACGCGCCTTTTCCAAACGACGTTTTTCTGTCACATCCCGCGCAACCATCAATAACTGCCCTTCGGTATACGGCAAGATACGAAACTCAACGATTTCACCACTATTGAGCTCAATAGTTAGCGCTTGGTCATAACGTTTAATGGTGAAGTAGCGGCTAAAGTCTGGGTAACGTAATAAATTAAAAATATGCTGTCCGTTATCTTCAGGCCAACGGAAGCCGAGTAAAGCCTGAGCATGGCGATTACACCAAAAGATATTCCCTTCGGTTGTCATCATTACGACGGCATCAGGTAGTGATTCTGCACCACTACGAAACCGTTTAATTAACTGACCTAATTCACGACGGCGTTTTCGATTACGTTGCTGCATCTGGTAGATACCATAAAATATCGGTTCCCACCCACCTCGCCCTTCGGGGGGGAGCATACTTCTATCTAACCATAACCAGTAAGAAAGCTTGAGCAAGTTATACCCATGCCATATCAGTGCAGCAAGTAGCGAGATCACTAATAGCCACGCTAGGTGGCCAATAAAAACCGATAAGATAAGGGCGGGTAAGATAAATAAAAACAGCCCCCAAATCAGCTGCTTAATCGATAAACGTTCAAGCACGCATGGCTCTCCCTTTGTGGTTTTTAGTAACGGACAGAAAAACGATAACCTGTACCACGTACAGTTTGTACCATTTTATCATGGCCTTCCGTCTCTAGTGCCTTTCTTAGCCGCCGAATATGCACGTCAACAGTTCTATCCTCCACATACACATTGGCACCCCATACATAATTCAATAGCTGTTCTCTACTATATACGCGTTCAGGGTGAGTCATAAAGAAATGGAGTAATTTATATTCAGTTGGGCCCATATCGATAGGGATTTCATTGCTGGTGACACGATGAGAGGTAGGGTCTAACATTAACCCATTCATTTCAATAATGTCTTCCGTCGCCATTGGGGAGATACGACGTAAGATTGCTTTTACCCGAGCAATTAATTCCTTCGGTGAAAATGGTTTAATAAGATAGTCATCCGCGCCAACTTCCAAACCTTTTACGCGGTCTTCTTCTTCTCCTCGTGCAGTTAACATCATGACAGGAACGTCACGTGTTGCGCTATCACGTTTCATATGTTTAATGACTTGGATCCCAGAGCCACCGGGGATCATCCAATCCAGTAGTACGAGGTCAGGTAGCGGGTCAACGAGTTGTGCAATCGCACTGTCATAATCATCAGCTTCAATAGGCTGAAAACCATTCTGTTCTAATACAAAACAAACCATTTCTCGGATGGGCGCTTCATCTTCAACAACTAGAATGCGTCTTGCCATGATTGTTCCTGTAAAATTAAGAAGACATTTAAAATGTGAAAGCATTATGCGTCACTTTTATGACAGAATTATGAATATCAATGGGTGAAACTCATATTAATCTTTATTTTAACGGTTAAATGTCATTTAAGTGAAATATTTCCGCAACATAGTTCCGCGACGACATAGTTCCGCAATATAGTAATAGGTAATAAAATCGCAAACATCCCTCAACGAGTGATATGGATCGGGTATACTTAATTATCGAACGTTCATGCACATTATTGATGATAGGAATTGATAACTCATGCGCATTATTCACACCTCAGACTGGCACCTTGGTCAGTATTTTTTTACCAAAAGCCGTGCGCCTGAGCACCAACATTTCTTAAACTGGCTTGTTGAACAAGTGGAATTACACCAAGTTGATGCGGTCATCGTTGCAGGTGATATCTTCGATACCGGTTCGCCACCGAGCTATGCACGTGAACTGTATAATAAATTTATTGTTGATTTACAAAAAACAGGCTGCCAGCTAGTAATTTTAAGTGGTAATCACGACTCGGTTTCTGTACTCAATGAATCAAGCGCTCTACTTAGTTATTTGAATACACAGGTTATTACGTCTGGAAGTGAACCGCATGTCATTACTTTAGTAAATAAACAGGAACAACCTATTGGTCTCGTCTGTGCCATCCCTTTTTTACGTCCTCGAGATATCCAGCTCAGTATTGCAGGGCAAAATATTGAAGATAAACAACGCTCACTACAAACCGCTATTCATGATCATTACCAAGCCAGCTACCAACTCGCGCTAAAACAGCGAACCGCATTGGGGCTGGATATTCCAATTATTGCCACTGGCCATTTAACGGTTGTCGGTGCAGCCTTAACGGACTCCGTTCGAGATATTTATATTGGTACGTTAGATGCGTTTCCTTCTGGGGCTTTTCCCCCTGCTGACTATATTGCCCTTGGCCATATTCACCGTCCCCAAGTGATTGGAGGGCAAGAAAATATTCGCTACTGTGGCTCACCTATTGCATTGAGTTTTGACGAAACAGCACAACAAAAAAGTGTCTGCCTTGTTGAATTCACCGGAAGCGAATTGACTCAAATCACCCCATTGGACATCCCTATTATTCAGCCATTGCAAAGCATTAAAGGCTCCTTAAGCCAAATAGAACAGCAATTAGAAGCATGGAAAGATTACCTAGGAGATAAACCTGTTTGGTTAGATATTGAAGTTGCTTCACAAGATTACCTCGCTGATATCCAACAGCGTATTGAAGCGTTGACACAAGATCTCCCTGTTGAAGTCGTGATACTGCGCCGTGCACGTAAGCAAATACAGGGACAAAGCCAAACCTTGGCCAATGAAACATTAAGTGAACTCACCGTAGAAGACGTTTTTTTACGTCGCCTTGCCCAAGAGTCTTTAGAGGATCCTGAGCGTGAACAGCGCCTAGTGCAGCTATTTCAACAATCTTATGACGCATTACAAATGAGCAAGGAAAGTTAATATGAAGATTCTAAGTTTACGTTTAAAAAATATTAACTCTCTTCGAGGTGAGTGGAAAATTGATTTCACTGCGGAGCCATTTGTTAGCAATGGCTTATTTGCCATTACAGGTGCCACTGGTGCAGGAAAAACCACCTTATTGGATGCGATTTGCCTTGCGCTTTATCACCGAACACCGCGTTTAAAAACCATTTCTAACGCACAAAATGAACTGATGACTCGCCACACTGGGGAATGCCTTGCTGAGGTGGAGTTTGAGGTCAAAGGCAAAGCTTATCGCGCCTTTTGGAGCCAACGACGAGCAGGAGGAAAGCCTGATGGCAATTTACAACAGCCTAAGGCGGAGCTTGCAACGGTTACTGATGGTAAAATATTGACCGTAAAAATCACAGAGATAAAAGAATTAATAGCACAAATAACTGGGCTTGATTATGAGCGTTTTACCAAATCAATTTTACTCTCCCAAGGTGATTTCGCTGCGTTTTTAAATGCTTCAGAGAAAGAACGCGCTGATTTACTTGAAGAAATTACAGGCACAGAAATTTATAGCCAGATTTCAATTTATGTTTTTAATCAACACAAGCAAGCCAAAATTGACTTAGATTTGCTAAAGGCAAAGGCACAAAGCATTAATTTACTCACTGAAGCAGAACACCAAGAGTTATTAGTACAGCAAAACCATTTACTTGAACAAGAAACTCAAACCAAGCAACAGCGGGCTCGCCACCAACAAGGCGTCAATTGGTGGCAACAATATCACCAACTCACCCAGCGCATGCAATCACTTGATGATGAACTCAAAAAAAATGAGCTTGAGTTCCAATCCGCACAGCCTCAGTTGAAAAGATTGGCTGATAGCGCCCCTGCGGAGTCGCTTCGCCCGTTATGGCAGGACGTTGAGCGCCAGCAACAACAACTCACTGAATACATAAATAAACAACAACAGCTGAAACTTAGCTTGCAAACCCAGCAAGCTGAACGTGCTCCACTGCAAGAGAAGTTGTTGAAATCACAATCCGAGTATCAACAACATCTTGATTTTGCCAAACAACAGCATCAATTGATTGATGAAACTGTCAGGCCTCTGGATAACCAAATTGCACAATTGAAACAGCAACAGACTGAAATTACGAAACAAATTGAACAACAGCACACAACTCTTCAGCAAAAGCAACACTTAGTTAATGAGACTCAAAGTCAGATCCAAACTGCGCACCTTGAGTTAAAGAAACACAACCTATTTCTAGAAGAACACCCAAAAGACGCTGAGCTCAATGCGCACATCGGTAGCTGGCAGCAACAAGGCCATTTTATATTCGAATTAGCTGATAAACTGGCGAGTTTGCATAAAAAACAACAAATTATTTCAAATGAAGTTACACAATTACAGCGGCAACAACAGCAGAAAACTGAAAAACTATCCCAAAAACGTCTCGAGTTAGAACACAGCACTGTCACGTTCAAAAAACAAGAAGAAATCTACAAACAAAACCAAGAAAAACATGATATTAACGCTATCAATCAACACATTGAACAGCTACAAGCACGCTTACAACATGCTAAATTATTGCCATTAATATTATCTCAATGCCTTAATGCACAAACGCAAAAACAAAAACAGACCCAAAAAGATGTTGAATTAGCACAAGATATCACCACCACGCAAAAAACATTGAGCATTGCCCTAACACGCATTAATGAATTGACGCCACTCATCAAGCTAACCAATGACAAATTACAATTAGAACAAAAAATTGTTAGCCTAGAGCATGAACGTCAGCAACTCATAGCGGGTAACCCCTGCCCATTATGCGGTGCAACAGAGCACCCTGCCGTTAACGATTATCAATCAATTCACCTCAGTGAAACACAGCAACAACTCATTGAGCTTACAAATAAACTCGACCAATTAAAGCAACAACAAACTCAGTTAGAATCACAACTTTATACACAAAAACAACGCCAAAACGAAAATTTACAACAACAGCAGCAAATCAGTGAACAACTCGATGCCTTTAACTATCAATGGCAAAAGACATGTGAGCAAGCACTCACACCTGAGTTAGCCCAAAATGAACAAGCCGTTACGCTCTTTGTTAATCAATTAACGGAGCAATTAGCTACGCAACAGAAAATAGTGGCCGATATGACCGCGCTAGAGCGCGAATATCAGCAAACCAAGTATCAACTACACGAGCAACAAGCAGGCTTTACCCAATGGCAATCTGATTTGTCATTGATTGAAGAGCGTTTAAAAAACCAAACACAACAACTTGATGAGATCCAAAAAGAATATAACCAATTTCAACAGCGTAAGCAGATACAATTAGATAAATGGCAATCCACTCTTATGCCATTTAACTTAAATGTGCCTGATAAAGATAAATTCGATGAATGGGTTAACGAGATCAGCCAACGCAGTGAGCACTTCAACAACCAAAAAGTGATGGCGCAAACACTTAGCCAACAAATTGAAGTCAATAAAGCCACATTAAAAGTTGAGTTAGAACAACTCGATATTCTTACTCAACAAATTGAACAAGAAAGAAATCGTCTTAAGCAAATTGAGCTAGATTTAGAGCAAAAAGCAGCACAACGAAAAACACTGCTTTCAGGTCTAACTATCAACCAATTCATTCAGCAATTGAATGACAAACAAACCATGCTTTTCCAAGCTCAGGAACAATTAAGTAAACAACTCAATGAGACTGATAAAACCATCGCGTCAATGAATGGAAGTTATCAAGCGCTCATAGATGCCAGCGAAAAAACAAAACTGGCACAAACGCAAGCCAATACCCTGTTTACTCAAGCACTTACCGATAGCCCATTTAGTGATCAACACACTTTCCTTAAGGCGTTAATAAGCCATGAAGAAAAACAACAATTGGAAACACTAAAACAACGCATTAACCAAGCACGTATACAGTGTGAAACGCGTTATAAAGAGGGGTTACAGGCCATTGAAGTGCTAAATCAACAACGTATTACTGATTTAGCGACACTGACTGAAACGCAATTACAAACAATTGTTGCCCAACTCGATGAAGAAATTAAGCAAATAAATCAGAGACAAGGCCAGATAATTAACCAGCTCAATACCGATAAGCAACTGCGCCACCAGCAACAAGATTTACTGCAAGAAATAGAGAAAAGTCAGTTAAGTTACGATGATTGGAGCTATCTCAGCTTACTTATCGGTTCCGCTGAAGGGGATAAATTCCGACGTTATGCACAAGGCCTAACATTGGATTGTTTAGTTTCTCTAGCTAATCAACAGCTTGAAAAACTTCATGGCCGTTATTTATTACAGCGTAGCCACCAAGCAAACCTTGAGTTACAAGTTATTGATGGCTGGCAAGCGGATAGCATTCGAGATATTAAAACGCTTTCTGGTGGGGAAAGCTTTTTAGTTAGTTTAGCATTGGCCCTAGCGCTATCCGATATGGTAAGTCATCGTACACAACTAGAATCGCTCTTTTTAGACGAAGGTTTTGGTACTTTAGATGCAGAAACGTTAGATATTGCCCTTGATGCATTAGAAAGCTTGAATGCATCTGGCAAAACTATTGGCGTAATTAGCCATGTGGAAGCAATGAAAGAACGTATTCCTGTACAAATTGCCGTGAAAAAAGGCAATGGGCTTGGCTTTAGCGAACTTCCCGCACAATTTCGTATCATTTAAACCGCATAATTTAACTCAATTCTGTGACTATTCGGGGTGGGGAAAACTCCCCCCTAAATTAACTGCTAATTTAAAGATAGCTAAGTTGTTTAAAAAACGAAATGCATCCGCTTTATTATTCCCTACATTGGTAGAGAAAGTTGAGCCGCTTCAGCGCACTATTTTTGATTAATTTGATACTCTACCTAGGCGCTTTCATTCTCATCTATTTTATCCTCAATTATTTTCTATACATATTATTCTTTTGTGCTTATTAATGCAGTTCATCACCATAAATCGCCACAAAAACTAGTGTTAACATATTGATTTTAAGCAAATAAAAACACTTTATTAACTTGGTGCAAAAATTTGAACCTTATCGTTAAATTTTTTTTCTATGATTTTCCATTCGCCAAGTTATAGTAATAACCATTGAAACACACTACGGCTTCTAAGATTTATTCAATAACATGCCGTGCGCTAATGAAAAGCTAGGAGACTAAAATGTCTAACGCATTTATCGAAATGATTAAAAATCGTCGTACTATCTATAACCTCGGCGATGCTTTACCTGTATCAGAAGAACACGTCACGAGATTAATTAAAGAAGCAGTTAAACACTCACCATCATCATTTAACTCACAAACATCTCGCGTCGTGATTTTATTTGGTGCTGAACACCAAAAATTATGGAATATGACCAAAGAAGCACTGCGTAAAATTGTTCCTGAGCAAGCCTTTGCTTCAACAGAGCAAAAAATTGATAGTTTTGCTGCGGGAGCCGGTTCTATTCTGTTTTTTGAAGACCAAGATATTGTTAAAGGTTTGCAAGAGCAATTCCCTTTATATGCAGATAACTTCCCAATTTGGTCTGAACAAGCCAGTGGTATCGCACAATTCGCAGTCTGGACTGCATTGTCACAAGAAAATATCGGTGCATCTTTACAACACTACAATCCACTGATTGATAATGACGTACAAACAGCATGGAATGTTCCAGCTAACTGGATATTACGCGCTCAAATGGTATTTGGTTCAATTAATGAGCCAGCGGGTGATAAAGACTTTATGGATGACGATGTTCGTTTCAAAGTTTTCAAATAAACTAAAATACTAAGAATTTAAATAATCCTTTCGTAATATATTTACGAGAGGATTTCATTTATTCGATATTATCAAAGTGAATAATTCAACATCATCACTTATGATACCTCCAATTTAAAATTATCACTTATTCTAAATTAACCTGAACTCACAATAAAACATATTTACTCAAAATAGTTCATCGAAACAAAAAGAAACATTCACAATTATACTATTATTATTACACTCGTGTTACCGCCTGATTATTAATTGATCACACAAAATCCAATAGACATATAATTTGATGTTTATCAATACATTAACCAACCACCCATCTAAACTCTAAGTATATTTTCATTTTTAGTTTTGCATTATAGATATTTGAACTACACTAAAAGTGAGAGCACAAAAACACGTCCCATCGTGTAAAGTGTTATTAAGGAGGTGGACTATGAAAGGTTTATCTTTACTAACATTTGTTGTTACTATAATCATTTCAAGTTGTTCTTTCACCTATGCAAGTAATAACTCATCAGGAGGTACAATTTCATTTTCAGGTTATATCTATGAGCCACAATGTTCAGTCAAAGTTGAACATAAAGAGCGAGTTAATATTACGTGTTACCGAAAAGGTAAAGATGTATCAATAACAGGTTCTTTAAAAAATGGCCAAAAGGTAGAGTCTGAGTATGTAAAAGTTGAGTATGATAAACACACTAAGTTACCTATGTTAAATGTCTTTTATGAGTAGCTCCATAATGTTTACCTTAATCATAACCGCTCGGAATATTTAATGTAAAAATTGTCTTAATATTCCGAGCGCTATTTCCTTAACACCCCTCTTACTTTGCATTCTCACCTCTAAAATTACTTATCAAGCTAATTATTTAGCCACTAAAAAGCCCACCCGTAGGTAGGCTTGAATGATATCAATATGTTTAGATTACTTCTCGGTTAAATCTATTTGATAAATAGCGAAACCAATTTCATCGGTACCGACTTGTTTCATCGGATACTGTGCATTCTCTTTGATGAATTTTGCTGCTTTTTCACTTGGCGCAGTTTCAAAGCGAACATCCAGTTTTTTGTCTGTTTTAATTGGAGTGAATGACCAATTATTCGCGGCTTTAGTCGCAATTTGTCCTTTATCTTTAGACTCTTTAGCAATATAAGCCGCTAAAATAGAACGGTTTTCATCTGGAGATGCAAATGCGACATTATTATCACCTGTTCCCGCAAATTTACCGCCGTAGCCACGGTAGTTATTCGTTGCCACTAAGAAGGTTGCTTTTGGATCAATCGGCTTACCTTGGTAGGTTACATTTTTGATTCGGTTAGCATCTTTGTTGACTGTTTGGCAATCAACATCGTATTTCGCGGGTTGAGTCAGGTCGATTTGGTAATTTACACCACTAATTGTATCGAAGTTATAAGTTCTGAAACCATTCCAATTCAATAAGCTTTGTGGTGCTGTTGATTGTGGATTGATTTGATTGAACATTCCCGCAGAACATTCTAACCATTCAACAACATCGGCGCCTGTCGCTTTCACTACAACTAACGTATTTGGATATAAATATAAGTCAGCGGCATTACGGAAAGTTAAATCACCTTTTTCAACTTCAATAAATTCAGTTGGTGAGTTTTTACGTCCACCAGCTTTAAATGGTGCAGCGGCTGCAAGAACAGGTAAATCAGCCAGATCTGGGTCACCTTGAATAAAGTTTTTGGTGTAATCGACTTGAGCATCATTCACGATTTGTACAGTTGGGTCACTTTGAACCAATGCTAAGAAGCTGTACATGTTTTCGGACGCTTTACCGATATGTTTTCCAACAAACTTGCGGGTATCCTGGTGTTCTTGTTCAATAATTTTCGCCAGTTCGCCATCACGCTCAACCAAGGCTTTCTTATTTGGCTTATCGTAGACAGGGCGTGCGTGAGCGGTTGCATCAACTACTTTCCATGCACCATCATCATTATTGACGACTAAATCAACCACACCTAAATGGTCACCCCACTGCCCTGGCATGACAGCTGGTACGCCATTCACTGTCCCTTTTGCAACATCAACACCTTTGATATCACTGAAATCTTTGCTAGGGAACACGCCGTGTGAGTGACCAAACATGATAGCGTCGATACCCGGAACTTCGCTGAGGTAATAAACTGAGTTTTCAGCCATTGCTTTATATGGCTCTTGAGAGAAACCAGAGTGAGGGATAGCAACAACTAAATCTGCACCCTCTTTTTTCATTTGCGGTACAAATTTTTTCGCAGTTTCAGTGATATCGTTAACTAAAACTTTGCCTTCTAAGTTTGGTTTATCCCAAATAAGGATTTGTGGGGGAACAAAACCAATATAACCAATCTTGATAGTGTGCGTTTTGCCGTCTCTATCTTTAACTGGTGTATCGACAATAATGTATGGGTTAAAGTAGTTTTCACCCGTTTTCGCATCAATAATATTAGCGTTAATGTATGGGAATTTTGCGCCATCAATGGCTTTATGTAAGAATTCTAATCCAAAGTTAAACTCATGGTTACCGAAGTTACCTACGGTGTAACCCATAGTATTTAAAAGTTTATGTGCTGGGTGAGATTCACCGTCTTTTAAACCTTCACCTACTATGTAGTCTGCTAATGGGCTACCTTGGATTAAATCTCCGTTGTCCACTAATACTGAGTTTGTTGCTTCTTGTTTAGCGGCTTTAATTAATGTCGCGGTACGAACGTAACCAAATTGCTCTGTCGGCTTGTCTCTATAATAGTCAAAATCAATGAGGTTGCTGTGAACATCCGATGTTTCCATTACGCGTAAATCAACTGTTGCTGCGTTCGCATTAAATGCGACTAACATAGCAAGTGTTGAAAGTTTTAATACTTTATTCATGTAATCCCCTTAGTTGCCATTATTGAGAGAAAATTGCCTCTCAAATCTGAGTACCTATCTTGTAAAATTGAACAAATAAACAACAAAAATAGCATTAAAATTTTACACTATGTGCATGATGTCAATTTTTAATGATAATACACTGCAAACAGTAACCATTTTTTGTGACTAAATCACGGTTTTCATCTTTTTATTGGGCTTGATTTTTATATAGCTCACAAAAATGAATTAATGATGACAAATTCACCTTAATTAACTCCCATTATTCCATTCAGGATTGATGAATATTTTTCGAAGGAAAAAAAGAACTGTGATTTATATCACTTAGCATTACAGAAGTTTATTTAACTTAAATCCCCGTATTTTATTTCACCAATAAAACACAGGGATTTTTCTTATCCATTTTTATTTTATAAATCCATCTATCAAATTATTTTCAATTAATCTAAATTTAATTTAAGAAATAAAAGATGATTATTTAATCATTAGTTTTCTAAAGATTTCTCACTTGATTAGAAACTAAGTATTTTTTCTAAATAATTCGAGTTGTGCCACGGCGGCAAAATGAAGTCATCTCTAGGAGCATACATAAATATGTGACTAGAGTGACTGAATGAAGCCAACACCGCTACCATCCCATTGGCTCTATTTTCTAACTAATTTACGCTGTCGCTAGGCGGCAAAATGAGGTCATCTCTAGGAGCATACATAAGTATGTGACTAGAGTGACTGAATGAAGCCAACACCGCGACAGCGTAAATTAGGACGAAAACAACCAAGCAGCTCCGCGAACCCCGCTCGAATCGCCATGCACCGCTTTACGAATTGGTGTATCACACTCCCCACCAAACACCCATTGACGGATCCTTTCAGGCAGCGCCTCATATAAGTAATCAACATTACTCATTCCGCCCCCTAGCACTATCACATCTGGGTCTAACATATTAATGGCTTGCCCGAGGGCTTTTGCGAGGCGATTAAGGTAGTTTTCGAGTGCGATGACGGCATGTTCATCCCCTATTTGCGCTAATTCAACGATTTCCATTCCCGTTTTTTTGCACCCTGACAGTTTCGTGTAGTCAGCCATAAAACCTGTGCCTGAGACAAATAATTCAGTACACCCCGTCAGCCCACAATAACAGCTTTCTGATGCTAGAAATTGCCTATCTTGCTCATCTTGCCATGGTAAAGGGTTATGCCCCCATTCCCCTGCAACGCCATTTCCCCCTGAATGCACCTGACCATTTATCGCAATCCCTGCGCCACAACCGGTTCCGATAATAACAGCAAACACGACTTTCTCGCCTGCTCCTGCGCCATCAACCGCTTCTGAGACAGCTAGGCAATTAGCGTCATTCGCCATTTTTATTTCACGATTTAATAAATAACTCAAATCAGCATCGAACGGTTTACCATTAAGCCATGTGGAATTGGCGTTTTTAACTTTTCCTGTCACTGGAGACAAGGTTCCGGGGATCCCAATACCAATACTACCTGACAACCCCGTCGCCGTTTCTGCATCCATCACTAAACTTACTATCGCTTTAAGTGTCGCATCATAGTCACCACGAGGTGTTGGAATACGTTTACGAAACAAAGTATTGCCACTGTCATCCAATGCAATAACTTCAATTTTGGTTCCACCAAGATCAATACCGATTCTCATTATGATGCTCTCTACTATTCAAGGTTTTTATATCAGGGTTTCTATCGTTATGATGGCTTGTTTTGAAGCGGATTATCAATAGCTAACTCATCAAATGATAGCAACGCTCAACAACAACGTATTTTTTTTCGCTTAATAACAGACAATTCGCTATCATAGCCCCCTGCTCTAACTGGCTATTTATCAACAAAGGTAGGTTTTTCATGTGGTTCAAGAATATATTAGTCTATCGCCTAAATCGGGATTTGGCACTCTCCGCAGATGATTTAGAGAAACAGCTTGCCGCCCTCGCCTATCACCCTTGTGGTAGCCAAGATATGATGCAAACGGGTTGGGTTTCACCGATGAATGGGGGAGATGCCCTGACGCATGCAGCGGGTAACCAAATTCTTATTTGTGCCAAAAAAGAAGAAAAAATGCTGCCATCTCCTGTAATAAAACAAGAATTACAGGATAAAATTGAAAAATTAGAAGCTGAGCAAGGCCGTAAGCTGAAGAAAACTGAAAAAGATTCATTAAAAGATGAAGTCGTTCATGCTCTCCTTCCTCGCGCATTCAGTAAATTTAGCAAAACCTACATTTGGATTGATACTGTAAATCAATTAATTATTGTTGATGCTGCAAGCGCAAAACGCGCAGAAGACAATTTAGCCTTACTACGTAAAAGCTTAGGTTCTTTACCCGTCGTCCCTCTTACTTTTAAAGACCCCATTGAGCTAACACTCACGGAGTGGATCCGTTCTGGTTCATTACCACAAGGTTTTGCAGTTATGGATGAAGCGGAGCTAAAAGCTATCTTAGAAGAAGGTGGTATTATCCGCTGTAAGAAGCAAGAGCTAATTTCTGATGAAATCGCCACCCATATTGAAGCAGGTAAACTCGTAACCAAACTGGCCTTAGATTGGGAAGAGTGTATCCAGTTCATGTTATCTGACGATGGTTCTCTAAAACGCCTCAAATTTAGTGATACATTAAAAGACCAAAATGATGACATCGCTAAAGAAGACTACGCTCAAAAATTTGATGCTGATTACGTCTTAATGACAGGTGAACTTAGTGCATTAATCGCTCGCTTGATTGATGTATTAGGTGGCGAAGCCGAACACTAAATTTTTCTTCATATCCCCTATTGCTCTCACAATGGCAACTGACACTTAAGTAAGTTGCCATCACTTTTTAGACCCCGCTTACATAGCCACAATTAAGTCATTGACTGGTCGTGAAATCTCTGGTTGATTGATTTATATCCATATCGCAAATTTCTAATATTTAATTATGTTCAACAACAATAATAAAAATAGCCCATCACTGATGATTATGGTCAATATTCTGTCGAAGGAAATGTTATGAAAGAGCTCATCGAACCCGAATTAGATGAAAATTCACTGGTTACCCTACAAAAAGTCACCGCAGATAATTTTTCTGAAATTTGCTTACTAAGTCATACACTTAGTGAAGCACAGCGTAATATGGTGGCTGACAATGCCTATTCCATGGTGGAAGCCCAGTTTTCTGATTGTGCATGGTACCGAGGCATTTACGCTGATGATGTCCCTGTCGGTTTCATCATGCTCCATTCAGGGCTAGATGATGATGAATTAGAATATGATGGCATTATGCTTTGGCGTTTCATGATTGCAGAGCCCTACCAAAAGCTAGGATTTGGCCGAGAAGCCTTGGTACAAGTCATTCAGTATTTAAAAAGAAAAGGTTATCCACGCCTTTATAATAGCTGTGGTGAAGGGGAAGAGAGCCCATTTGAATTCTACAAGAAGCTGGGTTTTGTCCCAACAGGCGCTTATATGGATGATGAATGTGAACTAGTTCTAGATATTACTAATTGGCAAGAACAAGAAGAGTAAGTGTATTACCAATACGCTAAATAGTTTGTGCTGTCGCAAGGCGGCAAATGCGTTAGACCCTAGGAGCATACACAAGTATGTGACTAGGGCTAATGCATGAAGCCAACACCGCGACAGTGCAAAATATGACCAACACCAATACGCTAAATAGTTTGTGCTGTCGCAAGGCGACAAATGCGTTAGACCCTAGGAGCATACACAAGTATGTGACTAGGGCTAATGCATGAAGCCAACACCGCGACAGTGCAAAATATGACGCGTATCCGTTATTTTTGGATAAGATAGCGAATAGTCGGCCCATCTTGCTGAATATCCAACACCGTATAACCGTAGTTTTTGGCATCTAGAGGAATATTATTAATCGATTGCGGGCAATCACTTACCACCTCTAAAATTTCGCCTTTTTTCAACGATGGCATCGCTTCTAGTGTCGCGACTGCGGGATATGGGCACGGTTCTCCAACCATATCTAAACGATAATCAGGGATAATGTCTTTCTTACTCATACTACCTCCACGGATACATTAGATGCTTTTTGAGAACGTTTACGGAAAAAGTGTTTTTCCCAGACCAACATCAACACGAATGCTACCGCTAGTAATCCATAAGTGACCAGTAACCCACCTTCTGGCCCAAAGGTTTCCAGTAGATTGACTTTGTCGAAATCAGTCGCTAGCCAAGGGCCTAAATCATACCAATAATAAGCCAGTACCGTAGCGCCAATAATATTACCAAAACCGACCCACCAATAATGGACTTGGCCCTCTACCGCGCGGTACATCCAGCCCGTTTCACAACCACCAGCGAGCACAATACCAAAGCCAAACAGTAATCCACCAATGACCGCATTCGGCCCAGCCCATAAAATTTTTGGCGTTGCACCTAGCTGGACATAGCTAAAAATACCAATCGCACTGACTGCCATACCTATAATGATAGCTTTCGCCATATGTGTGCGTCCGGTGATCCACAAGTCACGAAATGCAGAGGTAAAACAAATTTGTGCTCTTTCAATTAATAGCCCGAAGCCAATACCACATAAAATGGCGAAGCCCATCACAGGGGAATCTAATAAAGTATAAAAGCCCCAAGCCAGCGCTAATGTGAAAATCACCATTCCCAGTTTAAAGCGTCTTTTTGCCGCATCATGATTTTGTGTTAATGGTGATGCGGTGCTAACTTTTTTCAATTTCACTGGAATGCGGAACATTGGCATTAGTGTGAATTTCGCACCAAAATATGACCCTGCCGCAGTAGCAACAGCAAAATACCACGCGTGTAATGAGAATTGAGGGATCCCAGTAAAGAATGCGGCTAAATTACACCCCATTGCTAAACGAGCACCAAATCCAGCGATAATACCGCCCAAAATAGCTTGAAAAATCCGGATCCTATGCTGAGGCATTCGTAATTTAATATTATTGGCCCATAATGCCGCGGCAAAACAGCCAGCAAACATGCCAATAATCATCACACCATCAATGCGATCTAGTGGTGTACCTTCGAAACCAATAACTTTGAAATAGCCCCATGTCTCTGGTTCAGCGCCAAATAATTGCATGATGTGCCCGCCCCAACGCGTAAACTCACCCGTAACTGCCCAAAACGTGCCAGTCAAACCAAAGTAATAGGTTGATAAGATACCTGCGGCAATAACTGCAGGTAATGGTTTCCAAAAACCGATGAGATAGCGAGATTTAAAATCAGACCAAGTCATTGTTACTTCCAATTCATTCACGCCAGACCTTGGCAGAGAAGCTCGCCGTTGTATAATTATCGTTATAAGTATTTATATCGATCCCCACAGCGAAGAGGCACATCATACTCCGATAAATTTTTTCGTGAAGTTATTTCATCATAAAACGAGAGACAGATTGACCTTGTGCTACTCAAGATCCAAAGAGGTAGATTAGAATAAAAAAAAAGCGTTATCTCAATGATAACGCTTGAAGTGTAGTCTTATTTTATCTATAAAAAAGTATAATATGAAATTGCCGTATTACGGCGACGCTTGCTATGCGTAGTCTGTAGTCAGCCCATTTGACTCCAGTAATAACACTTATATCACGGTATAAATACACTCACTGAGTTACCTGTTAAGTAATTATATCTATTTTTAATTCAAAGACCTAAATATTCACTAACTTTGTATTATTTCCAAATTAGTATTGGCCTTATTGATTCCCTAGCTAAGTAAATTATAAAAATAGATAACTCAATATAATAAAGTATTTAAAAGTGTTTCTAAATGTTATTGATTGCATTATAGCGAAACACCTTTGTTGCGCAAGTGTTTTTTTATTTTCACTTAACAATGCAGGGTTAAATACAAAGCCCATTAAAATCAATAACATAAGGTTAAACCACAAAAAGACAGCAAAATATTTAACCTATCATTAAGTTATTACAAACAATTTACATTGTTCCTAAAAAATAATTCATTTTAATCTTGAAAATAAATTTAATATTAATTGAATATACTAAGTAATTTTACAAATATATTTTCTGAATATAATAAAACCACTTTAACATTAATAATGTTTACATATTATTTAATTATAATTATTAGTGGTATTTACTTAATTTAATTTTATTATTCTAAAAAATCAAAGCAAAAATAACCAGCTCTATGATAAACAATCACTTTTTGATTAATATTCCCACACAAAATAACCACAAAATAAATAATGGAATACACTAAATCGATTAAAAATGATATTTTTTATAAATCCTTATTAGAAACATGGTTTATTTTTCATTAAGTTTCCCATCTTATTGCATCGTTATTGATAAAATAATCAGTATTTATATGCTATTTAACTCGCATTTTAGAACGAAAAAACCAGCGAAATAAATTAATCTAACTAATATATACATAAATAAAAAGGTAATATCCATAGAAGAAACCATAGTGAAAAATGAAGAACACACAGATATTGATTATAAAAATTAATATGATTCATCATTATTTATAGGAAATACAAACAAAAGTATCCAAAATAGTGTGAAAAAATGAATACAATAGCCAAATCATCTTATCAAATAACGAATAAAGAGCGTCAAATAAGAATAAAATTCTTTAAAAAAAATTTAATTAGGTAAATAAATGCGATGGAATATCCAAAAAGAGTGCCGAAAGAGAGTTTAAAAAACGACAGATATAACTTTGGGTACCATTAGATAATAAAAAACGCGTTTTACCCTTAATGATAAAACGCGTTTATAGGATTTAATTAGCTTATTTTGAGGACGTTGCTTCCATTCCGACTAAACCAATCTTCAAGTACCCTGATTGACGCAATGCATTCATTACATCCATCATCGTTTCATAATCAACACTCTTGTCCGCTTGGAAAAAGATTGTTGTTTCCTTATTAGAACTTGTTGCTTGGTCAAGTGTAGAAGCAAGCTGTTCTTTTGTCACAGCTTGGTCACCAATAAAAAGCTGGCTGTCCGATTTCACCGTTAAAAATACAGGTTTTTCTGGACGTGGTTGCGGCTTCGCTGTCGAGGCGGGTAAGTCGACTTTAATATCAACTGTTGCCAATGGTGCTGCAACCATAAAGATAATCAATAAAACCAACATAACATCAATAAAAGGTGTTACGTTAATTTCATGCATTTCACCGCTATCGTCTTGTTCGTCACCTAAACGCATTGCCATAATAATTACCTTGCTTTGCTATTTGCCAGATCAAGATCACGCCCCAGCAACAACGCAGACTGAGCAGCGACATCCCCTACTTGACCACGATAGTTGTTAATCATTCGAGCAAAAATATTATAAATCACAACCGCAGGGATAGCGGCAATAAGACCAATTGCTGTCGCCAATAACGCTTCTGCAATACCTGGTGCAACAACCGCAAGGTTAGTCGTTTGTGAGTGAGCAATCCCGATAAAGCTGTTCATGATCCCCCAGACAGTTCCAAATAAACCGACGAATGGAGAAATCGCACCAATAGTAGCTAAATAACCATTTCCACGCCCCATATAACGACTAATAGCAGCAACTGCCCTTTCTAGACGGAATGATGTGCGCTCTTTTGTGCCTGATAAATCAGAGCTATTTGCTGATAACGCTCGCTCAGTAACGGCTTCGTTTAATAACATACGAGTAATGCTATTTGCTTTGAAACCTTCTGCGATACTGACAGCTTCATCAAGTGACTTCACCTCAGCAATTGCTTTCGCTTCTGCTTTTAAGCGGCGGCGAGCCACTAAAATCTCTAAACCTTTTGAGAAAAATATTGCCCAAGTAATAACAGAAGCAATAACAAGCCCTATCATGACTGTTTTAACAATGTTATCTGCGCCTTGGTACATTCCCCAAACAGATAAGTCTTGGTCAAAGCCACCCGTTGGTGCTTCTGTTGCAATTTCAATATTTTCATTAACAACAGTTGTGTTCACGGCTTCGCCTTGTGCAGGTTCAGCGGGTACTGATGAAACTTCAGCACTTGGTGTTGTTGTTGGTGCAGCCGGATTTGCTGCTGGTTGTGTTGATGGTGTATTTTGAGACGCAGCTGGTGTTGTTGCAGGTGTGGTTTCAGCGACTGCCGTACCCATCAAGCCGAACGCCAATAGAATAGAAGCTGTTAGTTTACGCATCAGTTGGCCTTTACTCTCTTTTTAGTGTTGTATAAAAAAATTCATATCGATGATTGTGCCATTCATCGACTAACCTTTAAAAGCGAAATTTGACTCGCGCTGTCCGTCTCTTTTCAAAAAGACGGTGCTGATGATATCAAACACAGCGCGAATTGATAGTAATTATCATTAGTATTCGCGATTTTTTTATATTTTTTTGCGTTTAGACAAACATGACCTTCTCTACTATGCGGTTATTTTCCTTAATAATTCGCGGTTCAATTAAATGTTCATTCCCAATCTTACAAATAAAATTTACCTACAGTTTGAAAGTTGAAGAATACTCAAGTTACATTTCTATCAGGATCATTTAACGTCTTAGCATAAATCACCTCTAAGTTTAACCAGTTCATATTCTGTGTAGGGAAAAATCATGGCAGACATAAAACCTGAAACACAATTAGTCCATATTGGGCGGAACCCGAAATACACACAAAAAGGGGTAAACCCTGTTATTCAGCGAGCCTCTTCGATTATTTTTGATTCGCTTGAAGAAAAACGTCATGCAACTCGCCATCGCGCAAATAACGTACTATTTTATGGGCGTCGCGGGACACAAACACATTTCGCTTTTCAAGAAGCAATGACTGAATTAGAAGCGGGTGCAGGGTGTGTCCTTTACCCATCAGGTGCTGCCGCAATTACCAATGCCATTTTGTCCTTTATTTCTGCTGGCGAACATATCCTTGTGACAGGATCAGCTTATGATCCAACCCAAAATTTTTGCGACAATATCCTTACTAAGCTGAATATCCAAACCACGTATTTTGACCCACTCATCGGAATGAATATTGCTGATTTAATTCAGCCCAATACGCGTATTGTATTTTTAGAGTCTCCCGGGTCTATCACCATGGAAGTCCATGATTTACCTGCAATGGTGAAAGCTATACGCGCTAAATCGCCTGAAATTGTGATTATGATTGATAATACTTGGGCAGCAGGTGTTTTACTTAAACCTTTATTATTTGATGTGGATGTGTCAATCCAATCAGCAACTAAATATATCAATGGCCATTCCGACGGAATGCTTGGCCTTGCGGTGGCAAACCAACGCTGTATTGAAACATTACGTGAAAATTCATATCTCTTAGGCCAAACGGCTGACCCAGACACTGTTTATATGGCTAATCGAGGGCTGCACACATTGCCGACTCGATTAAAACAGCATCAAATTAATAGCTTACAAGTTGCGAATTGGCTACAGCAGCGCCCTGAAGTTGAACAGGTTTTTCACCCGGCACTTGAAAATTCTCCAGGTCATGAATTCTTTATTCGTGATTTTACCGGGTCTAATGGCCTTTTCTCTTTCCAGCTAAAATCACGCTTAACCACGGAACAATTTACCGCTTTCCTTGATAATTTTAACCATTTTAAAATGGGTTATTCATGGGGAGGTTTTGAGTCGCTGATTTTAGGGTACCAAAAAGAAGATTTACTCAATATGCGGCAATATGATTTTTCACCAAAAGAAGGTACCTTCTTCCGAGTGCATATAGGCTTAGAGCACACCGATGATTTAATTCACGACTTACAATTAGCTTTTGAAAGAATTTAAATTAAAAATCAATATATTAATTGCAGGAGCAGCGTTAAATGCTTCCTGCAATTTTTCCACTAAATGATTAATTCTTCAAACAAATCAAACTTGAGCTCTTTTTTTCCTGTAATATAGATGATAAAGAAATTCGCTTTTATGCAGATACAGGAATAATTATGGAAGTCCTACGCGAAATCGTACTGGCGCTTTGGCACCACGATTTCCTTAAACTCTCCAACCCTGAAGTACTTTGGGTTATTTATACCGTACTTTTTGTCGTCATTGTCTTAGAAAATGGCGTTTTGCCCGCTGCTTTCCTACCTGGTGATACCTTGCTGATCCTTTCAGGTGCATTGATTGCTAAGGGAGTCTTACACTTTATTCCGACTATATTGTTACTAACAGTCGCTGCAAGCTTAGGGTGTTGGATAGGTTTTCTACAAGGCCGATGGCTAAGTGAAACTCAGGTTGTGAAGCGCTGGCTTGCCCAAATTCCAGAGGAATATCACACCAAAGCAAACAATATGTTTAACAAGCAAGGCTTATACGCCCTACTTATAGGACGCTTCCTCGCATTCGTAAGAACAATATTGCCTTTACTCGCTGGGTTATCTGAGTTGAGTCATCGCCGTTTCCAGTTTTTTAACTGGCTAAGTGGTTTGCTATGGGTTGGTTTGATTGTCACCTTAGGCTATGCCCTAAACCAAATTCCTTTTGTGAAAGAACACGAGCAAATCGTGATTAGTGCGCTGATGATTATCCCAGTTATCCTACTGATTAGTGGCCTAATTGGCTCAATTGTAATGTATTGGAAACACCGTAAGGCGCTCTCGAGTAGCAAAGAGAAATCATAATATAACCGAGTAATGGCCGCTAGTTAGCGGCCATTTGGCTAAAATTCCATCTTATCCATTATATCACCAGATAATTACCCTCTCGTCAGGAGATGGCTTTAAAGAATGGCCATAAAAAAGCCCCAGTAAATTGGATACTGAGGCTTATGTAGATGACTTTAAATAATTACTTAATTAATGCATGCATTTCTTGTACAGAGATCACCGTATCGGTTGGGTCTGCACTGAGCGACATCGTAGTGGCAAACCCGCCATTCAACGTCGTGTCATAATGAACTTTATAACGCAATGCACTGCGGCGAATTAATTTTGAGTCCTCAATGGCTTGGCGGCCAGCAGTAGTATTCACAATGTAGTCATATTCACCATTCTTAATTCTATCTTGAATGTGTGGACGACCTTCATGAACCTTATTGACGAGGCGCGGGTTAATACCAGCCTCTCCTAGCACAATCGCAGTGCCGTGAGTCGCATCTAGCTCAAAGCCATGTTTTAACAACTTAGCGGCTAAATCGACAACTTTTGTTTTATCACCTTCACGAACAGACAACAGCGCGCGACCAGATTTTTTCATGGTCGAGCTGCTACCTAACATCGCTTTAGCGAATGCTTCTGCAAATGTCCGGCCGACACCCATGACTTCGCCTGTTGAACGCATTTCAGGCCCAAGAATTGGGTCAACACCAGGGAATTTATTGAATGGCAGTACCACCTCTTTCACAGAGTAGTATGGTGGAATAACTTCTTCCGTCACCCCTTGCTGTGTCAAGGTTTGCCCCACCATCACACGCGCGGCAACCTTCGCTAGTGGCACACCTGTTGCTTTAGACACGAAAGGTACTGTCCTTGCGGCACGTGGATTGACTTCGATTAAATAAACTTCGTTATTTTTGACGGCAAACTGCACGTTCATCAAGCCACGCACACGTAACTCGAAGGCAAGGTTGCGAACTTGTTCGCGCATCACATCTTGGATTTCTTGGCTAAGTGTATATGCAGGGAGTGAACATGCAGAGTCACCAGAGTGTACGCCAGCTTGCTCAATGTGCTCCATGATACCGCCAATCAGCACCATCTCACCGTCACAAATCGCATCTACGTCAACTTCAATGGCATCGTCTAAAAAGCGGTCAAGTAGCACTGGCGCATCGTTAGAGACACTTACCGCGGTTTGGAAATAGCGACGTAAATCGATTTCGTCATATACAATTTCCATCGCACGACCACCTAACACATAGGATGGGCGAACCACCAGTGGGTAACCGATCCCTGCCGCTTTTTCAACAGCTTGCTCAATCGCTGTGACAGTTGCGTTCTCTGGTTGCTTCAAGTTCAAGCGATTAACGGCTTGCTGGAAACGTTCACGATCTTCTGCGCGGTCAATAGCATCTGGGCTCGTACCAATAACAGGAACACCTGCTGCTTCCAATGCTCTAGCTAATTTTAATGGTGTTTGGCCACCATATTGCACAATCACACCTTTTGGCTGCTCGATACGCACAATTTCCAGCACATCTTCAAGGGTGACAGGTTCAAAATAGAGACGGTCTGAGGTGTCATAGTCAGTTGAAACGGTTTCAGGATTACAGTTGACCATGATGGTTTCATAGCCGTCTTCGCGTAACGCTAAAGATGCATGCACGCAGCAATAGTCAAATTCAATCCCTTGCCCAATCCGGTTTGGCCCACCACCTAATACCATCACCTTCGGTTTAGCATTATTTGGGTTTGACTCACACTCATCTTCATAAGTGGAATACATATAAGCCGTATCTGTTGCAAATTCTGCCGCACAGGTATCAACACGTTTATATACAGGATGTAAATCATAACCTTGACGTAATTTACGCAGTTCTGCTTCAGAAACCCCTACTAGACTAGCTAAACGGGCATCTGCAAAACCTTTCCGTTTGAGTACACGTAAGAAGTCTTTAGTCAGGCCATTGATACCTAATTCAGCCACTTCTTCTTCTAAACGTACCAGTTCTTCGATTTGCACTAAGAACCAGCGGTCAATATTGGTTAAATTGAAAACACCATCAACAGAAAGACCCGCACGGAATGCATCCGCAACGAACCAAATACGCTCTCCACCTGCATCTTTTAGTTCACGACGGATACGAGTCAGTGCTTCAGGGTCTTCTTGAGCCACTTTCGGGTCGAAGCCTGTTGCCCCCACTTCTAACCCACGTAACGCTTTTTGCATTGATTCTTGGAATGTACGGCCAATAGCCATCACTTCGCCAACCGATTTCATTTGCGTTGTGAGCCGGTCATTCGTGCCCGCAAATTTTTCAAAGTTAAAGCGCGGAATTTTTGTCACAACGTAGTCAATGGAAGGTTCGAATGATGCAGGGGTACGGCCACCAGTGATGTCATTCATTAACTCATCAAGGGTATAACCGACAGCTAATTTCGCTGCAATTTTAGCGATTGGGAAGCCTGTCGCTTTAGAGGCAAGTGCCGATGAACGTGAAACCCGCGGGTTCATTTCAATAACAATTAAGCGCCCATCTTTAGGGTTAACCGCGAATTGAACGTTAGAGCCACCTGTTTCAACGCCGATTTCACGCAATACGGCCATCGATGCGTCACGCATGATTTGGTATTCTTTATCGGTCAATGTTTGAGCTGGCGCGACGGTGATAGAGTCACCCGTGTGGATCCCCATCGCATCGAAGTTTTCAATGGAACAGACGATAATACAGTTGTCTTTTTTATCGCGGACAACTTCCATTTCATATTCTTTCCAACCAATCAGCGACTCATCAATCAATAATTCGTTAGTCGGGGATAAATCTAAACCGCGAGTACAGATTTCTTCAAACTCTTCGCGGTTATAGGCGATACCGCCACCGGTCCCCCCCATCGTAAATGATGGGCGAATAATACAGGGAAAGCCGACCGCATCTGCAACGGCATAAGCTTCTTCCATATTATGTGCGATACCTGAGCGTGCTGTGCCCAAGCCGATTTTTTTCATTGCTTTATCAAAACGTTGGCGATCTTCTGCTTTATCAATTGCATCAGCGGTCGCCCCAATCATGGTCACGCCAAACTCAGCCAAAACACCTTTACGTTCTAATTCAAGCGCACAGTTTAATGCCGTTTGTCCGCCCATAGTCGGTAGAACGGCATCAGGGCGCTCTTTTTCAATGATTTTACGCACAACTTCCCAGTGAATCGGCTCGATGTAAGTTGCATCTGCCATTTCTGGGTCAGTCATAATAGTCGCAGGGTTCGAGTTAACTAAGATTACGCGGTAACCTTCTTCACGCAATGCTTTACACGCTTGAGCACCTGAGTAGTCAAATTCACATGCCTGGCCAATCACAATTGGGCCGGCACCTAAAATCAGAATGCTTTTTATATCAGTACGTTTTGCCATTTCTCTTGCTCCCGATTATTGTGCGTTTTGACGAGGGGTGTTTTGACGGTATTCATTAATTAACTCAATAAAATGGTCGAATAAATTTGCCGCATCATGTGGCCCTGAACTTGCTTCTGGGTGGCCTTGAAAACTAAATGCAGGTTTATCCGTACGGTGAATACCTTGCAATGTTCCATCAAACAGTGACTTGTGAGTCACGCGCAGTGTGTCGGGAAGTGTCGATTCATCAACCGCAAAACCATGGTTTTGCGCCGTGATCATCACCACATCTTTGTCTAAATCTTTAACAGGATGGTTAGCACCATGATGGCCAAACTTCATTTTCATGGTATTGGCTCCGCTAGCCAGAGCAAGTAATTGGTGACCTAAACAAATACCAAATACGGGGATTTCTGTGGTTAAAAAGGTTTCAATTGCTTTGATTGCATAATCACAAGGGGCCGGGTCACCAGGGCCATTCGATAAGAAAATACCATCGGGGTTCATCGCCAATACGGTTTCTGCGGATGTTGTTGCTGGCACCACCGTTAAACGACAGCCGCGGTCAACTAACATACGTAAGATATTACGCTTCGCACCGAAGTCATAAGCGACAACATGTAAAGGGAGTTCTTCCGCGGTTTTCGCGCCTTGCTGGCCATTTTCCAGCGTCCATGAACCTTGGGACCAGTTATAAATCTCTTTAGTGCAGACTTCTTTTGCCAAATCCAACCCATTCAAACCTGAAAAACTACGCGCTTTTTCCAATGCGAGTGCAACATCAGGGTTATCACCCGCAATGATACAACCGTTTTGTGCGCCTTTTTCTCTCAGTAAACGTGTCAATTTACGTGTATCGATATCCGCAATCGCCACGACGTTATGGCGTTTTAGATATTCGGATAACCCTTCTTGCCCGCGGAAGTTACTGTAAACCAATGGTAAGTCACGAATGATTAAGCCTTGCGCATGAACATTTGGAGATTCTTCGTCATCAGCATTAGTGCCGACATTACCAATATGGGGATAAGTGAGAGTAACAATTTGGCGGGAATAGGAAGGGTCTGTAATTATTTCTTGATATCCGGTCATCGACGTGTTGAAAACGACTTCTCCAACAGCAGCGCCTTCTGCACCGATAGCACGCCCGTGGAATTGGGTTCCGTCTTCCAGAACCAATATAGCTGACTTAATCAAAACACCCTCCGGAGAATAATAAATCACGTTTTATGCATATTAATTCAGATTTTGCGATCTAAATCAATGCCAAAATGAGTTTTTAAGCAAATTTTTGGCAAATTGCGCGCATTCTAATGATGAGATGGAGTCTTGTCTAGAAAAAAATGCATTTTTTTCACTTTTATCTTACTTTTTTACTTAACTACCTCATTTTTAGTTGGATGATCAGTATAAACCATAGTAAAAATGAATAAGTAAACGGTTGCAAAGCAAGATAACTAGTTTATTGATAATAACCCAGCTAGAAGAGGGAGAAAAGGATAATTAACGACCAAAAAAGAAGAGAAAAACACATAAAACATGAATTAATATCGATTTAAAATAAAATAATTTAAATCGATATTAAAAATACAAAAACAAATCACAACTAACTAATTTATAATTGAAAATAAAAATAAAAAAACTATAAATCATCCAGGTTTAATACATCTTTCATATCATATAACCCACTATTTCTATCGCAAACCCAACCAGATGCCCTGATAGCGCCATTTGCAAAGGTCATACGGCTAGAGGCCTTATGGGTAATTTCTACTCGCTCACCAATATCTGCAAACATTGCGGTATGTTCACCGACAATATCCCCAGCACGAATAGTTGCAAAACCAATGGTTCCAGGTTCTCTCTCCCCTGTATAACCTTCACGGGTATATACCGCACACTCTTTTAAGTCTTTCCCAAGTGCAGTAGCAATAGACTCCCCCATAGCTAGAGCCGTACCTGATGGCGCATCCACTTTATGGCGGTGATGTGCTTCAACAATTTCAATATCAGTGTAATTTCCCATCACTTTTGCTGCTTTTTCCAGTAATTTCAGCACCACATTGACACCAACACTGAAATTTGCCGCAAAGACAATAGGAATGGATTTCGCCGCTTCGGCGATGGCTTGCTTACCTTGCTCATCAAAACCTGTCGTTCCAATTACCATCGCTTTTTGGTTGGCTTTACAAAATGCAAGGTAGTGTAAAGTCCCTTCTGGGCGAGTGAAATCAATGACAACATCAAAATCATTAACAACCTGATTTAGCGAATCAACAATGGAAATACCTAACTTACCGATACCAGCGAGCTCACCTGCATCTGTCCCGATAAGCGATGAGCCCTCACGCTCAATCGCTGCACCTAATTGAATGCCATCCTGTTGCTGCGCGGCTTGAATTAGCTGGCGTCCCATACGCCCACCTGCACCAACGACTGCAACACGTACCACTGAATTCGCCATGGTTTATCCTTTTTTAATTAATGCAAATAGATAAATTTGAACTGTTGCTTAGGATAAAAAGACTATTTTTACCCACAGTTTAGAAATGATTGTGATACAGATTAACTATCCTGACCATATTCTGCTAGCAAAAATGTATCGTTATTAACAAAAGCGTAGAGAGAGAAAGGATTATCAGTAAAAGTTTTAATTCAGAGGATATTCGAAAGGAACTATTTGAATGGAAAGGTTAAAACAGCCGCGAGATCGGGATCATAAAGCGGCTGTTTCCGTAATTAAAATCAAATGATTAATTAATCTCTTTGACTTCAACCCTTAATTCTTTAGGAACTTCGAAGACGATATTTTCTTCACGGCCTTGCAATTCAACAACAGAATCAGCTCCCAATTCTTTAAGTCTATCAATAACTTGTCGAACTAAAATGTCTGGCGCAGATGCCCCTGCTGTCAAGCCGATAATATTTTTATCCGCTAACCATTCCGTTTTAATATCTTCCGCACCATCAATTAAATAGGCAGGTTTTTGCATACGCGAAGCTAACTCCGCAAGACGGTTTGAGTTCGATGAGTTTTTAGAACCGACGACTAAAACAATGTCAGCACGTTCTGCAAGCTCTCTCGCCGCTTCTTGGCGGTTAGTCGTTGCATAACAAATATCGTCTTTACGAGGCCCAACGATACTTGGAAAGCGAGATGTCAGCGCATCAATGACATCAGAAGTATCATCAACAGAAAGCGTCGTTTGTGTCATGAAAGAGAGATTATTTTCATCTTTCACTTTCAGTTTCCAAACATCTTCTGGGCTTTCAACAAGATACATCCCACCTTCAGGGTTGCTATATTGCCCCATCGTACCTTCGACTTCTGGGTGCCCAGCGTGGCCAATTAAAATGGCTTCTTTGCCTTTGCGGCTCGCTCGTGCAACTTCCATATGAACTTTCGTCACTAAAGGACAAGTCGCATCAAATAACATTGTTAGATCGCGAGAGCGCGCTTCTTGACGAATAGCTTGGGAAACTCCGTGCGCAGAAAAAATCAAGATTGACCCATCAGGGACTTCGGAGATTTCCTCAATAAAGATAGCACCGCGTTGACGTAAATCATCAACAACATAACGGTTATGAACCACTTCGTGACGAACGTAAATTGGAGCGCCATAGATTTCTAATGCCCTTTCTACGATGCTAATTGCGCGGTCTACGCCTGCACAAAACCCACGAGGGTTAGCCATTAATATTTGCATTGTGATTCTCCAATTGCGGATCTACTTCAAGCACTTCGATATCAAAACTAATTTGCTGCTCAGCGAGCGGGTGATTAAAATCAATCGTAATCGACTCGCCTTCAATTGATTTTACTACACCTGGCATTTCACTGCCATTCATCGCTGTGAATAGCATTATCGTACCAATTTCAGGGATGCCTGTTTCTATAAAATCACGCAATGAAAAATATTGAACTAAGTCAGGATTATGTTTCCCAAAAACCGTGTCTCCGGGCAGTGAAAAACTTTTCTTTTCACCTTCACTAAGGCCAATCAATTGGGCTTCCAGTTCTGGCGATAAGGAGTCGTTCCCTAAAACAAATAACGCAGGCTTCCCTTGTGCGTGCGAAGAATCAGCCGTAGAGCCATCTTCCAATTTCAATGTGAAATGCAGTAAAACAGAGCTCTGCGTCTGTATTTGAGTAGACATAAAACAAACCTATTTATCATAAAATTCAGCCCAGAAAATCTGGGCTGTGAGTTATTGCATTCTAACCTAGTGCGCGACTATGTTATTTGGCTTTTTCTTGCTTTGATTTATCGGGTAAGAAACCTTCAAAAATGACAAGGGCCGCACCAATACATATCGCCATATCTGCTAGGTTGAATGTTGGCCAATGCCAATTACCAACGTAAAAATCAAGATAATCAATAACAAAGCCATGAACTAAACGATCGCTTAAATTACCGATAGCACCACCAATAATCAATGCATAGGCAATATTTGATAGGCGTTTTTGTGCGCTTTGACGATACATCATGACCATTAGGATAATGGATATCCCAATTGCAATACCTGCAAAGAACCAACGTTGCCAGCCACCTTCATCAGCCAAGAAACTAAATGCCGCTCCAAAATTTTGTGCGTACATTATGTTGAAAAATGGCATTATCGGATGTGGCTCGTAGAGATTTAGGTCACTAAGCACTAACTGCTTAATGCCTAAATCCGCAACGATGATCACAATGGTCAACCATAACCAACGCAAACCGGTAGAACAAACTGGCGTCTTCATTAAGCAAACTTACGCGTTTCGCCGTTACCAGCTACGTTAGTAACACAGCGACCACAAATTTCTGGTTGCTCGCTCGAAGAGCCAATATCACTTGCGTAGTGCCAGCAGCGAGGACATTTTTCACCTGCAGCTTTACTGAACGCAATTTTCAGGCCTTTTAATTCGCTTTCTTGCGCATCTGCAGGAGCTGTTGCGATATCAGCTACATGGGCTTGTGATGTCAGTAAAACAAAGCGTAATTCATCACCAAGGCTTTGCAGTTTTTCGGCCAGAGCTTTATCGGCATACAATGTCACAGCAGCTTCTAATGAGCCCCCGATGAGTTTATCAGTACGCGCTTGTTCTAAGACCTTATTCACTTCACCACGAACAGCCAGTAGCTCAGTCCAGAAATTGTTGTTCATTTCATTTGATTCATCTAAACCAAATAAACCGTCATACCACTCTTCTGTAAGAACGAATTGAGCACGTTTTCCTGGTAATTCATTCCAAATTTCATCAGAAGTAAATGACAGAACTGGAGCCATCCAACGCACTAACGCTTCAACAATATGGAATAATGCAGTTTGGCAGCTACGACGCGCTAAGCTATCACTTTTCGCGGTATACTGACGGTCTTTGATGATATCCAGATAGAATGACCCCATTTCAATGGAGCAGAAATGCATTAGTCTCTGGATCACAGACAAGAAGTCGTATTCATCATAAGCTTTAGCAATCTCTTGCTGAGCTTCTAAAGCACGGCTCACCGCCCAGCGGTCTAAAACCACCATATCTTCTGGTTTCACCATGTCGGTTTCAGGATTGAAGCCACTCAGGTTAGCCAGTAAGAAACGCGCGGTATTACGAATACGGCGGTATGAGTCCGCTGCACGTTTTAAAATTTCATCTGAAACTGCGATTTCACCGGTGTAATCCGTTGATGCAACCCATAAACGTAAGATGTCAGCACCCAGTTTATTCATGACATCTTGTGGGCTCACTGTGTTGCCTAAAGATTTAGACATTTTGCGGCCTTGGCCATCAACAGTGAAGCCATGTGTCAATACTTGGCGATAAGGTGCTTTACCTTTCATTGCTGTTGATAACATCAATGATGACATAAACCAGCCGCGGTGTTGGTCCGACCCTTCGAGGTACATATCCGCTGAATTACCATGGAATTCAGGGCGTGCATCCACAACCGCAAAGTGCGTTGAGCCAGAGTCAAACCATACATCTAAGGTGTCAGGTACTTTACGATATGTTTCGGCTTCATCACCCAACAGCTCAGCAGGGTCAAGATCCCACCATGCTTGGATGCCATCCACTTCAACACGCTTAGCCACTTCTTCCATTAATTCTAATGTACGAGGGTGCAGTTCTTCAGTGTCTTTATGAACAAATAACGACATTGGGGTACCCCAAGTACGTTGACGAGAAATACACCAGTCTGGACGGTTTTCAACCATTGACTCAATACGTGCGCGCCCCCAACCCGGGATCCATTGAACAATATCAATTTCTTTCAGAGATTGTTCACGTAAGCCGTTTTTATCCATACCGATAAACCACTGTGGCGTAGCACGGAAGATAACCGGAGTCTTATGGCGCCAGCAGCATGGGTAGCTGTGTTGAATCGCTTGTTTGTATAGTAACGCGCCTTTTTCGTTCAATAATTCAACGATAAGGTCATTCGCTTTGAAAATAAATACGCCATCTAATGTTGGATAAGTATTTGGTAAGAAGCAGCCATCAGGGCCCACAGGGTTCGCTGTTTCTAAACCATATTTTTGGCCAACAACATAGTCTTCAGGACCATGGCCCGGTGCAGTATGAACAGCCCCCGTACCGGCGTCTAATGTCACGTGGTCACCCAAAATTGCAGGCACATCAAAGCCCATAAATGGATGCTGGAAACGTAAAAGCTCAAGTGCAGAACCTTCACATTCACCTAAAACGGCCCATGCCTCAACCCCTACCGTTTTCATCACCACTTCGACAAGGTCGGCAGCTAAAATGAGTAACTCACCATTTACTTCGATTAAATCATATTTAAACTCAGGGTTTAAAGAAATCGCACGGTTAGCAGGCAAAGTCCAAGGCGTTGTTGTCCAGATGACTAACGAAGGTGTTTTTTCGCTAACAATGCCAAATTTTTCGCACACAGCTTTACCATCTACGGCTGGGAAGCGAACATAGATAGATGGTGAAGTTTTATCATAATATTCAACTTCAGCTTCTGCTAATGAAGAACCACAGGCAGTACACCAGTGAACAGGTTTTGCCCCTTTCACTAAATGGCCGTTTGCAATAGTTTTCGCCAATGCTCGAATGATGTGAGCTTCGGTTTTAAAATCCATTGTTAGATAAGGTTTATCCCACTCACCTAATACACCTAGACGCATGAAATCAGCTTTTTGGCCTTCAATTTGCTCTTTAGCGTATTGACGGCATTGTGCACGAAATTCAGCAGCGGAAACTTTTTCCCCTGGCTTACCGACGATTTGTTCAACTTTGTGTTCAATCGGTAATCCATGGCAGTCCCAACCTGGGATGTATGGGGAGTCATAGCCCGCCAACCCTTTGGACTTAATAATAATGTCTTTGAGAATTTTGTTAACTGAGTGACCAATATGAATACTGCCGTTAGCATATGGAGGGCCATCGTGCAGAATAAAGGTTTTTTTGCCCGATTTTGCTTTACGGATTGCCTGATACAAACCTTCTTTGTACCAGCGCTCTAACATCTGTGGTTCGCGTTTAGCGAGATCGCCACGCATTGGGAACCCTGTTTCTGGTAGATTCAGGGTATTTTTATAGTCACTCATCGATTCTCAGTTCCAATTTTCCGCTAAATTATCTGATTCCTATTGCAGTAAGATACTCTCTCGCTGCAATTACATCATTAGCAATTTGCTCCTTAAGCGCTTCCAACGAAGCAAACCGCTGCTCATCACGTAATTTCTTACGTAACACTACATCGATATGACGCCCATATAAATCCATATTTGCATCAATCAGATGAACTTCTAACTGTGTTCCTTTTCCAGATACAGTCGGACGTGTGCCAATATTTGCCACACCCGGTAAAGGCTTATTACCTAAACCGTAAACTTCTACAGCATACACACCAGTAACGGGTGTGACTAAACGTTTTAACGGTAGGTTTGCTGTCGGAAAACCTATTGTTCTGCCAAGTTGATTACCATGAACCACTCGCCCGCTAATACGATAAGAGTGCCCTAATAGGCTTTCAGCTAATTCAAGATTATTTTCTTGAATTGCCTTACGTATCGCTGTACTGCTGATACGTAGCCCTGAATCACAGAAGCTTTCTGTATCTGCAACTTCAAAACCAAATTCATCACCCGCTTGTTGTAAAAAAGCAAAGTCCCCCATGCGATTTTTCCCAAAGCGGAAATCATCACCTATAGCGAGATACTTTACACCAAGCTTATTGACGAGTAAGTCAGAAACAAACTCAGCAGGTGTTAATGATGCAAAGTGCTGGTTAAATTCAACACATAAGAGGTAATCGATACCACTATCTGCGAGATATTTAACTTTGTCTCGCAGGCGTGTCAAACGCGCAGGCGCCTTGTCACCAATAAAAAATTCAAGGGGCTGTGGCTCAAATATCATCACAACAGTTGGTAGCCCTAACTGAGCCCCCTTAAGTTTCAAATTTTGAAGTAAAACCTGATGCCCACGATGGACACCATCAAAATTACCGATAGTCAGCACGCAACCATGATGGCACGCCCGGATATTCTGTATACCGCGAATTAGCTCCATAACAGGCTCAATACCGAGGAAATTGCAGGATTATACCTTGTACGACGCATAAGGTTAACCTTAGTTCGCAAAAGGTTTCATTAAACCCTATTTTTTTGATCTCTACACGACTTATTCCCCACTATTTTATGCAATTAGTGGGTTATTACGCTCCCCAACAGAGCTATTGCATTCGAACATCAAAAACTTTGGGGTAACCAATGGATTATCAATACAACAAATTTGTTCCAAGGTCTCTAAAAATATTATATTTTTATGTTTTATACTTCAATGGTTATAACCGAACGGTTAAAAAGAACAAAAAACAACCATATCATGATTAATTTTCATACTCGATATTGATTGATAAGCTAAAAATTATTTTTCGTCTTAGTTCTTTTTAAATTTCTGCCATCAATTACGCATTTTTTCACGCGAAGATCTGTATTCTTCTCATATTTGCTGATAGAATCTTGCACCATTCACAGCGCATGAACATCGAAGTACACGATGTTTATTTGCACAAATCCATTGACAAATGAAGGGCGAAAGGGCATATTCCTCGACCTTTGAATTGTCCTCAATAGAATACATTTGGGAGTTGGACCTTGGCTAATATCAAATCAGCTAAGAAACGTGCCGTTCAGTCAGAGAAACGTCGCCAGCATAACGCTAGCCGTCGCTCTATGGTACGTACTTTTATCAAGAAAGTTTACCTTGCTATCGCTGCAGGCGATAAAGAAGCTGCTCAGAAAGCATTCAATGACATGCAACCTATTGTTGATCGCCATGCTACTAAAGGCCTGATCCACAAAAATAAAGCAGCACGTCATAAAGCTAACTTAGTTGCTCAAATCAAAGCAATGTAATTTTGCTTCTTGATTAGCTTAAAAAAAACCGGCTTATGCCGGTTTTTTTATTTATTATTGTTTTTTATCTAGGCTATCAAGCGGAACTGAAAATAAATCTGAAAAATCTTTATTACACACTCGCTGTACTGCTGGGTGCTGGATCATTCTCTCTGCAAAAATAACGTAATATTCTTCTTTAACGCTCTCTAAACGCCCTAACTCCACAATATCTTCTCCACCTAAAAGATCAGGTGTATATTGCGAAGGAGCAACAAAAATTGCGTTATAATGCATGCCGAATGCTTTCATAAGTGCGGCATCATCGAATTCACCTAATACTTCAACCTGCAAGTTTTTATTGCGGATCCAAGCGAGTATATGCCTACCTAACAAATATCGCCGACCAGGGATCAATAAGCGACGTTCCTCTAAACATTCAGGAAATGGCTTTTTAGGGATAGGCTGACGGCAAAAGAAACTCATATTACACTCGCCCAATTTCACCGAAAACAAGCCTTCCTGCTGCGATGAGTCAACTGGGCAGTCAGATAAAATCATATCTAATTTATGTTGGCTGAGCTGTTCTAATAGCAATTCATGGGTTGATTCAAAACAACGTAAATGAATCTGTTCATGCTCAACAACCGTAGTTTCTAATATTTTACTTACTAGCTGTTTTGATAGCGTATCCGCAACCCCGACATCAAACAGTAAGTTAGATTCGCGGCTGTAATTGACAATATCGAGCATTTCTTGGCTAAGCATAAACATTTTGTCTGCATAGCGGAAAATTAATTGTCCAAGCTCAGATGGCACTAAACCTCGCCCCTGCCTTTTAAACAATTTGCCACCTAAACGCTCTTCTAGCGCTTTTATTTGCCCTGTAATTGTCTGAGGAGTCAGGTAAAGCGCTTCTGCTGCTCCGACAACAGAGCCCTCTTTACATACATGCCAGAAGTAGTAAAGATGGTTAAAATTAAGATGTGAAACCCGCATATCGATTCCTTTTGTACCGTCGCTAGTCTAGTTATGGTAACTACTATTGACCATACACATTTACCTGTACCCTATATTTTCAGGGCCTTTAAAATGAATACCGTAGTGTATTAATAAACACACTACGGTATATCATAGATTATTAGTTCGGAAATTCTTACTAATAATTTGCAAAACTACACAATAAGCTTGTATTAGATTGGTTCTTTTTGTTTCGGTAACACTACTCTTAACATAAAATACCCTAAAAACGCGGCTAACGTCGAACCAATCAAAATACCTAGGCGTGAATAGGTACTATACACCTCATCAAGCCCATCAAATGCGAGGCCAGTGATAAAAATAGACATAGTAAAACCGATCCCACACAGTACAGAAACTGCAAATACTTGTTTTAAGTTAATCGACTCCGGTAATTTTGCAAACCCAAGTTTTACCGAAACCCAACTAAACAGAAAAATCCCAATAGGCTTACCTAAGATCAAGCCAGCGGCTACCCCTAATGGCAGTGGGCTTAATAAACCGTCAAAAGTCACACCTTGAAGTTGCACACCTGAATTAGCAAATGCAAAAACAGGTAGAATTAAGTAAACAACCCATGGATGTAAGACGTGCTCCAATTCTTCTGAAGGCTTAGTCTGGTTAGTACCACGTAAAGGGATCAAGAAGCCGACAATTACCCCAGCTAATGTGGCATGAACACCAGATTTCAAAATACACACCCACAATATTAACCCAATAACTAAGTAAGCGGCTGTATTCTCTACTCTACGCCAATTCATCATACAAAGGATCGCAATACACAGTGCTGATAACCCCAATGCAACCACGGAAACTGAGCTGGTATAGAAAAATGCAATAATTACGATAACGCCTAGATCATCAATGATAGCCAATGCCAATAAGAACACTTTTAGCTCTGTGGGTACTCGCTTACCTAGTAACGCCATCACACCTAACGCGAAAGCAATGTCTGTAGCGGCAGGTATTGCCCAACCTTGCTGGGTAACTGCATCTCCACCATTAAATAATAAATAAATTAATGCAGGAGCAATCATTCCACCTAGTGCCGCAATTGCTGGAAATATCGCTTTGTCACGTCCTGCGAGGGATCCTTCCAATAATTCACGTTTTACTTCAAGGCCAACCACCAAAAAGAAAATCGCCATTAAGAAGTCATTAACCCATAATATCAAAGGCTTATCTAAACCAAATTCTGATATTTTAATTGATATAGGGATATCTAAAAATTGCTGATAAGCCCCCTGCAATGGCGAATTTGCCATCACTAAAGCGACTATGGCAGCAATAATCAGAAGTAAGCCCCCTGCTGCTTCTAACCTTAAAAATTTACGAATAATTGCTGTCATATATTTAACCTCAATGTTTTTTTGAATGTTAATACTATGCTAATTATTAATTCGTAAAAAATCGTTTATTTATCGCTTAACACTCGAAATTACCGATCAATTTAGGTTAGAGATCACGGCAAATGAGAAAAAAACGTTAATTTTACTATAGACAATTTTTATAAAAACAAATAATAAATTTTGTGATAAACGGACTTTATAAATTCAATTTTTTTGGTATCAAAAATCTACACTTTTTATCTTCGCAGGCAAAAAACATATATTTCTTTCTTCGATACCTTTCGTAAAAATTTTAAATATGGAAGACTATCCACAAGATATCTGCCAAGCGCTTCGCAAAAAAATGTGTTTGGATTGCTAATAAAATACTAATGATTACAATTTAACAATGACAACTTACGTATTACTTTCTGTGCTGTTTGCAGCTTTCTGCCATGCAAGCTGGAACGCCATAGTTAAATTTGGCAATGACCGTTTTTTCGGCCTAGTCATGATTTCTGTTTTTTCTGGCGTCTTAGCGGTACCCGCAATATTTTGGTTTGGCCTACCGTCACCAGAAGCTATTCATTGGTTAGCCCTATCCGTACTTTTTCATATTGGATACACCTATTTTTTAAGTCAGGCTTATACACACGGTGACTTAAGCCAGATTTATCCAATATCACGCGGGTCCGCCCCATTAATAACGGCACTACTAGGTGTGTTGCTATTTAATGAATTAATTCCATTGATGGGTCTTATTGGTGTTTTATTTATTATTAGTGGTGTCGTGCTCATTGCCTTTGCTGGGAAAAAGTTCACATTAAATATCAATGGGAAAGCTCTAGCTTTTGCCATATCAACTGCCTTCTTTACTGCCTGTTATACCTTATCTGATGGTTATGGAGCCAGAGCAAGTGAAGATCCCGTGACATATACACTTTGGCTATTTTTATTGAACGGAATGGTGTTAGCTATACCCGGTTTTATCAAATACCGAGGTACCTTCATTGTTGGAATTCAACAATACTGGCGTTCAGGGTTACTAGGTGGGCTAATGCAGCTCATTAGCTATGGCATTGCTATATGGGCGATGAGCCAAGCGCCAATTGTCATGGTCGCAGCGATTAGAGAAACTAGTGTACTTTTCGCCATGTTCCTATCCATTGCCTTTCTCAAAGAAAAATTCAACGTAATGCGAGTCGTTGCCTGTGTCGTTATTGTTTTTGGTATTTTATTAGCAAAATTAAGTCATTAATAAAATTATTATTTGAATATTCAATCAGTAAGCAGCAAACTTAATTTTATCAGAAATAGTATTAATATTTTTTACTCATAATTTTTATATTTTCTCACCAGATATGAGGCCAAAATGTCGTTTTTAAAATCTTTACTGGCTGTTTCCATTATTAGTGCTTCTTTTTCTAGCTTTGCAGCTACATCTGCTGACATCATTATTGTCGATGGAACCGTCTTAACAATGGATGCCCAGAAACAAATTATTGACCATGGTACTGTTGTCATCAAAGGCAATAAAATCATTGCCGTTGGTGGCCCTGAACTAGCTCAAAGTTATCAAGCACCTAATATCCTGAAGGTTGATGGCGACATTGTCATGCCTGGGTTAATTAACACTCACACACATGCATCTATGACCGTGTTCCGTTCTTTGGCCGATGATGTACCAGACCGTTTACACCGTTATATTTTCCCATTAGAAAACAAAATGGTCTCCCGTGAAATGGTACGAGTTGGAGCAAACCTTGCTAATATTGAAATGATTAAAGGTGGTGTCACAACTTACGTTGATATGTATTATTTTGAAGATGAAGTGGCTAAAACCGTTGATAAAATTGGCTTAAGAGCTGTCCTTGGTGAATCTGTTATTCAATTTCCTGTCGCTGATGCAAAAAATGCAGATGAAGGTATCAATTATGCAGTGAATTTTATCAACCAATACAAAGATCACCCTCGTATCACACCCGCTTTTGCGCCTCATGCACCTTATACCAATACCACAGAGCATTTACAGAAAATCGCAAAATTGTCTCAAGAACTTAATGTGCCAGTGATGATCCATCTGGCTGAAACTGATCGTGAGCAAGAAGAAATAGCCAAACGTACGGGAGGGAAAAGCCCTGTACAATATATGGCTGATATTGGAGCACTGAATAATAAAGTTATTGCAGCTCACGCCATTATGGTTAATGAAAAAGATATGGATCTCCTCAAACAGTATGATGTTGGTGTCGCACATAATATCAGTGCAAACACGAAATCTGCTAAAGGGGTCGCCCCGGTCACAACCATGCTTGAAAAAGGTATTCGTGTTGGTTTAGGAACGGATGGCCCGATGTCGAGTAATACATTAACGACGTTAAATGAGCTAAACTTAGTGGGTAAAATTCACAAACTAGCCAATAAAGATAGAGCCGCAATGCCACCGATCACGGTTGTCGATATGGCAACCATGGGTTCTGCACGCGTGTTACACATGGAAGACAAATTAGGCTCTCTCGAAGCAGGGAAATTAGCTGACATCATTGTTATTGATACTAAATCACCAAACATGGTTCCTATGTATAGCCCCTATGCCGCATTAGTCTATGGTGCAAATGGAGCTAATGTTCGCCATACTATTGTTGATGGCAAGGTATTGATGCAAGACCGCCAGCTGCTGACCGCAGATGAAGGCTCCATTATTAAAGAAGCTCAAGATTTTGCTAACAAAGTCCGCGAAACCGTAGTTGCGAGTGGTGAAGTCGTAAAATAAGATAAAAAAATGGCTGACTTGGCAATATGCTCAGTCAGCCATTCTAACATTACCAATTATTAACTAATTATTTATTAGTTAAATCATCAAAGAATTTTTTCACGCCATCTAAAAAGCTTTTAGAGCGCGGGCTATTCTTCTCACCACTCTTTCCACCTAGTGACTCACCAAATTCTTTGAGTAACTCTTTTTGTTTTTCATTCAGTTTTACAGGGGTTTCAACAACAATATGGCACATTAAGTCACCTTGCAAACCACCACGTACCGATTTCACACCTTTTCCTTTCATGCGGAAAATTTTACCGGTTTGAGTTTCTGCTGGGATTTTCAGTTTCACACGGCCATCAAGGGTTGGCACTTCAATTTCGCCCCCCAATGCTGCATCAGCAAAGTTAATCGGAACCTCACAATGCAGGTTATTACCATCACGCTCAAAAATATTATGAGGTAATACATGAACCTGAACGAATAAATCGCCTGCTGGTGCTCCGTTTTCTCCGGCCTCACCTTCTCCTGATAAACGAACACGGTCACCTGTATCTACCCCTGCAGGAATTTTGACTGACAGGGTTTTATATCTTTCAACACGGCCATGACCATGACATTTGTTGCATGGATCTTTGATAACTTTACCGCGACCATGACACGTTGGACAAGGTTGTTGTACAGAGAAAAAGCCTTGGCGCATATGGACTTGGCCCATACCGTGACAGGTAGAGCACGTATCTGCACTCGTCCCAGGCTTCGCACCATTACCATGACAGACGTCACAGGTTTCCAAGGTCGGAATACGGATTTCTTTGGTCACTCCACGGACAGCCTCTTCGAGAGTCAGTTCCATGTTGTACTGTAGGTCAGAACCACGGCTTGGGCGCTGCTGTCTACGGCCACCGCCAAAAATATCACCGAAGACGTCACCAAAGATATCACTGAAGTCAGCACCACCACCGAAGCCACCGCCCCCCATTCCGCCTTGCTCAAACGCAGCATGACCATATTGGTCATAAGCAGCACGTTTTTGCTCGTCAGAAAGTACTTCGTAAGCTTCTTTAATTTCTTTAAATTTATCTTCTGACTCTTTATCTCCCTGATTACGGTCAGGGTGGTGCTTCATCGCTAAACGCTTATAAGCACGCTTAATATCTTTCTCAGAAGCATTTCTCTCGAGGCCTAATACCTCATAAAAATCTCTTTTGGCCATTTAATTTACCCTTAACATGCGGAACGGGCGTAGAGTTCCCTCGACGCCCGTATCCGGTATCAGTAACCATTAACTATCATTTGCTACAGCTACTGCGCCCGCTAAGGGCATTATTTTTTATCTTTGTCGTTAACTTCTTCGAATTCAGCGTCAACAACGTCATCATCTTTCTTCGCTTCTGCGCCAGCTGCACCGCCCGCTTGAGCTTGTTGCTGTGCGATATCCAACAGTTTTGCAGATGCAGTGACTAAAGCTTGGATTTTCGCTTCGATATCCGCTTTATCTTCACCTTTTGATGCCACTTCTAATTCAGAAGTTGCTTTTTCGATATTCGCTTTATCTTCAGCTGGTAATTTATCACCGGCTTCTTCGATTTGTTTACGAGTACCGTGAACTAATTGGTCAGCTTGGTTACGAACCTGAACTAGCTCTTCAAATTTACGGTCAGCTTCAGCGTTTGCTTCTGCGTCACGTACCATTTTTTCGATTTCCTCATCATTCAGGCCTGAAGAAGCCTTAATGGTGATGTTTTGCTCACGTCCACTATTTTTATCTTTAGCAGACACATGCAAGATACCATCAGCATCGATATCAAAAGTCACTTCGATTTGTGGCATACCACGTGGAGCAGCTTGAATACCGTCTAAGTTAAACTGACCCAGTGATTTGTTATCACTTGCACGTTTACGCTCACCTTGCAGAACATGGATAGTTACCGCTGCTTGGTTATCTTCCGCTGTTGAGAACACTTGGCTATGTTTAGTTGGGATAGTGGTGTTCTTCGAGATTAACGAAGTCATCACGCCACCCATGGTTTCGATACCTAAAGACAGAGGAGTTACATCAAGTAACAGAACGTCTTTAACATCACCGGCTAAAACACCACCTTGAACTGCTGCACCCATTGCAACTGCTTCATCTGGGTTCACGTCTTTACGTGGCTCTTTACCAAAGAAATCAGCAACAACTTTTTGAACCATTGGCATACGTGTTTGGCCACCAACTAAGATAACGTCGTTGATTTCGCTCACGCTTAAGCCTGCGTCTTGCAGAGCAACTTTAACTGGCTCCATAGAACGCTTAACTAAATCTTCTACCAGTGACTCTAATTTCGCACGAGTCACTTTGATATTCATGTGTTTAGGACCTGTTGCATCTGCTGTAATATACGGCAGGTTAACATCTGTTTGTTGTGCAGAAGACAGCTCAATTTTCGCTTTTTCTGCAGCTTCTTTCAGACGTTGCATTGCTAACGGATCGTTACGCAGGTCAACACCTTGTTCTTTCTTAAATTCTTCAACTAAATAGTTAATTAAACGTGTATCAAAGTCTTCACCACCTAAGTGTGTGTCACCATTAGTAGCCAGAACTTCATAGGTTTTTTCACCATCAACTTCATCGATTTCGATGATTGATAAGTCAAAGGTACCACCACCTAAGTCATATACCGCGATAGTACGGTTACCAATTTCTCGGTCTAAACCATATGCTAATGCCGCAGCTGTTGGTTCGTTAATAATACGTTTTACTTCTAGACCCGCGATACGGCCAGCATCTTTAGTTGCTTGACGCTGAGCATCGTTAAAGTAAGCAGGAACAGTAATAACCGCTTCTGTTACTGGCTCACCTAAATAGTCTTCTGCTGTTTTCTTCATTTTTTTCAGAACTTCAGCTGAAACTTGTGGTGGAGCCATTTTTTGGCCTTTCACATCTAACCAAGCATCGCCGTTATCAGCCGCAATGATTTTATATGGCATGATAGAAACGTCGCGCTGAACTTCTTCGTCTTGGAAACGACGACCAATCAAACGTTTGATTGCAAATAAAGTATTTTCTGGGTTAGTCACAGCCTGACGTTTTGCTGGCTGACCAACTAAAATTTCACCATCTTGAGTGTACGCAATGATGGAAGGAGTCGTTCTATCACCTTCACTGTTCTCCAGAACACGAGCTGTAGTACCATCCATAATTGCAACGCATGAGTTAGTTGTACCCAAGTCGATACCAATGATTTTACCCATCTAAAACGCCTCCAAAGGAATTCTTTTCACTATGATTTCGATATCAATCTATATGAGGCTCAATATTTCATTTTCAAGGGAGTTTTCACTCAGAGCCTAAATTATTTTTCAATACGCAATAATTTGGATTGATATCAGTTGATGCTTTTAAGATGGGGTCACAAATTCATTCATCAAGGGGGAGAATCAAAAAAATTTGCATTTATTGCAAAAAAACCTGTCTTGTGATCATTGTTTAAACAATTAAAACTGCGTATGATGCGCCGCCGCTGTCACTTTGGCAAAACTTTTTGTTTCTTATCTATTTGAATTATTTATATTTTACCAGAGGTTATATGCAGTCTAGCTCTCTTGCAAATCCAGGCCCACTTGGTTTACTAGGCTTTGGTATGACAACCATCCTGCTGAATATTCATAACGCAGGTTTTTTCCCTCTTTCATCCGTTATTTTAAGTATGGGCATTTTTTATGGTGGTATTGCTCAATTTATTGCGGGTCTGATTGAATACAAAAAAGGCAACACATTCGGTGCAACTGCATTTACCTCTTACGGTATGTTTTGGATTGCATTAGTGGGTTTATTATTTTTACCATCAATGGGATTAGCCGAAGCAACTTCACCTGAATTTTTAGGTGTTTTCCTCGCTATTTGGGGAATTTTTACCTTTTTCATGTTTTTAGGAACGTTCAAAGCTAATTTTGTTTTGCAATTTGTCTTCGGTAGCTTAACTGTATTATTCGCTTTATTAGCAATCGGTAATATTACAGGAAATGCAGCATTACTAAAATTTGCAGGTTTTGAAGGAATTATCTGTGGTGCTAGCGCATTTTATTTAGCAGTTGCGGAAATATTAAATGAGCAATATGGCAAAACAGTATTACCGATTGGCCAGCGTGGTTAAATTTAACTAACGTATGTGATTTTATGCATTAAATATTATTAATCAGGTGAGTTAAGTCTCACCTGATTACATTAAAAGACTACTCAGGGCGAATAGCCGATTTAGGCCTGAACGCTTTCACAATTGTAGGGTCTGTTTCTACATAAGGGCCATCAAGTAATTGAATGCAATAAGGAACACTGGCAAAAATACCAGAAACTACCACATTCCCTTCTTTGTCTTTTAAACCTTCCAGAGTTTCCGCAATCGCTTTAGGCTGTCCAGGTAAATTTAAAATCAGAGCTTGGTTGCGTATTACCCCCACTTGACGTGATAGTATCGCAGTAGGGACGAATTTCAGGCTAATTTGGCGCATTTGCTCACCAAAACCCGGCATCTCGCGGTCAGCAATCGCAAGGGTTGCATCAGGCGTGACATCGCGACGAGCGGGCCCTGTGCCACCAGTAGTGAGGACTAAATGGCAAGCAAATTCATCCACCAGCTCACATAATGTTTGCTCTATCATGATTTGCTCATCAGGGATCAGGCGAGTTTCGATACGAAAAGGGGTTGTCAGCGTTTTTGCTAACCACTCTTCTAGTGCTGGAATACCTTTGTCTTCATAAATACCACTCGAAGCACGATCAGAAACAGAAACCAGACCTATGCGCAATTCATTCATACAAACCTCAAAAAATTGATCAATTCAGAAACTGTCTACTAATGGATAAACAGGAGCATTATCATAGCATGATGCGCTTTTGCATACAGCGACCTCAATTTTATATCTTGAAATTGAGAACTAACTCAATGAAAAATAGGTATAAAAAAACCCAACCAACTGGCTGGGTTTTAAGAAAAAACGAAATAAATTACAGTAAATCTGCAATCATTTTTTCCAGTTTTTCTTGGTCTACTGCAAACTTACGGATACCGTCAGACAGTTTATCAACCGCCATTGGATCTTGGTTGTGCTGCCAGTAGAACTCAGCTTCAGTTAACTTAGCGCCTGGCTCTTGAGTTTTACCTGTATCAGTCAGTTTACGGACTAATTCACCTTGTGACTCAGACAGTTCTTTCAATAAGCCTGGGGAGATAGTTAAGCGGTCACAACCTGCTAACTCAATGATTTCACCCACGTTACGGAAGCTTGCGCCCATAACCACAGTTTTATAACCGTGAGCTTTGTAGTAATTGTAGATTTCAGTAACAGAAACTACACCTGGATCTTCATGTGGTGCGAATTCTTTTTTATCTGTATTCGCTTTGTACCAGTCAAGGATACGGCCCACAAATGGAGAAATCAGGTATACACCTGCTTCCGCACAAGCGCGTGCTTGAGCAAAAGAGAATAATAAGGTCAGGTTACAGTTAATGCCTTCTTTTTCCAGTTTCTCTGCAGCACGGATACCCTGCCAAGTCGAAGCTAGTTTAATCAGAATACGGTCATTACTGATGCCTGCATCGTTATACATTTTAATTAAGTGACGCGCTTTAGTAATACAAGCTTCTTCATCATAAGAAAGGCGCGCATCAACTTCAGTAGAAATACGACCTGGAACTAATTTCAGAATTTCCAGACCGATATTAACAGCCAGTTTGTCACAAGCATCAACAATTTGTTGCTCACGATTACTGCTTTGCTTACGTGCCCATTCTACCGCTTCATCAATTAATTTACGGTACTCAGGAATTTGTGCAGCATTTAAGATCAGCGATGGATTTGTGGTCGCGTCTTGTGGTTTATAAAGCTTCATCGCTTCGATGTCGCCAGTATCAGCAACAACGGTTGTCAGACTACGTAGTGAGGTTAGTTTATCGGTCATTTCTTTAATCTCGTTGTTATAAAGGAATTGTGGCTATCGCCGCACCGTCTACAGATAATATCATGCATCCATATTGCTGCAAGCAAGTAAATCTAGTCAAAAGCAACTATTTGATTGGCAATCGGTTTCGCTAACCAATTAGAAACTGAATCCTTTTAGCAAGTTATACTGCGCCCTTATTGTAATAAAGAATAATATTGGTTTGGCTTATCGTATCAATTACCCAATTAGGAAGAATTTTTGCTAAAGTAAGCAGTATCATTCTTTATAAAGGGTCAAGTCATGCTTATTACAATTTCACCTGCAAAAACATTAGACTACGAAAGCCCACTTGCGACGCAGCAATTTACTCAGCCTGAATTACTCACTGAGTCTCAAAAATTAATTAATGTTTGTCGTAAGTTAACCCCTTCGGATATCGCCAGTTTAATGAAAATTAGTGACAAACTTGCAGGGCTCAACGCTGCTCGTTTTGAAGAATGGCATGCGGACTTTACCCCAGAAAATGCACGCCAAGCGATCCTCGCTTTCAAGGGGGATGTTTATACTGGCATGCAAGCTGAAACCTTTTCGCAAGACGATTTTGCGTTTGCCCAATCTCATTTACGCATATTATCAGGTCTTTACGGTATTTTAAGACCGCTAGATTTAATGCAGCCTTATCGCTTAGAAATGGGAATTCGTTTAAAAAATACCCGCGGAAAAGATTTGTATGAGTTTTGGGGAGACATTATCACCAAACGGTTAAATCACGCCTTAGCAGAACAGAAAGACCAAATATTGATCAACCTAGCTTCTGATGAGTACTTCAAATCCGTGAATACGAAGAAATTGGATGGTCAAATCATCAAACCTGTTTTCCTTGATGAAAAGAATGGTAAATATAAAGTTATCAGTTTTTATGCAAAAAAAGCGCGGGGTTTAATGAGTCGCTTTATTATCCAAAATAAATTGACGACAACAGACCAACTGACTGATTTTAATTTGGAAGGCTATCAATTTGATGAAAGCCAATCTAAAGGTTACGAGCTGGTATTTACTCGTTCAGAACAAGCTTAATTCTTAATACATAAAACGTGGGGACTGGCGCACAGCCGATACCCACGTATTTCAAAATACTTCATTCTTTTTTCCAGCTCTATCACAGTTTATTTATAAACTTTCTAGCCAATAACAAATTAGCATTGATTCCTCAGCCTGCTTTTTAGCTTTATGACAGTATAAGTTGAGGTTTTACCCACTATTTTGGAGGTGAAGTATGCCTTATGTTGCATCATCAAAGCGCTATAACGAAATGGAATATCGTTTATGTGGCCGTAGCGGGTTACGATTACCACTCATTTCATTAGGGTTATGGCACAACTTTGGTAATAACAAACCCGTTGATAACTGCCAAGCCATGCTTCGTCATGCTTTTGACCTTGGGATCACCCATTTCGATCTGGCTAATAATTATGGGCCACCTCCTGGATCTGCCGAGAGTACATTTGGCCAAATCATGCAACAAGATTTTCTGCCTTATCGTGATGAAATGATCATTTCATCAAAAGCGGGTTTCACTATGTGGGATGGCCCTTATGGTGACTGGGGAAGTAAAAAATATTTGGTTGCAAGCCTTAACCAAAGCTTGAAGCGAATGGGCTTGGATTATGTGGATATCTTTTATCATCATCGACCTGACCCCAATACCCCATTAGAAGAAACCATGGGAGCGCTAGATCTCATTGTTCGCCAAGGAAAAGCCCTGTATGTAGGGATTTCTAATTACCCAACCAATTTAGCCAAAGAAGCCATTAGTATTCTCAATGAATTGGGAACCCCTTGCTTGATCCACCAACCTAAATACTCCATGCTAGAACGCACTCCCGAAGAAGATTTACTCGATTTACTGGAAGAAGAAGGGGTGGGCTCTATTGCGTATTCTCCGCTAGCCGGTGGAATTTTAACTGATCGCTACCTTAATGGCATTCCTGCTGATTCACGCGCGGCAGGCAACCCTTCTTTACCCCCTGAAAGGCTCACCTCAACCATTTTATCAAAAGTTAAACAATTGAATGAATTGGCGGTAAAAAGAGGGCAGAAGTTAAACCAAATGGCCTTAGCCTGGTTACTTAGACATGATAGGATCACTTCCGTTCTCATCGGTGCAAGCCGTATTAGCCAAATTGATGATGCAATGGGGATCCTAAAAAATCGTAATTTTACGCAAGAAGAACTCAAAGCCATCGAATTAATATTAGAAAGCGAATAAAACCAATAAGTTGCAGATAACCCTGCAACTTAATAAATTTTATCTTAATTAACGATATTCCCCATTTGCTTTAAACTGCACCACAGAATAAGGCTGAGTACGGCCATCCGGCTGCTCCATCCCTAGGCTACCAATTGGCATACCCGGAACAGAAATTCCTACCACATCCGCCGGTAAGGTATCAATCGCATCAAGACTGCTGACAGGAACATGACCAACAATCACCTTACCTTTGTATTTAGCGATATGGCAACTGCGTAAGTTGTATGGCACATTCAGCTCATCATTCAGTTTGTTCAAGTCATCATAACTGATTTCATTGACCACAACGTCATACCCTGCTTTTTTAACCCCTTCTCCCCATAATTGGCAGCAGCCACAATTTGCATCTTTATACAATTGCACGCTCTGGTTTTGAGAAAATGCAGAAAATGAGAGTAAAAACATTCCACCTAAAATTATCTTTTTCATTGCTATTTACCTTATCAATAATAATGACGAGTACTTAAAAAGTGTCTATTTTTTATGGCGTAACTGGCAGATTAATTTATAAGCTGCAGGAATAATAAATAGGGACAATAATGGCGCGGTGATCATACCGCCAATCATCGGTGCTGCTATACGGCTCATGACTTCCGAACCAACTCCTGTCCCAAGTAATATTGGCAATAAACCCGCTAAAATTACGGCAACTGTCATGGCTTTAGGACGGACACGTAAAACAGCACCTTCATATAATGCATGGTCTAAATCTTGGTTTGATAACTTGCTTATTCCTTGCTGTTTTTCTTTATCTTCGATTGCATGGCGTAAATAAATCAACATAACTACGCCAAATTCAGCGGCTACACCTGCCAATGCAATAAACCCAGTCCCTGTTGCAACCGATAAATTAAAGTTCATCCAATAAAGGAACCAAATAGCGCCCACTAAAGCAAAAGGTAAGCTTAATAAAATCAGTAATGCTTCACTAAATCGTCTGAATGCTAAATAAAGCAGGACAAAAATAATCAGTATGGTAGCAGGAACCATTAACATTAATTTTTGGTTGGCTCTTTCGAGCAATTCAAATTGTCCCGTAAAGGAATAACTCAAGCCCGGCTTCATTTGGATGTTATCTTTTATTGCGGCATCAATATCTTTAATAACAGAGACCATATCGCGATCACGCGCATCAATATAAATCCAGCTAGTCGGTCTTGCGTTCTCTGTTTTCAACATTGGAGCGCCCATATTCACGGATACATCCGCAACATCACTAAGTACAATTTGTTGTTTGCTCGGCGTTAAAATTGGTAATAACTTCATCGCAGATACGCTATTTCGGTAATCTTGAGGATATCTTATGCTAATTGGGTAACGCTCAATCCCTTCAACCGTTTCCCCGATCATTTCCCCACCAGTCGCCATTGAAATATAAACTTGTACATCACTGATACTCATGCCAAAACGCGCCGCTTTTTCTCTGTCAATTTTGACATCAATATAACGCCCACCAACCAATCGCTCAGCCAAAACAGAAACAACCCCGGGAACCGATTTTGTCACTTTTTCAATTTCTTGGGCTAATGCATCGATCTCATCAAGATCTCTTCCTGACACTTTGATGCCTATAGGGCTTTTGACTCCCGTAGATAACATGTCAATACGATTGCGAATAGGCGGAACCCATAAGTTTGCAACCCCAGGCAAGCGCACGGTTTCATCAAGCTCATCAATAATTTTTTCAAGTGTCATCCCTTCTCGCCACTCTGCTTGCGGCTTCAAACGTATCGTTGTTTCAATCATCTCCATAGGGGCTGAGTCCGTTGCCGTTTCAGCTTTACCGACTTTACCAAATACCGTATCGACCTCAGGAATAGTTTTGATTAGCTTATCTGTATTTTGTAGTAAAAATGCCGCTTGGGCAGGCGAAACTCCCGGCAGTGTTGAAGGCATATAAAGTAAGTCACCTTCATTAATCGCAGGAAGAAATTCCCCCCCTAAATGTTTTAATGGCCATATCACGGTAAATAAAGATAAGAAACCAATTAATAAGGTGGTCTTCGGCCATGCTAATACCTTAATTAGAATAGGACTGTAGAGAGCAATCAACCAACGATTCAGTGGATTTTTATTTTCATTTGGAATATTACCGCGGATCCAATACCCCATTAGGATTGGAATCACAATTAACGCTAACGCTGCAGCCCCCGCCATGGCATAGGTTTTTGTAAATGCGAGTGGGCCAAATAAACGGCCTTCTTGTCCTTCCAACGTAAAGATAGGAATAAAAGACAATGTGATAATTAATAAACTGATAAATAATGCCGGCCCAACTTCAACAGCAGAGTCAGTAATAACTTTCCAACGCTGGGCATTATCAATGGCTTTACCTTCATTTTCATGTTGCCATTTTTCTAATTTTTTATGCGCATTTTCGATCATCACAATGGCGGCATCTACCATTGCCCCGATAGCAATTGCAATCCCCCCCAATGACATAATATTTGCATTTATTCCTTGATAACGCATGACAATAAAGGCAATAAATAATCCGAGAGGCAAGGAAATAATTGCGACTAATGCAGAACGGAAATGCCATAGGAAGATAGCGCAAACCAATGCGACAACAATAAATTCTTCTAGCAACTTATAGCTTAAATTATCAATCGCGTTATCAATAAGAATACTTCTATCATAAGTTGTGATAATTTCGATGCCTTCCGGTAAACTGGCATTTAAATCTTCAAGTTTCTGTTTTACATCATGGATCACATTGCGTGCATTTTCACCTGAGCGAAGCAAGATAATACCACCAACTACCTCGCCTTCCCCATTTAGCTCAGCAACCCCACGACGCATTTCGGGGCCTTCCTGTATTCGAGCAACATCTTGTAGGTAAATTGGCACGCCATTTTCGGGAGTTTTTAGGTAGATTTTATTGAAATCATCAATAGATTGAAGATAGCCACTCGCTCTAACCATATATTCAGCTTCAGCAATTTCAATCGATGAGCCACCCGCTTCTTGGTTAGCCATTTCAACTGCCTGTTTTATTTCAGGTAATGTCACAGAAAATTGGCTGAGCTTGAGCGGGTCAACTAAGATTTGATAAGATTTAACCACACCTCCGACGGTTGCAACTTCGGAAACATTTGGCAAAGCCTTCAATTCATATTTCAAAAACCAATCTTGTAATGAGCGCAGTTCAGCTAGATTATGCTTTCCTGTTTTGTCCACTAAAGCATATTCAAAAACCCAGCCAACCCCTGTCGCATCAGGGCCAATAGAGGCTACCGCACCTTTTGGCAATTGGTTTTGGACTTGATTTAAATATTCTAAAACGCGTGAACGAGCCCAGTATAAATCTGTATTATCTTCAAAAATAACATAAACATATGAGTCACCAAATGCAGAAAAACCCCGTACCGTTTTTGCTCCCGGCACAGATAACATCGTCGTCGTTATTGGGTATGTGACTTGGTTTTCGACCAGTTGGGGCGCTTGCCCTGGATAAGTGGTTTTGATGATCACTTGTACATCAGATAAGTCAGGTAATGCATCAACAGGTGTACTGCGGATACTCCAAATACCCGCAATAACTAAAAACATGACTCCCATTAGGACTAAAAAGCGATTAGCGACTGAGCGTCTTATAATCCATTCCAACATACTCTACTCCTGAGATTTATGTGATGAATGATTAGATGACGCTGAAGGTTCAGGAAGTGCTTCCATCTTGGCTAATGCTCCCGCAATATTCGCTTCGGAATCAATCAGGAAAATCCCCTGAGTCACAATATGCTCACCCACTTGTAGCCCTTCAGATATTGCCGTCATTTGTTGAGATTCACTGAGCACTCGTACTCTTTTCGGAATAAATTCACCATTCTCACCAACAGCAATAACATGTTGTTCTTTCCCTGAATCCACAATGGCTTGTGAAGGGATCAATAAACTTTCATTACCTTCTGCAACTAAATTCAAATATGCAGTCATACCCGGTTTTAATAAATGGCTAGGGTCCGCAATTTCTGTACGAATATTAATTGTACGACTTGCTTGGTCTGCGCTAGGTAATATCAGCCAGTTTTTTACAGTAAATAACTGTGAAGGATAAGCGGGAATAGAAACTGTAAATTCTGTTTGTTTATTCAGTAATTCAGCAACTGACTGAGGAACAGAGGCATTAATCCATAATGGATCTGTTCCTTGTATTTGTGCAATAACAACTTCTTTAGATACGTTCATCCCTAAACGTAGATTAAGTGCAGTAATTACCCCTGAAATAGGTGCTTGGATCGTAAAACGTGATTGGACTTTTCCTGTTTTAATAAACTGAGAAAGTGCTCCCTCTGGCATGCCATTTAAACGTAAACGCTCAATGACGCTATTAAGATCTTGCTGGCTCGCATTCATCTGCTTGAGTGCAAGGTATTCACTTTGCGCTTCAACCCATGCAGGGATCGTTAGATCAGCAATAGGAACCCCTTTTTGGATCCTCTCACCAACGGTGAATGGGTAAACTTTTTCAACGAAACCATTTTCTCGCGCTTGCACGATAGCGAATTGATGATCATTAAATGCAATTTCGCCTGGAAATGTTAAGTCATAGCTTAATTTCCCCCACTTTACATCCACCGTTTTAAGTCCTAAATTTTGTGTCTGTGTTGGGTTAATTGTTATCCCTTTGCTATTCGCTGAAGCCAAGTTTTCATCCGCATATTTAGGAACAAGATCCATGTCCATAAACGGGGATTTCCCTGGTTGATCAAACTTGGTATTGGGATACATCGGGTCATACCAATACAATACGGTGCGTTCTTGTTTTTCAACTGGTTGGCTATTATTTTCTACAACGAAAAAATATCGGTAAAATAAAATTGAAATAACGCTCGATAAAATAATTACCAATAGCAGTTTGGTCAGGTTAACTAATGACATAACATCTCTCTACCTATTTAGTTTATCTTTTCGACGGATTTCAACATTGAAAGATTGCCTTGTTGTACAAATGAAAATTTTAATTCATCATTTTCTTGTAAGCCGTTGATCATATTTTCATCTTCATAGGTAAAACGCATCGTCATTGGTGGCCAGCCAATACTTTGAATTTCTTTATGATTTATTGTTAACTTTTTATTATCTTTATCAATCGAGATTAGCGTTCCTTCGGTATTGATTGTCGGCTCTGTGACTTTTTCTGGATAAATAGAGTGGTTATGTTCAGCAGCATTTGCATAACTAGTTGCTGTTAACATCGCCATTGAAATTGCAAAAAATACTGTATTTAATTTTTTCATTGTTACCCTCATGATTTTATTAATCCGCCACCTAATGCAGAGAATAAATTTATTTCATTCTTCTGCTGTTCAATTTTCAACATCAATAAATTTTGTTGTTCGGTAAATAAGCTACGCTGTGCTTCAAGAACATCGAAATAGCTCAAACTGCCATATCGATAACTCGCTTGTTTCTGTGTTAAGACGTTTTGCAGCGTGTTGACATATTGCACTTGGGAGATGAGTTGTTTTTCTAAACTCGATTTGATCACTAAAGCATCTTTCACTTCTCGAAATGCTACTTGAATACTTTTTTCGTAATTAGCTATTGCTTTATTTTTTCTGATATTTGCTAATTCTAAATTTCGGCTATTTGTGCCACCAGTAAAAATAGGTAGCGTAATTTTAGGAATAAAATTCCAAATACCATTTGAAGAATCAAATAACCCTGTTAAAGAATCATTACTGTTTTCAATTCCTGTATTAAAGGAAATAGAAGGAAAGAAAGCGGCTCTTGCTACACCTATACTGGCATTCTCAGAAATAATATTTTGCTCCGCAGCCATAATATCTGGGCGTTTTAATAATATTTCAGAGGGAATATCTGAAGGAGTTGTAATTAAAGGATAGTTTGGCTCGTAGCGTCCTAGATCTAAATTTATTTTTGTTACATAGTCATTTGTCAAAAAATTCAGTAAATTTTCATTTTTTGCAATTTCACTTTCAATTTTTTCGATATTAATAGAAATAGACTGTACTTGCCCTTTAGCTTGTTCTAGGTCTGATAGCGCGGCTTTTCCTGCCGCCACTTTTTGCATTACAATCGATTGACTATTGAGGTAGCTTTGCTTCGTCTCTTGCGCAATTAATAATAATTTCTGGTTATACACCACATCTAAATACGCCTCTGCTACCGTTTTGATTGTGATAATTTGTGTCGCACGCTTCATCTCTTGAGAAGCAATAAACTTTGCTTTATCGGCATCAGATAAGTTTTTAATACGCCCAAAAAAATCCAGTTCATAACTGATATCAACGCCTGCACTGTATTTCTTATTAAAGGATGACCCAGACGCTAATGATTGGCCATAATCGCCGCTCATCGATGAACTAATTTGAGGATATTTTTCTGCTCCTGCTAGCCCAAAACGCACACGAGCTTCTTCTACATCTAAGGCCGCAAGATATAAATCACTGTTTTTCTCAAGCGCAATTTCTATCACGCTTTTCATTTGTGGGTCTTGAATAAATTGAGACCAACTTGGTATTGCTAATTCTGTTTTATCCCGCGCTGTTTTATCCCGCGTTACTACATCAGAAAGATTGCCACTGAATTGATGAGGCAAATTAAAATTAGGGCGTTGATATTCAGGGGCAAGCGAAACACAACCAGTCAAAATTAGGGCATAAGCTATTATTAATATTTTAGGGGAATACATGGTATAGCCATGCCTCTAGTGATTAAAATTGTCACTATAGTAAAAAAGGCCTCCTGTTAGATTCATGACATGAAAATGACAAATTTGTCATTTTACATTTCGTTGCCATAGTGCTTAGAATGATTACATTGTTTTCCTGACTGCAGGGCCTGAGATGAAACTACTTATTGTTGAAGATGAACATAAAACGAGAGAATACTTATCTAAAGGCTTAAGTGAGTCCGGGTTTATTGTTGATGCAATCGAAAATGGCATTACAGGCCTGCATATGGCGACAACTGAAGACTATGATTTAATTATTCTTGATGTGATGTTGCCAGATATTAATGGCTGGGAGATTGCTAAAAACTTACGCAATACAGGAAAAAATACGCCAATCCTCATGCTTACTGCTTTAGGTAATGTTGAACATCGAGTCAAAGGGTTAGAGATAGGTGCTGACGATTATCTTGTTAAGCCATTTGATTTTTCTGAGCTACTTGCTCGAGTAAGAACTTTATTACGCAGAGGCAATAACAGCATCCAAAAAACACAATTTACCATTGCTAATTTGCATGTTGACCTGATCAAACGACGCGTTACACGTGAAAATGATAAAATTATACTCACCAGTAAAGAATTTTCATTATTGGAATTTTTTATTCTTCACCAAGGCGAAGTTCTTTCTCGTTCTCTTATCGCCTCAAAAGTTTGGGATATGAATTTTGATAGTGATACCAATGTCATTGATGTTGCAGTTAAAAGGCTGAGGGCTAAAATAGATCAAGGCTATGAACCTAAATTGATTCATACCATTAGAGGGATGGGCTATTTACTCGAGATCCCTGAAAATGATTAAGCTGTTTCGATCTCCTGTCTCTATTTCAATTCGTCTTATTGTTTTGATCAGTATTACTCTCTCCCTCGCCTTACTATTATTTAGCTCGATCATGATCAACTCAGTTATGTTACATTTTAAGCAGCAAGATGAATACACACTTAACCAGTTGAATTTAACGATCCGAAGCTTATTAAATGGCAATTCAGGTCCACAAAGTGAGCAATACGCACGAATTAAAACCATTATTAATGAGCATCAAGATGTTACCATTTATCTCATTGATAATAAAGGAAATATATTAGTATCTCCCAATGCAACAGATAAACTTATTACGCACTTAAAAAATTATGATCCTGATAAAAATAACCAAGACGTAGAGCTCAAAGATTATCGTCTATCAGAAAGTCTTATTCAAGTGGGCCCTCCTTCAGAGCCTAAACAATATCGATTAGTTACTGCGCTATCATTAAATTTTCATCATGATTATCTGAGCTCATTAATAAACAGTTTGATTATCAGTGCAATTATACTGTGCTTATTTACTATTCTTGTCGTTTATTTCCTTGTGATAAAGGGATTAAAACCCCTTAAAGATGTAAGCGATGAAATAAAAAATGTCACATCCGAAAACTTAAGCGTCCGTTTAGATCCTGATTCTGTACCTAATGAATTGAAGCAATTAACAAAATCATTTAATCAGATGTTAGTAAAAATTGAAGATGTTTTCGTAAGGCAAACAAATTTTTCGGCAGATATTGCTCATGAAATGCGTACACCAATCACTAATTTAATGACTGAAACTCAAATATCTTTGAGTAAAAACCGCAGTAAAGAAGAGCTAGCTGAAGTGTTATATTCTAATTTGGAAGAATATAACCGACTATCACGAATGATCTCTGATATGCTTTTTCTTGCTCAAGCAGATGATAATAGGCTTATCCCAGAGAAAAAAATCATTAATATTAAAACTGAAATAGAGCTCATATTTGATTATTTTGAATATCTCGCTGAAGAGAATGAAATAAAACTTAAGCTAATTGGGGACACTAGTCCTATTATGGCCGATAAAGACATGTTAAGAAGAGCGATTACTAATTTATTATCAAATGCTATCCGCTACACCCCAAGGGGTGACTCTGTCAGCATTAACATTTCAAATGTAAAAGAGGGTATTGAATTAATCATCAGCAATCCCGGTATAAAAATACCCGAAGAACACTTAGAAAAACTCTTTGATAGATTTTATCGAGTAGATAAATCAAGGCAAAGAAAAAATGAAGGAAGTGGAATTGGGTTGGCAATCGTCAAATCAATTATATTAGCGCATAAAGGCAGGATCTCTGTAAAATCAGATGATTTTTCAACACGCTTTACTGTATTTTTACCTATGAAACCAAATTGAATGTCTACCATAAATGGCAATTTTGTCATTTTGTTGTCAGTATTCAGACAGAAATAAAGCCTTATTATAGTTATAAGATAAACTATTTAACTTAATAAGGGTTCACAATGAAAAAATTTATTTTTGCTTTAACACTTGTAGCTGTAACAGGACATGTATCTGCCGCTCAAACTGAAAAAGAAATACATTATAATGCTGCAAATGCATTAAATTTCACTGAAAACAATACTTCTTATTCTAATTTAAAATCGATTAATAGCCATTTAAGTAAAGCGGGTATTTCGACCAATAATGATATCAATTCAACTCAGTCATTCCTTGAGTTAGATGAACACGCCCAAGCTGCTGCTGCATTGAGTTTTACGCAAAACAATACATCACCAATAATGCAAAGTATGATCAGTCGCCACCAAAGCCTATCACCTAACTATAAACAACCGGCAGTAAAAGTTGCGAAATCATTTTCCGAAATGAATGAAAATGAAAAAGCAGTCACTATGTTAAGCTTTCATAAAAATAGCTCATCAGAATCGATTCAAAGTAAAATAATAGAAAATTTAAAAAATAATTAATTGAAATTTTAAAACCATATTATCAAATAACTAATTAATATGGTTTTAAATCAATCAAAATAAGCCTAACCCCCTCGCATTCAATTTTATTAAACCCATTTCATTTTTTATTAAAAACAAATTAAGCTATTTATTGAACATCAAAAAAAATAGTTTATTATTTCTAGGCAGTTCATTTTAATATTAACTTTAAAAGGCGATTATATGTTTAAAAAATCAATCATACTTGCATCTTTATTATTTCCAGCACTCTCTTTGGCTACCCCTATTCTTCCCTTCCCGCCAGAGCCACCTATCCTAAGTATAGACTTAAAAATAGCCTATAACGGAGATGATGATGATGTTTGGTTTCAAGTAAAAAATGGAGATGATGATGATGTTTGGCTGAACATCGAATAAAAGCAATAAGATACCAAATAAAATTTAAAGAATATTTCCCTCATAATGTATAGCCCTATATCCATTTAATATACTCTCTTCGGAAATACTGGTCTATATGCGGTTAAATCAAAAGTAAAGTGGGACCAAATTTAAAAAGCCCCACTTTACCCTTTTTTTCAAAAAATACCCCACACACAACTATAAAATTAATTATAAAATAAAATATTACATCATCAATTGCTAATCAATTACTTTAATTACTAAGGGTTTATTAGTTATATAACTAATTAAATATTTGTTATTAATATAAAACAAAAAAATAAAAAAAAGCCATAATACTTTATATTTATCGTAAAACAAATTTAATTACACACATAGATAAATAACTAATTGCTTATTCAAAACCATGAATTACAATTTCATTGCAGTTCATTTTAATTTAAACTTTTAAACGAGGATCTTATATGTATAAAGCATCTATTGTCATAGTATCTTTATTATTCCCAATTCTATCATCTGCAACTTCTTTCCAAGAAAAACATTCTGACAATATTTCTACTTATTCTACTGTTTACGAACAAAGCCATGGAGGAAATGGTGGGAATGGCGGTCATGGTGGTAATGGTGGCAATGGTGGTAATGGCGGCAATGGCGGTAATGGCGGCAACGGTAGATAATTTAACTAGTCACTAAATATTTCCCTCCTCACTCGATGAGGGGGGAACGGAGGAATTTATAATGTATAAAAATTACATCTCACTTGGTGTCTTATTAATGAGTTCTATTTCATTTTCAGCATACTCTCACTCCTTATTTAATACTGCATCTAATTGTTTATTAAAAAATGAACTTAATATTAATGAAATTAATAATAAGGTATGTTCGAAACTCCATGGCCAATATTACTATTCTAAATTTTTTAGCTTTGTAAGCTATGGACAAAATGGGAATTCGGGCCAAGCTGGAAATGATAGTCAAGGTGGTCATGGTGGCCATGGGGGTCACGGTGGTCATGGGGGTGATGGTCAAAATGGTGGAAATGGCGGAACGGGATCAAATAACGGTAATGGTAGCAATGGCGGTAACGCAGAAGAAGGCAGTAATGGCAATGGAGGAAATGGCGGCAATGGCAGTATAACTGGAGGTGATGGTGGAAATGGCGGTGATGGCGATGGTGGTGGTAGTGGTGGGAATGGCGGTAATGGAACGGTAAATGGCAATGGGGGAAATGGAGGGCATGGTGGAACTAATGGCGGTAACGGGGGTAATGGGGGCAACGGCTCTGGTAGTGGTAATGGCGGCAATGGGGGTAATGGTAGCCAAGGAGGAAAAGGAGGACGCGGTGGACCTGATGGCGGTAGAGACGGGCACGATGGCATTAGCTCAATGTGACAAACCAATCCGTTAGAAGTGTATAAGTGATGTGGCAATATGAAACCCTATAATTATCTTAATAAAATATGGTATTACCAATAAAAACGGAAGCTTTCGCTTCCGTTTTTTGTACTCTAGCAATATTTATTGCTTAGGTGCTAACTTCATTAAAAATGTGCGTAATTGTGTAAAATCAGAGGGTAAAAAGTGTGAGAGTAGTGGTAGTTCCGCACGCTCTGCTAACTCTTTAGGTAAAGGTATTGCCTTATTAAGAATTTCTTCAACACTCTCTTTAAATTTAGCCGGGTGTGCCGTACCTAAAAACAGCCCGAACTCGCCTTCTTGCAATTGGTCACGAAGCACACGATAAGCAACTGCAGCATGTGGCTCAGATAAATACCCTTTTTTATCTAATTCACGTACTGTTTCTTTAGTCACTTCGTCACTCACAGCCCCATGCCCTAATTCATCAAGAGACCAACCTTTACGACGGAATAGCTCTTCTATACGAGGCCAGTTGTTTGGCTGACTAACATCCATCGCGTTCGATAGGGTTGCTACCGTTTGTTTTGGCTTCCATTGCCCATCAACGAGGTAACGTGGCACAGTATCATTGACGTTAGTAGCTGCAATGAAGCGCTTAACAGGTAAGCCCATTGATTTAGCTAATAAACCCGCTGTAAGATCGCCAAAATTACCACTCGGAACCGAGATCACTAATTGATCCCGTTTTTCTGCTGGGATCTGTGCGACAGCTTCAAAGTAATAACAAATTTGCGCTAATAAACGGCTGATATTGATCGAGTTAGCCGAATTTAAATACAGCGCTTTTTTTAGTTCTTCATCATCAAACGATTGTTTTACTAATGCTTGGCATGCATCGAAGTCATCTTTAATCGCAACCGTATGAATATTTTCACCCAGCGTGCAGAAGAGTTTTTCTTGCAGCGGGCTAATTTTTCCTTCTGGGTAGAGAATGACAACTTGGACGTTCTTAAGACGATAGAATGCGTGTGCAACAGCTGCTCCTGTATCCCCAGAAGTGGCAGTCAAAATGGTCACTGGCTGCTCACCAGCGACTTGCCCCAGTGCCTGAGCCATAAAGCGACCACCGAAGTCTTTAAATGCGAGTGTTGGCCCATGATATAGCTCCAGTGTCGCGATATCATCTTCAACCTTAGAAACTGGCGCAGGAAAAGCAAACGCGGCTTCGACCCTTGCAGCGAGCTCCTCATGAGAGATCTCATCACCAATAAAAGCACTTAAAATACGGCTGCTACGAGTGACAAAATCTAATTTTAATAATTCGTCGATTTCAGTCGCAGTGAATTCAGGTAAGTCTTGAGGAAAAAATAAACCTTGTTGCTTGCCTAAACCTTGCTTAACCGCTTGCGCAAAACTTACTTGTTCGTTGTTATCTTTTAAATTATACAGTTTCATTATTTACCCTATTGTCCTTGCCCCGGCCAGATCCAAACGGCAGATATGCACAAAGCCTTCATCATTCTGAATATAATGTTGTTGCAAGTAGCTCGCCATTTTTTCAGCAATATGCTTCTCATCGCAAATAGCAAACAGTGTTGGCCCAGAGCCAGAAATGCCACAAGCTAATGCACCGATTTCTTTTGCATTCTGGCGTGCTGCCGCAAAACCGGGTAATAGTTGTGTACGATAAGGTTCAGCCACAACATCTTGGATCATCGTTGCTGCAAGTAACGATTGGTTTGTATGACAAGCATGAATGAACCCTGATAGGTATCGACCATGATTTACAATATCATGGCGGGGATAGCTATTAGGAAGGATCGCACGCGCTTCCGCTGTCGATACTTTAATGCCAGGATAGGCCATGACCCAATACCAGTTTTCGAATGCAGGCACAGGCTGAGAAATAATGCCATTTTGTTCGATAATCAGCTGTAAACCACCTAAAAAACACGGTGCGACGTTATCATAGTGCACACTTCCTGAAATACGCCCCTCTAACTCCCCCATCATGCCAAGCAATTGGGTATCATCGAAGGGTTTCCCTGCAAATTCGTTTAGCGCCATCAGTGCTGCAACAACAGAACACGCACTAGAACCGAGCCCTGAACCAATTGGCATATTTTTTTCGAGCGTCATAGCGACATTTAATGGTCGACCAAGGCGCTCACAAAACAATTGCCAACACTGGTAAACAATATTGTGTTCATTTTTTTTCGGAAGTTTAGCAACGAATTTGCCTTTATTCGTCAACGAAAAAGTGTCCGCCGCTTCAACTGTTACACAATCACCTAACAATGAGCCATCCGCTGGAGAAACTGCAGCGCCAAGAACATCAAACCCGACGCTCACATTACCAATTGAAGCCGGTGCATAAACTTTAATCACTTATTAAACTCCCAGTTTCCATGAAAGGGTACGCAGCACATCCGCAAATACACCAGCTGCAGTAACATCATTACCTGCACCATAACCTCTTAATACTAAAGGAATTGGCTGGTAGTAACGTGTATAGAAGGCCAGTGCATTTTCACCATTTTTAACCTTGAAGAGAGGGTCATTACCATCCACAGCAACGATTTTCACCCGACAGCGCCCTTCTTCAATTAACCCAACATAGCGTAACACTTTTTCTTCCGCTTCTGCGGCTTTTATACGCTGTGCAAATTGTGCATCCAGTTGTGGTAAACGAGCCATAAACTCAGGAACAGAACCACTGCTATCAAAATCAGCAGGTAAAACAGGTTCAATTTCAATATCTTGTAGTTCTAAATTGTAACCCGCTTCACGGGCTAAAATTAATAATTTACGCGCCACATCCATACCTGATAAATCATCACGAGGGTCTGGCTCTGTGAAACCTTTTTCTTTAGCCAGTGTTGTGGCTTCCGATAAAGACATGCCCTCGTCTAATTTCCCAAAGATGAATGATAAAGAACCCGATAAAATTCCGCTAAAGTGAACTAGTTCATCCCCTGCATTCAGTAAGTTTTGTAGGTTCTCGATAACGGGTAAACCTGCACCTACGTTGGTGTCATAGAGGAATTTACGTTTCGATGTTTCACTTGCCGCACGTAACTGATGGTAGTAATCCATCGACAAAGTGTTGGCTTTTTTATTCGGTGTGACCACATTAAAGCCATCTTTCAAGAAATTGACATACTGCTCTGCAATTTCCTGATTTGATGTGCAATCGATAATGACAGGGTTCAAGAAATGGTATTCACGCTCTAAACGAATTAAACGGCTTAAGCTAAATGGCTCTTTCGCTTCCGCCAGTTCCGCTTTCCAGTTACCTAAATCGATCCCTTGCATATCCGTAAGCATTGCACGTGAATTCGCAATACCACAGACACGTAAGTCGATATGCTTTTGTTTTAGCCATTGTTGCTGGCGATGAATTTGTTCAATTAACGCATTACCAACCCCACCAACACCGATGACAAAGGCTTCAATAACTTGTTCTGCATTAAATAGCATTTGGTGGCATAAGCGTACCGCAGTTGTGGCTGCGTCATTGGCAATAACGGCAGAAATAGAACGCTCAGAAGACCCCTGCGCAATAGCGACAATGTTAATGTTGCCACGAGTTAACGCAGAGAAGAAACGAGCCGAAATGCCTTTCAAAGTACGCATACCGTCGCCCACCACAGAAATGATCGCTAACTGCTCCATCACATCCAGTGGCTCAAGTACGCCATCTTTCAACTCTAAGTAAAACTCTTCTTCCAGTGCTGCACGGGCTCTGACTAACTCATTTTGTGGGACACAAAAACTAATACTGTATTCTGATGAAGATTGCGTGATCAGAACAACCGAGATCCCTCGACGAGACATGACGGAGAAAATACGTGCAGCCATACCGACCATCCCCTTCATACCGGGGCCAGATACGTTGATCATCGCCATATTATTCAGGTTGGTGATCCCTTTCACTGGCGTGCTGTCGTCAGTTTGGCCATCACCAATTAAAGTGCCTGGCGCGCTTAAATTAGTGGTGTTTTTTATCAGGCAAGGGATTTGGAATTGAGCAATTGGGGCGATGGTACGAGGATGGAGAACTTTGGCACCAAAATAGGATAACTCCATGGCCTCTTGGTATGACATACCTTTCAATAAACGAGCGTCAGGCACTAAACGCGGGTCACATGTATAGACGCCATCAACATCAGTCCAAATTTCACAACAGTCGGCACGTAAGCAAGCCGCTAGCACTGCGGCTGAATAATCAGACCCATTACGGCCTAATACCACTAATTCACCCTTCTCATTACCTGCGGTGAAGCCTGCCATTAGGACAAAATGATCTTTCGGTATATTTAAATCAGAAATGCGTTTTGTTGACTCATTTATATCAACTGTAGATTCAAGGTAGTGGCCTTTCGCGAGTAAGCTCTCAACAGGGTTAATGACGGTCACATTATGACCGCGTGCTTTTAGCACAGACTCCATAATTGCGATAGAGAGTTTCTCACCACGGCAGATAATTGATGCGTTAATGCTGTCTGGACACTGTCCGAGAAGAGTAATACCATGCAGTACTTGTTTGATTTGCGCGAATTCGTGCTCTGTCAGTTTTTTTAACCGGTCATATTCAAAACCAGGTTGTTTTTCTTTTAATCCTTTTAAAAGGTTAGCAAAAATCATTTCAGCATCATTAACATGCGTGATGACATCTTGTCCTGCAACCGTTTTTTCAATCATAGCAACCAAATGGTTAGTGATTTTTGCTGGCGCGGATAACACCAAAGCCACTTGTCCATCTGCTAATTTGCCTTCAGCGATGTCAGCAACATTCAGTACTCGTTCGTCATTTGCAACCGAAGTACCGCCAAATTTAAGCACACGCATGGTATTTCTCTCCTGAATTAACACCAAAAAAAAGCCCGCATCGGTTAAGTATGCGGGCTTTTTCATTTTTATTTTTTGGATGCGTCAGCCCGCCCCGTTTCCTGTGGTTACGGTGGTGGTGGTAATAATAATAGTCAGGCTGATATTACGCATAGATTCTGTCTGTCTCTTAGATTCTTTAAGTTTCTCCCTATACGGTTAAAGCAATTGGTATATTTTGTCAAATTTATTTGTAAAACATCCCTTTTAAAACCCTTTTTTTACTTGATAAATTATCTACCAGCATGAAAAACACCTCCCCAAAAAGATATCCATAACACCAATATTGGTTTTAAAAACCAAAATAATTAAAATTTCAAGATGAATAATTTTTTAACCAACAAAAAACGAAATTGCCTATAAAACAGACAACACAGATGACCTTTAGCCATTTCTTGTGAAGAGAACCAAGATGAAAAAATGCGTAAAAATGACCCACTCACCCCACGTATTTAGCTCATATATTTCTTACCACTTACCATTCATAGTCATCAGCCTACAACCACTAATGACAATAAATTGCAAAGTAAGTACTTACACTTAAAACCCATACTTCTTCATCTGGTTAAATTACAAACAAATGCTAGGTGATTGTTAAAAACCACCCGCGACAAAATAAAATAAGTATCTTTCCTAATTAAATAACATAAAAGCTCACAAACTGAATATTTGCATCCCGTTATCGCTAACAAGATAAATTTTTCACCTTTTTTTGTATTAAAATAACATTTCGAAATCGGAGGTAAGTCACAAATTAAACATTATTTATAATGGTATATTTAACTCATTGAAGACTATATTCATTAATACCAATCCGAAGCATCCCCTATGCATCAGCTACTCCCTTTTTTTAGACGCTATCTGATTCCTAAACACCGCATTAATTTATATAATTATCTACCTAACAATTTTTGTTAACGTGCTACAATTGATTTTGATATGTATCAACAAAAGTTAGTTTTTTAGGTGGTAAATGCAGTATTAGCTGTTATATTGCTGTTAACAGTACAATATTGGGAAAGTGCTTATATTTTGACTTGTTGTTAAAGTCTTTTGCCTGAAATGGCAACATAATGTCACTGTTGAATTTCAAAACAAATTTATACTCATAAACGTGTTTTTCCAGAGAACAATATTAATAACCACCTAACTGGAAACGGATTGTGAGTTCAGTATTCTTATTTTAATACTTTAGGTAGCAACTATGCAGACCCCACACATTTTGATTGTTGAAGATGAAATTGTCACACGCAATACGCTGAAAAGCATCTTTGAAGCGGAAGGCTATGTGGTTCATGAGGCAACTGATGGCGAAGAGATGAATAATGTTCTCTCTGAACATGACATCAATTTAGTCATCATGGATATTAACTTACCAGGTAAAAACGGTTTATTACTTGCTCGTGAACTACGTGAGCAAGAAAGCATTGCGTTAATGTTCCTAACAGGACGCGATAACGAAGTGGATAAAATCCTTGGCCTTGAAATTGGTGCTGACGACTATATCACTAAACCATTTAACCCACGTGAACTGACTATTCGTGCGCGCAACTTACTGTCCCGTACAATGAATTTAGCGGGCGGTACTGAAGAACGCCGTTTAGTAGAAAGCTATAAATTTAATGGTTGGGAATTAGACATCAATAGCCGTTCATTAGTCAGCCCTGCGGGTGAGCACTACAAATTACCCCGTAGTGAATTCCGTGCGATGCTGCATTTCTGTGAAAACCCAGGAAAAATTCAGACTCGTGCAGACCTGCTGAAGAAAATGACTGGCCGTGAATTAAAACCACACGACAGAACTGTTGACGTCACGATCCGTCGTATTCGTAAACATTTTGAATCGACACCTGACACACCAGAAATCATTGCAACCATCCACGGTGAAGGCTATCGCTTCTGCGGTGATTTAGACGAATAATTAGCAAGCTAATTATTTACTGATTATCAAAATCCGTTGTCTTTTAGGCAACGGATTTTTTATTGGCGAGCCATTTTTATTGCGAGTACATCGACTCAACCGTTTTTTGTTATCACCAAGGCATAATCGGCACTGCACTTAGCGCATTCTTTGGTGAACCGTCGATCATCTTGTCTGAATAAGTCAAATAAATTAATGCATTACGTTTTGGATCGTAAAAACGTACAACTTGTAATTTTTTGAAGACTAAAGACGTTCGTTTTTGAAAGACAACTTGCCCTTTCGTCGGTTTGCGTTTGACACGGTCGCTTAACTCAATCGGTCCAACTTGCTGGCATGAAATTGCAGCATCAGAGGTGTCTTCCGCTAACCCTAAACCCCCTTTGATCCCCCCTGTTTTTGAACGACTTAAATAGCAAGTGACATTCTCAACATCAGGGTCATCAAATGCTTCAACGACAATTTTATGGTCAGGGCCGAAAATTTTAAAAACAGTATCGACTGAACCGATTTCTTCAGCAAATGTCATGCTCGGCAACGCTAATAATAATGCTGTAAGTGCGATATTTTTTAATCTGGAACAACGCATACTGAATTTCCTATTCAACTAAAAATCGGTAAAACCTCGTAGTAAAACAAGACTTATTATTCACTTTCTTAACTAATTATCAAATACAACTCATTTACTATAAACGAAAAAGATAACTTGATATAGAATAGCCATTCATTGATAGATTATATCTGTTCTATAAGTCGCATTGGCTGGGGATATACATGGATCAAACTAATATTATTCGCGACTTGCTTCGCTGGATAGATGACAACCTAGATAAACCACTCTCGCTAGATAATGTTGCCGCAAAAGCGGGCTACTCAAAGTGGCATTTACAACGAATGTTCAAAGAGGTGACTGACCAAGCGATTGGTGCTTATATTCGAGCCAGAAGGCTTTCTCGAGCTGCTGTGGCATTGCGGCTAACAAGCCGACCAATTCTTGATATTGCGTTGCAGTATCGCTTTGATTCGCAACAAACTTTTACTCGAGCCTTTAAAAAGCAATTTAACCTAACCCCTGCTTTTTACCGCCGGAATGAAGAGTGGTGTGCGGCAGGTATTTGCCCACCGATTATTTTAGATAATCACACCAATATTGAACATGAATTCCTACAAATGCCAGAGCAAGAGCTGGTTGGCTTGGAACAAAGTTGTTCTTATGCGTTAGAAGAGTGGTCGACCGCTTGTTCGCAAATGCGCCAAACATTTTGGCACTACTATTTGGATAATACGACGACGATTGCGTCTGAAGTTTTTGGCTTGCACCATGCCATTCATAATCCAGAAAAAGAAGATGAACAAACGGTGTTCTATACCACGGCGGTAAAACCTGAAGATGCGAGTTTTAACACAGACCAATACTCGAGCTTAACGTTACCAAGTGGCCATTATGTTAAATTTTCATTCAATGGGACGCCAACTCGAGATGCATTACAAGAGTTTTTATACCAAATTTATGGTGTATATCTGCCTAAGCTGAATTTAACACGTCGACCAGGTTATGACATCGAACATTATCGATTAAAAAACATCGATTTACGTCATGTCACCCTTGAAGATGATGACCCCAAAACACATATCGATACCTTTGATTATTATGTTCCTATCAAAACAGGTTCGGCCGCGACCCCTTAAAGCAGAGGAGTTTCAGTTTGTTGAAACTCCTTTTTCTAAATCGTTAGCCTTGCTGTTCGTCAAGAGCCGGCTGCGATAAATGTGTGACCTCACCTGCCGTTTCAACTATCCAACCATTCGCCAACCATGGGCTGTTTTGGTAATCAACACGAGATAACGAACAGTTACGTAAACGAAGGCGGCGTTCTGAATAAGCCGGAACCCCCATAATACGACTAATTAACGTACTCAACGCAATCCCATGGCTAACAATCAACGGGCGGCTACCTTCAGGCAAATCTAAACAACTATTTAGTGCTGCAAACATGCGTGTATACAGCTCCTCCATTGATTCACCCTCTGGAATTCGTCCTCCACGTGTGCCATCAATTAAGCTTTTACGCCACTGTTCTTCCTCTGGCGTTAACGACTCTATTGCTCTTTGCTCAAGAACGCCCATATTTAGTTCACGTAGACGCGGTTCTGTGGTAATTTCACACCCGCACACACTTGCAATTATTTGTGCAGTTTCCAGTGTGCGTCCCATATCACTAGTGATAATATGGGTAATGCCTTCTGACTTTATCCTCTCAGCCACCTGCCTTGCTTGCAGTCGTCCAGTGGCGGTCAGAGGGCTATCGGATTGTCCCTGGATGCGACGAGCTAAATTCCATTCAGTTTCGCCATGGCGAACAAGATAAACCTGTAACATAGATGTGTTCCGTTATTACTTTTCGAAGTATGTGTTCAAAGGAAAATAATTAATGTACCAAGTTATAGCTGCAACGACTAATCCTGCCAAAATTAAAGCGATCCATCTTGCTTTCGATGCTGTTTTTGGGGCTGGCAGTTATCAAATTGAAGATATTAATGTCGATAGCAGTGTTCCACAGCAACCTATCGGTAATAATGAAACCCGTACTGGGGCTAGACAACGCGTGATGGCCTCTAGGCAAGTTCGCCCTGAAGCGGATTTTTGGGTTGGTATTGAAGCGGGTATCGAAGACGATATGACATTTGCTTGGATAGTAATTGAACATAAGCAAATACGTGGTGAATCCCGCTCTGCCAGTATTATGATCCCAGAAAAAATTCTGGCGGGTATTCGTGAAGGCCGTGAACTCGGCGATGAAATGGCCTTTTTAACAGGCATCGATAATATCAAACAACAAGGTGGTGCCATTGGTTTTTTCACTGACGGGGTATTAACTCGCACCAGTGTTTACCAACAAGCCTTGATATTGGCCTTGGTTCCCATTAAGCATGAAATTTATAAAGAGCTAAACCAAGTAGAAGATTAATTATACTTAAAATAATTAAAATTGCATGTGCGATTAAACACCACTCTTTTCACACTAAAGTATGGGAAACCATACTTTTTTTGTGACTATTAATTTGAAATACGATAAATACCAATACGATAAATAGTTTGGATTGTGGCTAGGCGGCAAGTGAGGTTATCCCAATGAGCATACACAAGTATGTGATTCGGGTAACCAAATGCAGCCAACAACGCCACAGCGCAAAATATGACGCGTATTTATATTCTAAATAATTCGTGCTGTGACTAGGCGACCAACGAGGATAGCTCGGGGAGCATACATAAGTATGTGACCCGAGTAGCCGAGAGCAGTCAACAACGTCACAGTACGAAGTATGACGAATATTTTAGAGGAGTTGTTGCTCCAACCACTCCTTCACAGGAATAGGCGCTGACTTTAAGCTATTCGAACCCCGAGTAATAGTTGCTATCCCCACTCCTAGCTCATTTTTCAGTTCTCTTTGACTCATTTCACCGCGCATCAATTCTTGCACAATTTTAACGCGAGTCGCTAACGCTGTGCGCTCATCTGGCGTAAGTAATAACTGAAGAACTGGCAAATGAATATCTTGTTCAAATGCCAATTGTAATAAATTCACAAAGCGCAGCCAGTCAGCGTTTTCATCGGCAGTCAGTGCCGGGTCATGTTGTTGATTTGCTGTCATCGTTTATCCACCCATACTATTTAACTAGTACAAATAATAACACACTCTTATTAGAAATCATCAACCAAACACTATTTTCATTTAGTTACTGCGTTAATATGCTAAATAGTTTGAGTTGTGACTAGGCGACCAGCGAGGATAGCTCGGGGAGCATACACAAATATGTA